>JALZWA010000064.1 GCA_023299815.1 Akkermansiaceae bacterium
CATGCGGATCAGTTACCACCACCTCAGAGAGCACCGTATTTTTACTGAGCTGAGGCAGCCAGTGAATTGACCTTATTCCTATTCGCGAGAGTTTGAGCTTCTCAGATAAACCGTCTATCACAGTCGATTTCCCGCTCCCATCAGGCCCCAAAATCCCGATCCACGGGAAAGGAGTTCTCAGGTGAAACTTAAGCTCGCAAGCCCAGTGCTTCATCACCGAGAGCACAGACTGGAGGGGCTGTTTCCCGAGTCTCCTAAGACTCAAGGAGGTCCGCATCTGTGACACCATCTGAACGGCCTCCTCCGCCCGCCCTTCTGCGGCAAGATGATACAGCTTGGCGGCGAGCTCCGCTCCAAAAGCATCTTCTAAACTCTCCCTAAAAATCGCCTCATCCCGGCGTGCCCCCGCTTTGATGAAATCGGTGTAGCGTGGATTGAAACGACCTCCCCATAACAGGCCAGTCATCCAAGTGATAAAAGCATCATGCCCCAAGGCCGGTCGCGGGACCCCATCGGGAGAGGTGGCCACCCCTTCCCAAAATTTGCCTTGGTCTAAGTATTCGAAGCCATTCCACTGAAAGCTAGGAAGCAGATCAACTTGCCCCCACTCATAGTAGTGTTGAACCACATATTGACGCGGAATCCTCAACCAAGAAGCTCCGAACACCTCTTCACAGCTGAGCAAAGCTTGAGGGCTGTCCCTCACCGTAATATCCCAATCACTTAAGGGGCCTTGCTTCAATCCTTCCACCTCAAATCTCAGGAAAGCAACATTCCCAACATTGCTTTCTAAAAAAGCCGCAACCCCCTCTTTTGTGCGTAAATTCATACTACTTGCTTTGACCTTCTTGAGCTGGTGGATTCTCCAATTCGACCAAAGGAACCACCCAACGGTAGATTCGCTTCAAGAGAAATTTCTGAGCCTTAAAAAAGATGTTAAAAAAACCATCTACAAACCATACCATCGGCGTGGTTTTGATCACTTGCTGCCCATAGCAACGAGTAATGGTGAGAGACTCCGCAAACTGCTTTTGCCGGACGAGTTCATCAGAGGCATTCCGATTCTCCTTATTGCGATGCCGAAAGCTGAGATTCTCTCCATGCATTCTGAAATCCGCGATGCGTGCATGGAGATATCCGAATTTTTTTCCCAGTGAAGCGAGACGATTATAAAACTCCCCATCCATGACATACTTAAAATCTTCGTTGAGATGATGTCCTTCCGCGATCACGGTCTCACGGCGGTAAAAGGCCGACGTTGATCCAATGTAACAGATCAAATAATGCATCATCTTCTTCTGAAACGGAAAAATCGTCATCGGCTTCATCATCTTCCCGCTTGTATCAACAAAATCCCAGCCAGAGTAGATCACATCGTGGTCCTTTCCCTCCGCGAAATCTAAAATCGCCTTCAAAGCGCCAGGCTTGAGTAAATCATCGGCATTGAGCCACATCACCCATTTCCCTTTTGCGGCTTTGAAGCCCTTGTTGATGGCATCACTCATTCCCTTGTCAGCCTCCTGCACCACCTTGGCATGAGGATACTTCGCGATCACCTCCAAGGTGTCATCGACGGAGCCTGCATCGTAAATGAGGTGCTCTAGAACAACTCCGTGCTGCATCGCAACACTCTTCAAGCAATCATCGATGAAGTGCCCATAGTTAAAACTGGGGGTCACAATCGTGAAATCAAGGAGGGGATCTTTCATGATTTTATCGCTCGCTCGCTTGGTTCACCGCATCGCGATAGGCTTGGTCAACTTGAGTCGCCAATTTCTTCCAAGAAAAATCTTTTGATCGGGTCACCGCAGCTGCTCGGGTTTCACTCCACTGCTCCCGTCTCATCACCAAGGCAGCAATGCCATCGGCAAAGTCCGAAACAACTTGCTCACGCGGCCCGGGCTTCACTTTGATCCCGCAATCCTCAGTCACGATCATTCCGGGACCAGCCCAATCGAGACACAGGACCTGGCGACCCAAAGCCAACGATTCCAGAACCACTTGACCAAAAGCCTCGTTCAGAGCGGGGTGAATGAGAGCATCACACTCTCTCACCTTCGCATAGACATCTTGAAGGCTCGGCAAGCGACCTAAAAACCTCACCCGCTCTCCTAGGCCAAAATCCTCCACCATTTGCTGAAGGTTCTTTAGCTCAGGCCCGTTTTCTAAAATATCTAACTCGACCTCAATCCCATTTTGAGTGGCTTGGTGAACCGCCTCTACCGCAAGCGCCACCGCCTTCCAGTGAATCAAACGAGAAGCGGTAAGAAGCCGAACCGGACCAGTTTGGGGAGGACCTTGATCGGGATTCCGCGTTGCAAAGGACTCAACCTCATCACCACCACATCCCGACTGTGGAACGAGGCGAACTTGATCGATTCCTAGTTCTTTAAAGACAGCCACTGAGGCCTCCGTCGCCCCCAATGCCACCGAGCAATTTTGATAAGCCTTGCGCGTGGAAGGCCAGCGAGTGGCCAAGCCAAAGAGGTCAGCACGCAGTCGGTCTTTAAGACGGTGTCGAAAGGGTAAATCTTCTGCCAGCTCACTGGGGCTCATCTCTGCCCCCCCCGCTGGACCCACGACCAGAGGGAGACCGAAACCAGCGAGCAAGGTCGGCGGCACAATGCACCCAAAGGTCAGGCGATGAAGGACGTCAACGTGATTTCCCTCCAGATACTTTGCCGCCACTTTCCGCATCTCAGCTTGCCAGGCCATATTGTAAATCCGCAAACCCAGTCCACCGCGTTTTTTGATCCGCTTGTAGAGACCACGAGGATCAACAAAGATCCAGTTGATACGCTTCGATCGTGGATCATCACTGCTTTCAATGGCCTCACGATTTGCGGAGCGTGTAATCACAGTCAGCTCGTGCTGGAACTCATCCGCAAGTTGGCAAACGCTGTGCCAGCCTACTCCTTTCTCAGAACCTTCTTCAGGCTCACAGGAATAGGCTTC
>JALZWA010000065.1 GCA_023299815.1 Akkermansiaceae bacterium
CCGCTACTCCAGGTTCGCAACGCCTCTTCATGACCTCGAGTGATCTTGCTAGCGACAGGGTTGTCTTCTTCTCAAGTGTGCTGCCGTTTGAATTTGAAGACGAACGCCTCGATCTCATTCCTCGTATTGCCGATCAGCCGAAAGCATTCTTTCAGGCCTTCTCGGCACCCATCTCAAGTTGGGATTCACAGGATTTTGATTTCTCCAGGGCCAACTTACAGTTTCACAATATCAACGAGAATGGAAACGCAAGTGGCTCAGTGATTTTCTTTTTAGGTTTAGGAGATCTGATCTCGGGGAGCGCATTTTCGGCAAACTACCAGCTCATCCTTCCTGCGAAAACGGTCGCAATGCAGGACGGAACAACTACAAATTTTCCGCAAATAAGCCAGGTGGGAACAGTTTCCGGATTCTACAATGCTGATACCAATCCTTACAGCGCTCAGATTGACATCTTTTCCAGTAGCGGAGGTGCTTTTCCTTTCGAATTCATGTTCTTGAACTTCGACTATCGGCGTGGAACAGAGCTAGATAGTCGAATCAGCCGCTTCACGGCGGGGAACCGAGAGACCGGATATGGCATCAATGGGATTTGGCAGAGAACGAATTAATCATGGAGCTTTTCCAATCTTTCACGAGGGCTCAGGAGCCCAATGAGTTAATCCCTGCAGACTACTTTGCGGAGCTGCCACTGGCGGATCACTTCCCTAATGACGGCCCGCTTGAGGTTGATCTCGGCTGCGGTGATGGCTCGTTCTTGCTGGCAATGGCGGAGCAGTATCCGGAGCGAAATTTCCTAGGTGTGGAGCGTCTGCTCGGGCGGGTCCGAAAGGTGTGCCGGAAGGGAGATCGCATGGGGCTGAAGAATCTCCGCGTGCTGCGGCTGGAGAGCCTCTACACGCTGCAGTGGCTGCTGCCACCGGAGTCGGTGAGCCGCTTGCATCTCCTCTGCCCGGATCCGTGGCCAAAGGCGAAGCACCACCGGAGGCGCCTTTTCCAAAAGCCGTTCCTTGAGTCACTCGTCCGGGTGCTTGAGCCAGGTGGCGAGTTCCTCTTCAAAACAGACCATGACGAATATTTCGAGTGGTCACAGGAGCAGCTCGATGACTTTCCTGCTCTGAAGCAGCTGGAGTGGCCAGAGGATGCCTTCTTTTATCCGAAGACGGATTTTCAACTCCAGTGGGAGGGACAGGGTAAGACGCTCGACGGGCTGCGCTCGCAGAAGCCTGCTTAGCTTTTCTGCGAGCTCGGCCCGAGATCCTCGTAGGACTCAGGGGCCACGAGCCCGGCAGAGAGGACCATTTTTCCTGCTTCTTCAAGTGTCATGTCGCTATCGAAAACCTTGTCATCATCGATAAGGACGACGAAGCCCGTCATGGGGTTCGGTGAGGTGGGGATGAAGACCGAGGTGGTGTCCTTCTGGGTCTGTGGATCACGGAAATGGCCGGTGATGAAGCCGATCATGCGGCACCCAGGACTGGGATACTCGACGTAGGCGACGCCTTTGAACTTCTTCGGTCCACCGAGCTTCCTCACGGCATCGACGAACTGCTTGATAGAGGAGTAAATGAAACCAAAGAATGGGACGCGCGTCATGACGCCATCGATCCATCCTACGATGCGCTTGCCGGGGCGGTTGGTGACGGCGAGGCCGACAAGGAAAAGAAGAGCCAGTGGGATGAGTAGCCAGAGGAAGTCATCGCCGGGAAATCCCTCAATGGTCCACGCGTCATCGCTTGACTGATCGACGCCGCGCACGGCATTCAGGCTCTTAAGGATCGAATTAATAATATCCAGGCCGATGCGGTGCAGGAGCTTGAAGACCATGACGATGATCCAGCCCGTTGCGAGGATGGGAATCACGGTCGCCATTCCGGCGAGGAAGAGCTTGATGATCCTGCGAACGAAAGGGAGTTTGAGTTCGTCTGACTCGTTCACGACAGGGGGGATTGACATTGAGAGAAGAGAAGCCCTTCAAGGGGGAGCTGGCAACCCTCTCTTTTATTTTCTCCTTCTTGTCGTGAGGTATGCAAATTGCTAGCTTGTTACTAACCTATTTTTCAGTGCCTAAAAAACGCAAAAAACCAACAATTCTCATCGTTACGCCAGAGATCACCTACCTTCCAAAAGGGATGGGAAACTTGGCCCAGCGGCTCTCAGCAAAAGCAGGAGGGATGGCTGATGTTTCGGCTTCTTTGGTAAATGCACTTTATGAGCAGGGAGCGGATGTGCATGTGGCGCTGCCGAACTTCCGGAGGATGTTCCATCTCGAAAGTCACAATGTTTTTGAGGCAGAATACGATAAGGTGAATCGCTCGCTTCCTGAGCAGCATATCCACCTCGCTCAGGATCGTATTTTCTTCCACCGCTCTCGGGTCTACAGCGCGACTGAAAATCACAACATGGCACTGGCGTTCCAGCGTGAGGTGATCAATCACACGATCCCGCAAGTGAGGCCGGATTTGATTCACTGCAATGACTGGATGACGGGGCTCATTCCGGCAGTGGCCAAGCGCAATGGAATTAAATCTCTCTTCACTCTGCATAACATTCACACGGAGCGTCTCGCTCTTTCAACGATTGAAGACCGTGGGATCGATGCCGCAGATTTTTGGAACGAGTGCTACTTTATGAGGCAGCCCCATTCATACGAAGAGTCTCGCGAGGAAAATCCGGTGGATCTTTTGACCACAGGAATTTTTTCAGCGGATCACGTGAATACGGTGAGCCCCACTTTCCTTTCCGAAGTCGTGGATGGTCATCACTCCTTCGTGCCCAGCCATATCAATCATGAGCTCTGGCAAAAGTGCAATGCAGGGAAGGCCAGCGGAATTCTAAATGCCCCCGATGTCAGCTTTAGCCCAACAACTGATCCTCACCTCGATCACCACTACACTCCTAAAAATCACGTTGAGGGTAAGGCGAAGAATAAGGCAGCCCTGCAACACGCGCTGGGGCTAAAGCACGACCCCAATGCTCCCCTGCTCCTCTGGCCATCCCGCCTCGACCCGGTGCAGAAGGGCACCGAGCTCTTCAGCCACATCCTCCATCAGCTCACTGAGGAGCACCTAGATCTGCAAGTGGCAATTGTCGCAAGCGGTGAGTTTAAGAAGCATTTTTCCGAGATTATCCATATTCACCAACTCTATGATCGGGTGGCGATGGTGGACTTCTCAGAACCTCTCTCCCGCCTTGGCTATGCCGGTGCGGACTTCATGGTGATGCCTTCACGCTTCGAGCCTTGTGGGCTTCCGCAAATGGTGAGCCCTAAGTATGGCACGCTCCCGATCGCGCATGACACGGGCGGAATTCACGACACGGTGGATCCATTCAACTACAATCTTGATTCTGGAAATGGTTTCCTTTTCGAGCATTACACCCCGGAAGGGCTGCACTGGGCGATTAATGAAGCTCTCAACTTCTACCGCCAATCTGCCGATGTCCGGGAGCACCACACGAGACGCATCATGATCGAAGCGGCCAATCGCTTTAACCACAAGAACACGGCGCGGGACTACATTCAGCTCTACGAGAGTATCTTGGGCGAAAGTGTCACGGATTAAAGGTCACTTTTAAAAGATGACGAGTCGTCTGAACGATGTGATATTCATTCACGTAAGATGCCTCGTCGATTTCTCACCCTCATTCTCCCCCTTCTCTGCCTCGGAATTTTCCTGGCAGGAGAAAGTGATGAGGGTGCTTTAGGAGAGAGCGAAAAAAAGGCCCAGCTGCGAGAGCGCAGCGATACTCAACTGTCGACGACGGAGACTGATCTTAAAAAGAGAATTTCTGCGCGTGCTCGCATCGGGTTTCACGCATCTATTCAGGAGCTGGAGGAGGATGTGGCCTTGCTCAAATCGATGCCGGTGTTTTCTAAAGCAGCCCTCACCGCTGAGGCCGAGAAGATCTGGGCAGAACTTCCAGACAAGGTGATCATTCCCCTCAGCTCGCTTCAGCAAGATCGTCTGGCATCATTTCTTAAAAGTAGCCTCGTAGAAGTAGCCGCGGGTGATGGTCGATTCATCTGCCGGGATGACTCCAGCTCGCTGGAAATGGTGATGGCTTATCACGAGGTCGAGGCCGCAGTCTCTCGCAGCACGGTAAGCATTCTGGCGAGGCAATTTCTGGGAGCAGGAAAGTGGACCTCGGTGGCCAGTAATACCCAAAATGCGGGAACTCAGGGAAACTCGGTGGCGGTGACGTGGAGCATCGTCCCTGATGGGACGTTGACGCCAGGACTTGGGGGCTCGGTTTTCTCAGCTTCTAATCTCCGCGAATGGCTCAGCGGTATTTATGGTGGGAGCGCGACTGGAATCGCCTCCGAGCAGCCGTGGTTCGAGATTCTGAATAGTAGCTTCGAGGCGATGGAGGCGCGCTCGGGCTTAGTTTTCGTCTACGAACCGAACGACGATGGCGAGGAGATCTCGAGGCTCAGATCAGGAATCCTAGGAACCAGGGGCGACATCCGAATTTCTGCGCGGACGCTCGATGGCGAAGGTAATCAGGTAGATAATACAAATACTCTGGCCTTCGCCTTCGCCCCAAATAATGGCGATGTTGTCCTCGATTCGGGGGACTCCTTTTTCAATAGCACCTCGTTCAATTCTCGCCGCCTTTTCAACACCCTGGCTCACGAGCTAGGCCATGCCGTGGGGCTTGCGCATGTCTGCCCGATCAACCGCACAAAATTGATGGAGCCAAACATCTCGCTCTCATTTAATGGACCTCAGTTCGATGAATTCTACTCGCTCCAGCGGCAGTATGGCGACGCCCAAGAGATCTCAAATGGTGCTACTAATAATGATGTCACCGCCCGCGCAACTCCCCTCGAACTGAATCGCGATGGTCTTGGAGTCCTGACGTGGCTGAGCATTGATGACAATAGCGACACGGATTACTTCTCCTTCACCGCGAGGAGGTTCGATGGCATTGAGGCCACCGCGGACCCCAGTGGAGACAGCTATGAAGAGGGCCCACAAGACGCGAACTGCGACACCGGGGAAGACTTTGATGCCGCAGCTCAACAAGACCTCACCATCGAGCTGTTAGATCAAGATGGTAGCACAGTTTTGGCGACCGCAAATAGTGCCGCCTTGGGAGAGATCGAAACTCTCAGCGACTTCGTCTTCAGTGCTGACGGCACTTATTTTCTGCGAGTTCGAGGAAGTGGAACTAATTCATCGCAGCTCTATGATCTTGCGCTCTCTGTCTCGGGCTCACCACCCCTTCCAGACCTGAGCCTGACGAGCCACACGCTCGCAGCAGAGTCAGGGGTGGTGAAGAATAACCGCATCGATGAGCGTGAGACGATGCAGTTCGCCCTGCAAATTAGTAACATCGGGCAGATCGCGACGGACAACCTCACTGCCACCTTCACTGCGATCCCTGGGGTCACTTTTTTCACTCCTGAGGTCACCTTTCCTGAAATCGGAGTCGACGAGACCGGCACCGCACAGCTCCTTTTTGCGGTCACGGGCCAATGCGGCACGGACATCACCTTCACCGCAGAACTGAACGATGGTAGCGGCTACCAAGAAACCATCACCTTCACCGAAGCGGTGGGTGAAAACATGAGCACCGAACTGATGAGCGAGAGTTTTGAGAATACTACTCTCCCCTCTGGCTGGACGACTACTACCACCGGTGCGGGTATCAACTGGGTCAGCACGGCGACGGCTGCTCCTGACGGCTCCCGCGCGGCCTTCGCTGACAGTGTCGCAGACATCTCAAGCGCAACTCTTACCAGTCCTTCTTTCATGCTCGGCGAGCTCGGTTCGACCCTCCGGTTTTTTCACGACTACCATAACGAGAATCGCTGGGATGGAAGTGTGCTTGAGGCCTCTCTTGACGACGGCGAGTGGTTCGATCTTCCCGACTCAGCTGAGGTCACCGTCATCAGTGGCGACTATTCTGCGACAATGCGACCGACGAGCCAAAGCGGCCTCGCCAATCGTCGCGCATGGACAGACGACTCCGAGGGCTTCATCGAATCCGCCTTCCAGCTCCCAGGTTCTTGGGGCGGACAGGAGATTCGCTTCCGCTGGATTCTTGCGCACGACGCGATCGTCCGAGAAGACGGTTGGCACATCGATAACATCACCCTCAGCAGCGAGACCGGCATCTGCGAGCCCCACCGCCCCGAACTCGGAATCGCAATCAGTGAGAGTGAACTCAGCGAGGGTGGCGACCCTGCCAGCCTCCAACTCACCTCCACCCTCCCGCTCCTCGATCCGGTCAGCGTCATCCTTCTCCTTTCAGGAAATGGTGACGCCACAGACCTCAACGGGCTCACTCCCCTCACCCTCCCCGCAGGAGAAACTGAGATCTCGCTTGCACTAGCGGCAGTCAATGACGCCTCCGCCGAAGGCCCCGAGACCCTCACTCTCGCGATCCCTGCTGATGCCGCTGATTTCGCCCCTACTGCGGCAGCCAGTGTCTCTCTCGAAATCATCGATTCCAACGACTACGCCACTTTTATTAGCAACTTTTTCGACACTCCCCAACCTGCCGGAGATGACTCGGATAATGACGGCTGGAGCAATCTCGCCGAGTATCTTCTGGAGAGCGATCCTTCTGATCCCAGCGCGCGGCCCAATCTCCGCATTGTGCTCACTGACGACACCCTCACCCTCCCTCTCGGACCCCTGCCTGAGCGCAGCGATGCCACCCTCGGCGTCGAACTTTCTTCCGATCTTGAAAACTGGAATGAGGCCACTTTTACCACCTCCTCCACCGGAATCGAACTCCCCCGAGTCACGGAAAAAACCTTCCTCCGACTCACCTTCACTCTCAATCCATGAGCGATCCGCCCTAGCTCTTCTGGACTCTTCTGAATAAGTCGCTAAGAACTCGGGCATGAACGTAGCTGATCTCGCAAAATCCGCGCAGACTGACGACGCCCCACCCGCTGGCCTCTCGCCAGCCTTGGAAGCGCTTTGGCTTGTCAAAGCCGGCCGCTGGGATGAGTCGCACGACCTATGCGATGGCATCCCCGGCACTGATGGCTCCTGGATCCACGCCTACCTCCACCGTGAGGAAGGCGATCTCGGCAATGCTTCTTACTGGTATCACCGTGCCGGAAAAGACGTTCCTTCACAAAGCCTCTCGCTCGCTGATGAGTGGGCTCAAATCGCCTCCGCACTTTCCTAATGGCCAAACCTGATAAAAACGTCCGCCGCGCTACCGTCAATGCACTCCGTGCCTGGTCAAAAGGCCATGTCTACGCCGACTCGCTCATCGAGCGACACGCCGAGCGCAATCACCTCTCCGCGCAAGACCGCGCCTTTTTCCAAGCCATCTTCCTCGCCGTTCTGCGCAACCGCAGCCTGCTCGACCACTGGATCGGCCGCTTCAGAAAAGGAAAGCTCGATCCCGAAGTGCGCGACATCCTCCGCGTCGGATTCTGCCAGCTCCTCATCCTGCAAATTCCGGATCACGCCGCCATTAATGAAACCGTCGAGTGCGCGCGCAAGCCCGTCCGCGGCCTCATCAATGCCGTCCTTCGTAAAGCCGCCACCGTCCGCATGAAACTCCTCCGCGAGATGGGCGAGCTCGACCCCGTCACCCTCTACTCCCACCCCGCTTGGCTTTTCAAAAGGTGGAAAAAAGCCTACGGCAAAGAAAATGCCATCGCCCTCATGGACTGGAATAACCAGCCCGCCGAGACCTTCTACCGGCCCAACCTCCTCAACCCACCGCCCGAGGGCGCACCCGAGCCGGACCATGCCCACGAAGCCATCTCCTCCGGCCACTACTACATCACCGACCCCTCCACCGCCCACGCACCTGCCCTCCTCGCGCCCAAGCCTGGCGAGACCATCCTCGATGCCTGCGCCGCCCCCGGCGGAAAAGCCGTCCACCTCGCCGGCCTCATGGAGAACAAAGGCCGCCTCGTCTGCACCGACTCGAATGAAAAACGACTTCCTCGTTTAGAAGAAAACATCACCCGCTGTGGAGTCGAGATCGCCGAGGTCAAGGTCCACGACTGGCTCCAGCCCGCCCCCCCCGAGTGGCACAATCACTTCGATGCCATCCTCCTCGATGTCCCCTGCTCGAACACCGGCGTCCTCCGCCGCCGAGTCGATGCTCGCTGGCGCATGCAGCCCGTAGACATCACCAATCTCGTCGCCCTCCAGCGGCAAATTCTTGAGAATGCCATCCCCTGCCTCAAGCCCGGCGGCCGCATCGTCTACTCCACCTGCTCCATCGATCAGGAGGAAAATGCTGACCTCGTCCGTGAGATCGCCCTTGCTCATCCCCACCTCATAATGACCGAGTCCCAGCAGATTCTCCCCTTCACCCACGCGACTGATGGCGCCTTTGCCGCTCTCCTTCTTGACCAACGAAATAAGTAAACTATCTTACCTCCCCATGAAAGCCCTCTGCGCCCTCCCCCTCCTCGCCGCGCTTCTCACCTCCTGCGGAACGCTCCCCTCCACCACCGCCACCGGTGCACCCGGAAGCGGCTACCTCTCCGCCTTCCGCTCCACCGCGCCCGCTCAAACAGAAGAAGCCCCCCTCCACGCCCGCGGATTTTGGGATGGCGACAACGTCCAAGGCTCCCCTTCCATCGTCATCAAGCGCGACGAACAAAAAGCCTACTTCTACAAAGGCGCCAGCCTCGTCGGCATGAGCCCCGTCGCCTCCGGCAAGTCCGGACACACCACCCCCGCCGGAAAGTTCAAAATTTCCCAGAAACACAAGGACCACAAATCCTCCCTTTACGGCGTCATCCGTGACACCACCACCGGGCAAATCGTCAATAGCGATGCCGACACCCGCAAGCACCGCGCCAAGGCCGGCCAAGTCTTTGAAAATGCCCCCATGCCCTACTTCATGCGCTTCAATGGCGCCATCGGCATGCACGTCGGCCACCTCCCCGGCTACGCCGCCTCCCACGGCTGCGTCCGCATGCCCGAGTCCATGGCCTCAAAATTCTTTGATAACGTCGCCGTCGGCACCCCCGTCACCGTCCAATAGGCGCATGCGGATCGACATCCTCACCCTCTTCCCTGAGATCGCCCTCGCCCCTCTCAGCGAGAGCATCATCCAGCGCGCTCGTGCCGCCGGCATCGTAGAAATCCACGCCCACAACATCCGCGACTGGGCCACCGACAAACACCGCAAGGCCGATGACTCCCTCTGCGGCGGCGGCCAAGGCATGCTCCTCAAGCCCGAGCCCATCTTCGCCGCCATCGAGCAACTCAGGCAGGAAAACTCCCAAGTCATCCTCCTCACCCCCCAAGGAAAAGTCTTCAAGCAAGAGATCGCCCGCCAGCTCTCCTCCGCCGATCACCTCATCCTCCTCGCCGGACACTACGAGGGAGTCGACCACCGCGTCATCGAAGAACTCGTCGATCTCGAACTCTCCCTCGGCGACTACATCTTGACCAATGGCGCCATCGCCGCAGCCGTCGTCACAGATGCCATCGTCCGCCTCCTCCCCGGAGCCCTCGGCGATGCCCGCTCCTCGGAAGAAGAATCCTTCTCCGATCCCAATCTGTTAGAAGCCCCCGCCTACACCAAGCCAAACGACTTCCGCGGCCTCAAAGTCCCCGAAGTCCTCCTCTCCGGCCACCACCTAAAAATCGAAGCGTGGAAAAAAGAACAAGCGCTAGCGCGGACTAAGGCAAATAGGCCTGATCTTCTTGAAGGATAAAAAAGGAAAGACATGACGCCATCTTGTCTTCTGCGCCGCTGAAAGAAGGTAGCCGAGATTTTTAATCTTGGTTCGCAAACCTCCTCCTGCCCCCTTTTCCCCATCGTCCTCACCTTCAAGAACGTCAAGGGCCAAAAGACCAACGTCAACATAGCCGACTGCCCCACCTACGACCTCCTAGAATACGCCTGCACCTGCGAACATGAACACGAAGGAAAAGGCCTCACAAGACTGACTCAAGGACCTTGTGATGAGATCGCTGAGATCCTCAACAGCAGACCACGCAAACGTCACCATTTTAAAACACCTTTGGAGATCTTCTTACCAAGCCAGTGTTGCACTTCACTCTTGAACCCAAGAAAGCAAAAGTAGTCGTCTCAATTCAACAAACCCTCGGGAACACACACATCTGTCGGAGAAAAGCATCGCAAGAAGCGACGCTCGCTCTTTGGAAACTCCTTTTCCGGTTTTCATTCCTCAAAGACTAAATCTCCACACCCTCGCCCGCTGCGGAGACGATCACGCGGTCAGCGATTCCGCGTCTTTCGGCTTCTGCTAAAAGGCGCTTCACCGGCTCATCCGGGTGCTCATTTCCCAACGGGAAAGTTCCGTAGT
>JALZWA010000066.1 GCA_023299815.1 Akkermansiaceae bacterium
AGGCTCTTCCTCGAAGACGTCGACGAGTTCGTAGCCTTCGGGCCCGACGCAGGGGCCGAGGGTGACCATGAGGTGGGCTGGTTCGTTGCCGATGTTGAAGGTTGCGTGCACCTGGTCTTTGGCAACGTAGACGGCGTCGCCGGGGCCGAGGATTTTTTTCTCGGTGCCGATCCATTGTTCGATGGTGCCGCTCACGCAGGCGATGACTTCTTCTTGGTCGGGGTGTTTGTGAAAGTCATGTCCCTTGCGGGGGAAGAGCTTGATGTCGATGACGGTGAGGTGCTCGTTGCTGGTGGCGGGAGGACGGCTGAGCCAGGTGAGTTTTCCCCAGTCGAGTTCTTCGGTGGGCGTGTCGGATCTCAGAATAAATTTGCTCATGATGTGAAATTAGATTGGCTTTGGGTAAAGAAAAGCGGGGGAGGTAACAAGACTGGTGATGAGGGTTAGTTTCTCGTTTTTCTTGGCTGAGCCAATAAGATTTTAAGGCTAATCCGAAGATGAAGGCTCCGAACCTTGATGATTTTAAGGACAAGCTATTTGCTGTTCGAGATGAGAAGTGGAGCTTGGAGGAGGACCAGTTGTTCGATCTTGAAGCGGATCTTGGAGAGAAGACAGGTGTCGCAGCGGAGCACCCTTGTTTTAAGGAGTTCGTCTGTTGAGTTCGAGTCCCTTATTGGGCGTCCTCGCCGCAAATCCTAGGTTTGAGAGGAGAGGTGCTAAGAGGCTTGGGAGAAGTTTTATGAGAATTTAAACAGCAAAGAAGCTAAGGTGCGAAGTTATTTGAGGGATGATACGCCGACTTTGCACAGGGTCCTTTATGGGTTAGGTTCGAGGAGTTCGATTTCGGTGAAGCAGCCCTCGGATTTTTCGTATTTTCCGTTTCGCTCGTAGGTGTCGTTGAAGTCAGTGTTGCCCCAGTAGTCGGATGCTTGTCCGATGCCGCCGCAGCGGTGCCAGACGACGTCTTGGAAGCCGCGGTCTTGCGGGCGGAGCTGGTGCGGTAAGCTCCGGTGCGAGTGGCGCACGGGTGGGGGTGCAGAATGGACTGACGTGGAAGTCGGTGAGGCGGACGGACTCAGCGTGAAGTTGGTCGAGGTGAGGGGTCTTGATGACGACGTTGGGCGGGACAGAGCTTGGACTGCGGCTCTCGTCCGCTGGGACCGAAAATCCTAAATTCGTAATGAGGAGGAATACTAGAGAGACTGAGAGGAGAATTGTCATGACGATGGGTGTTTCTCGAAGGCTGCATTGCTAAAATCTCCGCGTCGCTCAGAAATGTCTTTGATGGTAGGTCGGCTTAAAGCAGAATTCGGGTTGACCGAGGGCGTGATTGAACTTACACGAACCGAGTTCTTGCGATTGACCTAGCCAATTAAAAAGAACGTTTAACCCTCCTTTCAGCTAGAAAAAATTAAGACCATGGCTTCTTCACTAGAGCGCAACAACAACAGGACTCGTCCAACGAAGTCAAATTCAGCGAGAAATAAGCGTCAAAATGACCACAAGAAGCGTCTCATCGCATTAGGAGTGGACGAAGCTGTTGTGGCAACAATGAACCCGAAAGAGATTCGCGATAAGCTGAAGTATCCTGCGAAGGTGGCTAAAGAGCTAGCGGCTAAGAATTCCTAATAGGATTCAATTTTGCGCTCTCTCCGATTTCTTGGAGAGAGCTTTTTTGTGCTTACGCGGAAAGCTGTTTAAATTTTTTACGAGAGAAGAGCGTGGTTGAGGGGAGGGGCTCAGGTAATCGTAATAAAGCGGAGATCGCTGAAACCGAAGATGCTGGGCGGTCCGTTGAGCGAAGAGAGGACGGAGCCGAAACTCGTGGTTAGAGGCTCTGGGGGCTGCTCTCTTCGTGCTGTGGGATTCGAGTGGGTCTTCGCCAGCCAGACAGCCTTTTGAGGAAAAGAGTGTCTGGCTGACGGAGTGCTCGCAGTTGATGCGAGCACTCCGGCCAGGGGAGTTAATGAATCAAGGTGTTACTTCACGATGATGTGGCCGCGCATGAGGGTGGCGTGGCCAGGGAAGGTGCAGACGAAGGGATACTTGCCGGGCTTGTCGAAGGTGACTTCGAGAGTTTGGCTTTCACCCGATCCCAGAAGCTTGGAGGCGAGGATGATGTCAGCGGATTCTGGAACAAACTGTTTGTTGAAACCGTCTGCGCCGAGGGCGATGGCGAGGTTGGCGACGTTGTCGGCGGTGCCTGGTTTCACGATGACCAAGTTGTGCTGCATGACGTCTGGGTTTTTGAGAATGAGCTGTAGTTTTTTACCAAGAGGAACTTCGAGCGTCTTGACGTCAAACTGGATACCTTCGATTACGCAGTTGATTTGCGCGACGACAAGTTTGTCATTCTGTCTGATGATTCCTTTGCTCTCTTTTTTGTGCACTTCTTCGATTGCGGCAGCATTATTGAGGGTGGCTACGGAGTATTTGTAGACATCTTCAAAGTTCTTTTCGAGGCCACTTGCTTTTGCTTTTTCAACGATGCGAAGTCCGTTTGTTTTGTCGAAGAAGGAGGCGAGGTTCATGGCCTCGAGACGGACACGTCCATGCTTGTCACCGGCTGCGGCTTCGGCCAAGGCAACATAGTCAGGAACAGCGTGGGTGTTGAAGCGGAGCACGCGAACCGCAGCGGCACGGACTCGATGGTCTTTGGAAGCGAGGAGTTCTTTGAGTAAGGTGTTATCGACCTGATCAGCACCCCAGGTCACGAAGAGAGCTTCGAGCTTGTGGCGGTCATCATTTTGCGCGGCAGCCCATTTGCTAGCTGCTGCTGCGACTGCGCTGGCATCGTGTGCGCGGAGTTCACGGCGGGTGCGGTAGCGGGTGCGATATTCGGGAAGGGCGAGGTTGGCGAGAAGCTCGTCGATGGAGGCTCCGTCGACTTTCGCGGGCTTCACGAGAGGGCGGCTCGGGTAAGTGACTCGGTAGATGCGGCCGTGATTGTGATCGCGAAGTGGATCACGGGCGTTGTGCTGCATGTGGCCGATGAGGGCGTTCTGCCAGTCGGCGACGTAGAGTGAACCATCGGGAGCGAACTCGAGATCAACGGGGCGGAAGTTCAGGTCTTCCGAGACGAATAAGTCCTGACGGTATTCGGTGGTATAGCCGGTGTCTTTTTCGATGACCTTGTGCTGCTTGGCACCGAGGTAGCCAATGTTGTTGTTGATGAGGACATCTCCTTGGACTTCATCAGGGAAGTGACGGCTGGAAACAAATTCGATGCCTGAAGTGGGGCGAACCTTGTTTCCGGTGATCAGGTCTTGGGCCGCCATGTTTGCGCCGTATCGGGTCTTAACGGTTCCTGGGAGCATCCAAGACATTTTTGTGCCGGAGGTGTGGAGGAAGAAGTCCTGTCCGTAGTCATCAAATGCAACTCCCCATGGGTTCGGGATGCTGTATTGGGAGTAGCGGAGGATGTGCTTTTGCTGAGGGCTGTAACGCCAGAAGCCACCATTGGTGCCTCGCTCGGGGCCGTAGACGCTCTCGGTGTTGGAGTGGAGGAACACGCCCTCGCCCATGACGATGGCACCACTTGGGTCTGCGCAGAAGGCGGAGATGGCGTGGTGGGTGTCGTGATCATCGAAGCCACTGAGGATGAGTTCGGATATGTCGTATTTGTCGTCGCCGTCGGTGTCTTGAAGACGGATGAGGCTTCCACTTTGGGAGACGTAAACGCCGTCGTGGGAAATTTCGAATCCGATCGGGATGTGGAGGTCGTCAGCATAGACGGTCTGCTTGTCGGCGACTCCGTCGTTGTTGGTGTCTTCCAGAATGAGGAGCTTGTCCATGGGGCGAGGATCACCAATTTGGTAGTGAGGGTAGCTTTCCATGGTGGCGACCCAGAGGCGGCCTTTGTTGTCGAAGGCGATCTGCACGGGGTTCTTGAGATCAGGGAAGGTTTTCTCTGAGGCAAAAAGTTCAATCTTGTAGCCTTCGGGCACTTTGATCTTAGTCTTGGCCTGTTCACCGGGAAGGTAGTCGACGGTGCCATTCTTTTTGCTCGGCTTGTAGTTGGTTTTGACGGGTGGCAGTTCAATTGTTTTGGAGTCTGCGACTGCGAGATCGTAATTTTTGTCCTGGAGCTGGGCCCAGATTGCGATGTCGCGGTTTTTGGTCATCTGGCGCGTCTTTTTAATCTCGAAGGGATAGTTTGCTGGTCCATATGGATTATAGCGGCGACCGAAGACGTGGACTCCGTTGGGCATTTTGAAGTCGTTGAGCCACATGAAGTTTTTCTCGATGACGGCAGCGTGGATGGCTGAGCGCTTGTCTTCAGGGGCTTTTCCTTCGCCGAAGATTCCGTTGGCAAGGACGGGGGCGAGCTTGGCATAGCCGGCGTCGTTGAGGAGGGCGCCATCAATGGTGAGGTCAGCACTCCAACCTTTACTTGGAGTGAGGGTGTCAACGAAGAGAGCGCCGTTGGCTTCTGCGACTTCCTTGGTGGCGTCGGTGTAGAGCTTCAGGTTGGCATTTGACGCTGAGGGAGATGGAACGCTGAAGTTGGCAGTGATGTCCTGAATGGTAGTGGGTGAGACTAAGGCGAGTTGTGGAACTGACTTGCCGTTATACTTTTGCGAAAGAGTGTGCTGGATGAAGGCTTTGAGTTCCTTTTTATAGCGGTCTAGGTCGCTTGGGCCTGCGAAGGATGAGTTGTATCCGAAGAAGGCGATGACGGTATCTGCTCCGAGGCGGGTGAGCCACTGATCGGGAGTTTCGAAATGACCTGCTGGCCTGGAGTTCGCCTGCAACTTGGAGGGAAGGAGCTCTTTTGCGCCGGGGAAGGCGTATTGTTTGTCTTGATTACGACCGGGATGCGGACGGAAGGCTGGGGTGTTTCCCTCGTCTCCCATATTACGGATGGTGAGGTTCTTGTCAGGGAAGCGAAGAAAGAGCTCGGTCTCGAAGTGAGAGAAGTGGTTCATGCGTGATGCCATGCCTGAACCGATGATGACGATGGTGTCGTCTTTCTCGACTGAAAGTTGAGAGGGGGCGGCTTTTACCTCGAACGCAACACTCTCGGGATTCATGGAGGTGAGCACGCCTGGGGGGAGACCCTTTTTTCCGGGGGCTTTCTTTTTCTTGGACTTGCGCTCTGGCTTTTTGGTTTCTTTTTCTTGGGCTTCAGCCGCGATGGTAGTGGAAGTGCCCCAATGCTCGTTGAGGGGCGATTGTCCGAGGAGAGAGGGGGGGACGCCGACGGTAAGAGTGGATGCG
>JALZWA010000067.1 GCA_023299815.1 Akkermansiaceae bacterium
CAATGGGAGTTTTACTCAGAATTGAAGATTTGTGACTTTCTCGAAAAGGTGGCACCTTTTCGCGGTGACTTGGAGGATTCTAGCGGCAGGAAAACCGGCTCTCGCTTATGCGAAGAAGGGGATTGAGGAGTATTTGAAGCGGCTGACTCGGGGGGCGAAGGTGGAGCTGATTTATGTGAAGGCGGGTTCGTCTGAGGTGGTGTCGGCTGATTTGCTGGCGCGCTCGGAGGGGACGTATCGGGTGGCGCTGGATGAGCGGGGTAAGGCGTGGACGACGGGGGAGTTTGTGAAGAAGGTAGATGCCTGGGAGATGGATCCGGGGGTGAAGACGATCTCGCTGCTGATCGGGGCGTCGGATGGGCACACGGAGGCGCTGCGGCAGAAGTGTGATGCGATTTGGGCGCTGTCTCCGCTGACGCTGCAGCATGAGTTAGCGCTGGTGGTGCTGCTGGAGCAGATTTACCGGGCTTATTCGATCAAGCGCGGGGAGCCTTATCACCGGTAGCTTTTTTAAGCTCCGGGGGAGATTTTGGGGAGGGTGGCGGCTTCTGGGGCGGCCTTTTCCTCAGGTTCTAGGATGGTGACGGTGGCTCCCTGAGGAGCGGTGGAGATGCGTGAGGTGGAGAGGAGCCAGCCTTCGGTGATGTTGTCACGGACGATGAGGTTTTCGGCATCGCTCCAGACGGGCTCGATGCGGGTGCGTTTGATGGTGAGGGCTTCGGGCTCGATGAGGACGATTTCATTCGGCCGGAGGAGGGTGTCGCGGGGGATGATGAAGACGTCTTTGATGGTGTTGCCCCTGAGTTCGGCGCGGATGGGTTGGCCGATGCGGAGGGGCGCGGTGTGGGGGTTGTCTGTTTTGAGAGCGAAGGGGTCATCGACGCGGGCGATGACGAAGAGTTTGCGGGATCTTTCGTCGAGGGAGCCTTCGGTGCGGACGATGAGGCCTTGCCAGGAGGCGGGGTTTTCGGTGGCGAGGGCGTCGGTGAGGGTGACGGGGACGGGTGGATCGTCTGGGTTGTTGGGGAGCTGGACGTGGATGAGCTCGCGGGCGGAGAGGGAGAGGCGGACTTGGGCGAAGTCGGTGGAGAAGATCTCGCCGATGGTGGTGCCGGGGCTGACGGATTGGCCGAGGCCGACGCTGCGGAGGCGGACGCGGCCATCGTAGGGGGCGCGGACTTTGGTGCGGTCGAAGTCGTTTTGTCTACTGAGGAGGTCGGCGTGGGCGGCTTTGACGTTGGCTTCAGCTTCTTTGAGCTGAGGTTTGCGGAGGACGAGGTCGGTGGGGGCGTCGGTGTAGCCGAGGTCGGTCCAGTCGAGGAGGGCTTGTTTGGCGCGGGCATCTTCTTGGGCGAGGGCGGCTTCGGCACGGGCGAGGCTGGCTTCGGCTGAGGAGAGGGCGGCGAGGAAGTCGGAGGGGTCGAGCTCGAGGAGGATGTCGTCTTTTGAAAAGAAGGATCCGCTTTCGAACTTGGGGGAAACTTTGATGACGCGTCCGCTGACTCGAGGGGTGAGGAGGGTTTCGTTATGGGGGCGGACGATGCCTTGGGTGGAGAGGGTGACGCGGAAGTCCTCTCGGTTTAAGATGGTGACCTCAGTCTCGATGAGGCGGGGGACGGGGCGGCTGCGCTTGCGCTGGGGCTCTTTCTCGGCAAGGAGTCCATAGCCTATGTAGCCCAAGCCAAGGATGACGAGGGGGAGGAGGATGCGGAGGAGCTTAGCCATTGATGATGGGATGATAGCTTACTTTTACGGTGTTGGCGAGGCGGGTCTAGCATCGGATGTAGTATTGATGAGAGTAATGTTAGAACCGAGGGAATCGATTTTGGAAAAGGGAGGAGTTGGTTCATGGTGCGGGGATGAAAAAGTTGCGCATGATGATTCCTCCGCTGCCCGGTGATCTGCCGCGGCATCGGCCCGCTGCGGGTGATCGGGTGGTGTTGCTGCATGGGCTGTGGCGGAGTGTGTGGGCGATGGAGAGTCTTGCGGAGCTGTTGCACGAGGAGGGCTTCGAGACGGTGAGTGTGCCTTATGCGTCTTTCCGCAAGCCGATGGATGAGATCGTGGCGGATGTGGCTGAGGTGGTGCGGTCTTATGAGGATGGGAAGCGGGTGCATTATGTGACGCATTCGATGGGTGGGATCGTGCTGCGGCATTTGGGGGATCGTTTTCCTGAATTGGTGAGGGAGCGGGCGGTGCTGCTGGCGCCGCCGAATCAGGGGAGTGAGATTATTGATTGGTTGGAGGGTTTCCCGGTGAGCCGGTGGGCGCTGGGGCCAGGTGGGATGAGTCTTTCGACAAAGGCGGTGACGCAAGAGGTTCCGGGATTCTCAGAGGAGGTCGAGGTAGCAGTGGTGATGGGGAATTCCTGCCACTTGCCCTTTTTTCAAACCTTGCTGGGTGGGGAGAATGATGGAGTAGTCACGGTGCTGGGAGGCGAGGTGGAGGGGATGAATTCTCTGCATGTGCTGAAGGGGGATCATACGTTTTTTATGGGTGAGAAGGAGGTGGGGGAGTTGCTGCTGCGCTTCCTCTGCGAGAGGGAGGTGGAGTCGAACTCAGGGTGAGGGTGGATTTTTACTGGATTGAAAATTTACTAGGTCGAGGCATGCTTCAGGAATGGTTCTTGAAATCGCAACTCCGGCTCTTCTTTTCCCCGCGGTGAGCCTTCTCTTCCTTGCGTATACGAATCGCTTTCTTCATCTTGCCGCTCTTGTGCGGAAGCTCCATGGTGATTGGCTGTGTGATCACCAGCATGAGCTTGAGGAGCAAATCAGGAACCTCCGTTCGCGCTTGATTCTCATCCGCTGGATGCAGCTTCTGGGTGCGGTGAGCCTCTTTCTGTGCGTCATTTCGATGATCTCGGTGATGCTGGGATATCAGGTGATGGCAAATGGGACCTTTTTTATAGCAGTGGTGGTGATGAGCCTCTCGCTGGCGTCGCTCATGGTAGAGGTCATCATTTCCGGTGGTGCTCTTCGGATTCTGCTGAAGCAAATGGAGGCGCCGAAGTAGCAGGAATCCGCTGCGTGCGCGGGCTTCTGTGAATCTTGCAAAAAGCCGAAATTCAGGGTCTTGAATTCCTCGAAAATATCGTAAGGTAATTCCACATGAATTTTACGACGATTAATCCTATTTCCAACGAGTCTCTCCCGGGTGATTTTTGCGAATCCACCGCCGTTGACGTTTCGCAAGCCTGCGCGCTCGCTGCTGAAGCCGCTCCTTTTCTCCGTGGGAAAAGTGGCGCTGAAATTGCGACCCTCCTCGAAACGATCGCGACCCAGCTCACTGCTGTGCGTGATGAAATTCTCGCCCGTGTCCAAGCAGAGACGGGTTACCCCGATGGCCGAGTGCAGGGCGAGTTCGGCCGGATGGTCGGTGGCTTTGGGGCCTTCGGCCAAGTGGCTCGTGATTCCTCATGGGTTGAGGCTACGATCGATCACGCTGAGCCGGACCGCGCTCCAGTGCCTAAGCCGGATCTCCGCAAGATGCTCATCCCCATCGGCCCTGTCGGGATCTTCGGCGCGAGTAATTTTCCGCTCGCCCTCTCGGCTGGTGGGTCAGATGTCACGAGCGCGCTCGCGGCCGGATGTCCTGTCGTTGTGAAAGGTCACCCGTCCCATGCGGGCACCTGTGCGCTTATCGCGAAGGCGATTCAAGCAGGAGTTGCGGAAGCGGGTTTCCCAGAGGGCACTTATCAGATCGTGCAGGGTCAAGGTCATGAAGTGGGCGGAGCGATCGTGCAGCATCCTGAGATCACCGCGGTGGGATTCACCGGTTCTTTAAAAGGAGGCCGCGCCCTCTTTGATCTCGCTGCTCAGCGTGAAGTCCCGATCCCGCTTTATGCGGAAATGGGGAGTGTCAATCCGCAGTTTGTTTTACCACAGCTGCTTGATGCTGATTCTGAAAAATTCGCCGAAGGATTCTTCGGCAGCATCACGCTCGGCAACGGCCAGTTCTGCACCTGCCCGGGCATCCTATTCGTCCCTGCAAACTCGGATGTGATGCTCAGCAAGCTCGCTGAACTCGTCTCAGCAAGCACCGGTCAGCCTGTTCTCAATAAAGAGACGGCGAGCGGATTCACCTCCGGCATTTCCCATCTCTCCTCACTGCCAGGCGTCGAGGTTCTCGCGGCGGGCTCGCTTGAGGGCTCGGCCATCGGTGCTCCCGCCACCGTCCTTAAAGTTTCACTCGCGGACTTCCTCGCGAATCGTGAGGCCCTGAGCGAAGAAGTCTTCGGGCCTTCCGCCGTCATCGTCGTTTGCCCAAGCGCCTCGGATTACCAAGAAGTTGCAGAAGGATTCTGTGGCCAGCTGGGAGCTTCGATTCACGGCACGGAGGCCGAGCTGTTAGAAAATGGTGACCTCATTTACCAGCTTGAGCGCTTCACCGGACGCGTCGTCATCAATGCCTTCCCGACTGGACTCGAAGTCTGCCACTCGCTCGTCCACGGCGGGCCTTATCCTGCTACGACGCACTCACACTTCACTTCTGTCGGCCAGAGCGCGATGACTCGCTGGGGCCGCGCAATGAGTTATCAAGGCTTCCCTGACTCGCTTCTTCCCGCAGCTCTTCAGGAAAGCAACCCACTCGGGATCGCCCGCCGGGTCGATGGCACGATCACTCTGTAAGTGAGGTAGAGCTTAGCAAGGGGCAAGATCCACGAAGATCCAGAAGCCTTACTGCTTCAGGGCACTTTGTGAATCTCGTCTTTTTTGTGCCTTCGCCGGTTCTTTATTGTGCGTCGGTTCCACAAAAAAGCCCGGTTGCAGATTGCAACTGGGCTTTTTGAAAGTTGAGCGAGAGCGCTTATTCAGCAGCTTCAGGAGCCACTACCGTGATGGTCACAGAAGTGGTGACATCAGAGTGAAGCTTCACTTCGACATCAGTCTTACCTGAAGTCTTGATGGGCTTGTCGAGCTGGATCGCGGTGCGGTCGATCTCGATTCCTTTGTCTTCAAGAGCCTTGTGGATGTCGATGGAAGTGACGGAGCCGAAGGCTTTGCCATTTGCGCCGATCTCGAGAGTGAATTTCGGCTTAAGACGAGCAATCTTACCTGCAAGGTCTTGAGCGATGGTGAGCTCGGTAGCCTCGCGCTTGACGCGTGCTTTCTCGAGGTTCTCGATCTGACGGAGGTTACCCTTGGTTGCCTCGTAGGCTTTACCGTGTGGGATGAGGAAATTGCGGGCATAGCCAGCCTTAACCTTAACGACTTCAGCTTCGACGCCGAGGCCTTGGATTTTTTCGCGGAGAATTACTTCAGTGGCTGCCATAACAATAAAATTTAGTGGACGCAGGGAGTAGGGGGCCAGAGAGGGGGAGTCAAGAAATTATCTCAAAAGGAAATGGCTAAAAATGGGGGGAGATTCTTTGTGAATTCTGACTTTCAAGTGAGGCTTCATCTCTTTGTCACCTTGAGTCCTGATGTTGCGCGGATTACTTTCACTGACTCTGTGGCAAAAGCGACTGCTTCCTATGAAACTCCCCTAATTTCTATTTGCGATGATTCGGTTGTCAGCTGTCTCGGCAGAGGTTCTTGTGCCCGAGTAAGGAGCTTGGGAGCATCTCCTTTTTTGTGGGGTCTTCTAATCAGGCGCTTGATCCGGAATTGGTGGATGGAGATTTTGATAGGACTTGGCAACAGGCGTTGGGATATGATGAGCCTGAATTTTCAGCTCAGGCAGCGGGGATGC
>JALZWA010000068.1 GCA_023299815.1 Akkermansiaceae bacterium
TCCGGTGCTATGGATGCTGCTAAGGACGCCGCTACTGGTGCTGCAGGTGCTGCTACTGACGCCGCTTCCGGTGCTATGGACGCTGCTAAGGACGCCGCTACTGGTGCTGCAGGTGCTGCTACTGACGCCGCTTCCGGTGCTATGGATGCTGCTAAGGACGCTGCTGCTGGTGCTGCTGACGCCGCTAAAGGCGCTGCCACGGAGAAAGCCGAAGGCGCTGCTGCTGACGCCATGAAGAAGGCGACTGGCGAGTAATTCTCTCCTCTAATATCTTACCAACCCGGTTCTGGAGAAATTCCAGAGCCGGTTTTTTTATGCACAATCATTAAGGTTTGTTGACTCTTAATTACAGATTCTCTGAAGAGATTTACCGGATTTGAGATGAAAAATGTTAGAGACATTTTCGCTCATCGTTCTTCACCGAGAGCTAGCCAGAATCGTCCTCTGAATCCTCACCACTTGAGATCATCAATCTCTCCTGAGATCGGTGATTTTTTTATCCCTCAGACTAGCGGTAACCGACCCCGCGCACGGTTTCGATGAGAGCTGGCTCCTCGATCTTCTTCCGCAGCACATGAATGTGCTGATCGAGAGTTCGAGAATCAGGAAAGTAATCCATCCCCCAACAGCAATCGAGGAACTCATCACGTGGGGTGAGATCAATGGTCTCCCCTGCTTGCTCGGCGCGAAGCTTAGCTAGACGAAAAAAGCGGCTCCCAAGAGAACCGCTTCTTGAAAATCTAGCTCTCAGAGCGACTAGCGCTTCCGGCGGAAGAGGCCGAGAAGTGCGAGAGAACCGAGAAAGGCGGAGGAAGGCTCAGGGACGACATCGGCAAACGTCGTCCCGATGATGAGGTCATCAGCGGTCCAATCGGCGGAGCCGTTATCCCAAGCGCCAGCCTGTCGAAGGAAGAATCCATCAAGCCCCCCTATGTCGCTATTGGTAAAGGTCACATCTGGAGTGGCTTCATCACCGAGAACTGGGTTGATCCATGCGCTCACGGTTCCATTGCCATCAGCAAAGCCGACGATCCTCACATAGGTATTGAGTGCGAATGTTTGCGTGCTGACTGCACCCGCAGAACTACCTGCCCCTGAATTCACACCGATGGAAATAGCTGTCCCGTCTCCTGCAAGAAAGAATCTCGCCGCTTGTGCCGAGCCATCACGGAACCCCATGACGTATTCGGAGGATGCATCGTCCAAAACAACGATTCCCAAAGAGAAAAACACTCCAGATGTCTGAGCAAAGCTTATCCCGATATCCTCAGCACCTGACCCAAGGCCTGTGACAACGCCCGAGGTCACATCAACCGACTGGTCAGCGCCACTGAAAGCGGACCAATCAGCGTCTGCTGACAGATCACCATCAGGGATGTCATCAAAGTTATCGGTGGCCAAGACTGCTGCCCCGAGCGGAGCAATGGACATGGCGGAAAAAGACAAGAGGAGCTTCTTTGCTTGCATCACAAAAGGATAGAAGCAATTCCCTTGCCAAGTTACTATTTAATTCTTCGTGATATTATTGACATTTTTTGCAAAAATTTAACTAATTACCCTCAAGCTTGCGACCCTCCCGCCCCAGCGCTAGAACTCAGACATGCCTACTTATGTGGTAACCGGATCTGATGAGGGGAAAGTCTCTGAAGAAGCCTCTAAGCTTTTCGAGAAGCTGAAGCCCGCGGAGAGCGATGAGTTCACCAACGAGATTATCGAGGGCACGGCGGACCACGCCGAGCATGCTTTCGAGCTTGCGGGACAAGCAGTCGAGGGACTTCAAACGATGGGATTCTTCGGCGGGGCGAAGGTCGTCTGGCTGAAGGGAGCTTCTTTCATGGGAAGCGATCGCACGAGTGAGGCGGAGCGGGCGAAGTCTGGAGTGGAAAACATTCTCGATACTCTGAAAGCGGGACTGCCTGAGGAGGTGACCTTTCTCCTGAGCGCCACGGGCATCGATAAGCGCCGCGCCTTTTATAAATGGCTCAATGCGAATGCCGAGATGCGCTCTTATGAGAAGATCGATGTTTCCAAGGAAGGCTGGGAAGATCAGGTAGCGGTCTTGGTCCAGCGAGGCGCTTCGGATAAAGGGCTGACTTTCACGGATGAAGCGCTGGCTCTCTTCGTGCAACTCGCGGGCGAGGAGACCCGCCAGATCAGCAACGAACTGGAAAAACTGGATCTCTTTTTAGGAAAAGAGCGTCGTGAGATGACGCTCGATGACGTGCAAACAATGGTCCCTCTCAGCCGAAAAGGAGTCATCTGGGAAATCTCCCGAGCCATCGAAGCGCGCCGGCCGACCCGGGCGATCGAGCTGATCGACCAGCAGCTGATGAAGAACGAAAGTGCCATCGCGCTCGTAAAAGCCGCTATCATTCCGACCGTGCGGAACCTCTTCTTCGCAAAGCTGACTGAGCCTTACGGATCAATCAACCGGGCCCCGAAGGGCATTCTCGCGGTGCTGCCGAAAAAGAAGGACGGTGGGATTAATACCTGGGGCTTGAAGATGGCGGCCAAAGGCGCGCGTGGCTTCACTCTCCCCCAACTCCAGCGAGGACTAGAATCCTGCCTCAATGCCGATAAGGCGCTCGTGACTACGGGGCAGGACCACCGGATGGTGCTGCATCGACTCGTGGTGGAGCTTTGCGCTTAGAGGGATTTCTACGCCAAGAATTTGAGATTCCGACTTTTTGTTTTTTGCGATAGCTTCCGAGGGATGCGCCTCCTTCCCCTTCTCGTTGCCGCCCTTTTCCTTACCAGCTGTGCCCAGCAGGCACCTCTCACAAAAGAACAAGCAGCGACTCGTGCTGCGATCGATACCGTAAAACCCCTTCCACCTGTGAAGGCTCTCATTACGGTCCGGAATATGAGCCAACGTGACATCATGGTGGGCGTGCGGGGACCGGAGACGCAGATGATCTCGATCCCGAAGCAGGCCAGACGCACCATTGCACTCCCTCCTGGGAGCTACAAGT
>JALZWA010000069.1 GCA_023299815.1 Akkermansiaceae bacterium
GATATTGTAGTGCCCCCAGTATTCTCCATTGATGAAGACGGTGGCAGCTCGCAACTTGTTCGTTTCGACCTCAAGTCGATCCTTGGCGATGGCATCAAAGATGGGGTCGGTGAGGCGGCCTCGGGTGTAGTCGTCTCCGCCTTCTCGGATCGTGAGCGCGGTGAAACTCGGAATCTTCGAGCCGGGGAAGAGGTCATATTTCAACTCATCATCGCCATACTTGCCGCGAGTGATGAAGTTCATCGCCCGTTGGAAGTGGTTCGCCCAGTTGTTCTCGCCGCCCATGCGAATCCCGCCATTGACTGAAAATCCCTCGCTGCCGTCATTCGGGAAAAATTCGAGGTGTCCCGGGGCATCTTTGCTCTTATAAACCGCAGGGCCGACACCCACTTCTCTCTCGTGTTCATTGAAATAAATTCCGATATCATCTCCAAAAAGAGTCTCCGGCTCGGCGGTGATCGAGAGCACCGGCATGCCGTTGAATTCTTCTCCGATCAAAAAAGTCTGCGTGATGATCTCGCCGGGCACCTTCCCGCTCTCAAAGACGCGTGCGCGCACCACGGTGGGGGAATCAATCGTGACCGATCCGGTATAAAGGAGGTCATTTGATTGAGGCTCTCGGCCATCAAGAGTGTAGCGGATCTCACCCGCGCTCGCACTAAGGGAAACCTCTTGGCCGTCTGGATAAAGACCACCGGCAGGGGAGATGGCGACTTCGGTGCTAGTGGCGCGGAGATCGCTTACCTCATTTCCTTGGTTTGCTTCTCCCGGGGTGCCTCGGTCGAGCTGGACCCAGAAAGCGGGGTCATCCGGCGAGCGAGCCAGGGGCACGTCCGTGATTTGTTGAGTGTAAGTCACCGAGTCCAGCGTGGTCACTCCGGCGAACTGGGCCCCTTTGAGACTCAGGTCGAGGCGCATATCAACCGAGCTGCGGCTGATCTGGTGGACTTCTACCGCAAGAACATTGAGACCTTCTACAAGGTCACTCGTGGAGAGGGTGTAGTCATTGAAAAAACTCTCCTCTGGCGGAGCCGTGGCATCGAGAGCTCTCGTCGTCGAGGTGACCTCACCACTAGGAAGGTTCCTGCGGATGACTTCGTTTCCATTGAGGTAGACGATGGCGGCGTCATCTACTTGAAGGCTCAGTAGGAGAGAGTCGAAGGCGGCGGGATGTGTGATCGTGAAGCTGTGGCGGAAGTAGGATGTGATGTGACGATTGTCATCATCTCCACCGTAGGAAATTTCGGTGACTTCTTCATCGCCGTAACCCAGAGGGGCCCGCCCGGAGGCCCAGGTGCTATCGTCGAAGAATCGCCCTCTCCATTGCGTTGTTTGGGCTGAGCCGTCATCGAGATATTCCCAGGTGCTTCCAAGCGTGATGAGGTCGAATAAGCTGCTTCCGTCAATCGAGGTCAGGACGACTGATTCGCCCGCCGAGGAGAGGGAGAAGTTCGTGTGATACTTCTCCGTGGTGAATCCAGAGAAAGGCCAATAGCCTCTCCCCTGCGACTCGCCGATCGTAGCATCGTGGCCATCCGCCATGATTAAAAGATAGCCGCCTGCAGGGATCGAGGCCCCCGTGGGGATCTGCCATTTGTAGGGCTCCTCTGGATCGTCGCTTAAAAAGTAACCCCCGATATCAGCTACGATGGCATCGGGATTATGAAGCTCAATCCAGTCAGGGTAGTCCTCAAAGTCGGTGATGTCCGCAAAAGTTCTCGTGTTCGAGGCCATGACCTCATTAATCCTGACTTGCCCTAGGAGTGGTGTCAGGGAGATGAGAAAGAAGAGGAGGATTCGCACGACTATAGCAAAGATGAATGTGACGATCTCGTCAAACGATCCTTTCGCGCTTTCTAATCAGGTCTTTATGGAAGGGCTAAGCGCAAAAAAGCTAGGATCGAGATCCTAGCTAGTGAGCTGAGTCCTTTCGCAGGACGCCTAAAAGATGGAGGGAGTTACTCAGTCTCCTTCGCTTCAATGGCCGCGGTGTATTGGCGCTCCTCGTCATGCGAGTGGATGCGGAGATTCACAGAAACACCCTCGCGCTCGGCAGCGGCCTTCAGCATGCTACGGATCGTAGAAGCGGTGAAGCCCTGACGCCCGATAAGGACGGCGACGTCTGGCTGAGTCAGCACGAGACGGAAGTTCACCTTGTTCTCACCAGAATGCCCGATGCGAAGCTCTGCGAGTTTGGGTTCCTTGATGAACTGAAGCGCAATATATTGCAAAAAGTCCTTAAGCTGAGCCGTGATCTGTTCCATTGCGGTGAAAGTAATGCCTTCTTTAAAAAGTCGCGAGTTTAATTTGCTTAAGATCTGCGTCTTCTAGACGCCTAAAATCACACCTTCGGCTTCGGCGAGGTTCCCTTGTTTATCATCGAAGCTGAGGAAGGTTTCGGTGCCGAGGTATTTTGCGGTGGTGATGTGGAGGATGTCGGCGAGGCGGTTTTCATCGCTGTGGGTGTGCTTGCTGCTGAGGCCTTCTGACACAGAGACTAAGAGTCTCTGCTTCGCTTAGAATGGCTTCTTGGGGCCGCCCTTGCCGCCGCCGAGAAGGTCTTCGAGGCCGTCCATGTCTGGCATGCCGCCTTTTCCGCCGCCACCCATCTTGCTCATGAGTCCGCCAAGTCCGCCCATGCCTCCGCCGCCACCACCTGCTCCGCCGCCCATGCCACCGAGTTGGTCCATCATGCCTTTCATCTTGCTCTTGGACTTCATCATCTTCTGCATTTGTCCGAACTGCTTGAGAAGCTGGTTCACTTGAACGAGTGAGGTTCCGGATCCGGCCGCGAGTCTGCGGCGGCGGCCGGGCTTGATGATGATGGGCTTGGCTCGCTCCTTAGGGGTCATGGAGAGCACGATCGCTTCCATATGCTTGAGTCGACTAGGATCGAGCGCTCCGGCGGGGAGTTGTTTTTTGATTTTACTGAACCCGGGGAGCATTCCCATGAGGCCTTCGAGGGGGCCGAGGTTCTGGATCATTTTCATCTGATCAAGGAAGTCATTAAAGTCGAACTTGCCGGACTGCATCCGCTTGGCTGACTTCATTGCTTGGTCTTCGTCGATCTTATCAGCGACTTGCTCGACCATGCTGACGACATCGCCCATGCCCAAAATCCGGTCTGCCATGCGGGTTGGGTGGAACTCTGCGAGGTCCTCCATCTTTTCACCTTCACCAATGTATTTGATCGGCTTTCCGGTGACGGAGCGCATCGAGAGGGCTGCACCACCACGGGCGTCACCATCGAGTTTGGTCAAAATGAGACCGGTGATTCCGATCTTCTCATCAAAGGTTTGGGCGACGGAGACGGCTTGTTGACCGGTCGCAGAGTCCGCTACGAGGAGGGTTTCTCCGGGATTGAGGAACTTGTGGAGCTTCTTGAGCTCATCAAGGAGGTTGTCATCGAGTTCTTGGCGACCAGCGGTGTCAAAGATGATGACGGTTCCTTGTTCGGTCTTGGCCCACTTGAGCGCTTGTTTGGCGACCTTGACGAGGTCCTTTTCTGAAGGATCGGGAGTGTAACAAGGGACGCCGACTTGCTCGGCGAGTTTCGCTAGTTGATCGATGGCCGCAGGGCGGTAGAGGTCGAGCGCGACGAGGAGCGGACGGCGGCCTTCCTTTTTTAAGCGAAGGGCGAGCTTGGCTGCGGTGGTTGTTTTACCTGCACCATTGAGACCACAGAGGAGAACGTAGCCGGGGGCGTTGAGATTGATGGGGGCTTGGTCGCCGCCGAGGAGGCTGGTGAGTTCGTCTTGGAAGATTTTAACAATCTGTTCGCCGGGCTTGATCGACTTGAGAACTTCGGCTCCTTGAGCCTTGATGCTGACGTTTGCGATGAAGTCTTTGACGACACCGAGCTCGACATCAGCTTCTAGGAGAGAGAGGCGGACATCGCGGAGGGCATCTGAGATATTCTTCTCCGAGATTTTTCCAACGCCCCGGAGATTCCGGAAGGTTTTATCAAGGCTGTCAGCGAGATTTGAGAACATGCGGGGACTCTAGTGATCAGCGCGGGGACTGCAAGTGAGGATGCAGAGAGAAAGCAGGGAGCGCGGACTTGCAGTCCGTTTCGCTTGGTGTGAACGAGGAGGATGAGGTCCGGAGTTCTATCGTTTTTTTTAACAAGTTTACTCTCTGGGCGGAGTCATATGAAACGGACTGCAAGTCCGTGCTCCCTGTGCTGAGAATTCTGGGGTGATTTTGTAGTGGAGCAGGAGGGTGGCTTAGCTGATACTGTTGGCAGTTATGGAAACAATCTTAGGATCAATTATTGGAGGACTTGGAATTGTGGTGATCGTGATCATCGCGATTGCGGTTTTGGCGGGTCTCTTTTTGGTGGGGCAATACAATGGGCTCGTGAAATTACGGAACCGCTACCGGAATGCCTTTTCTCAGATCGATGTGCAGCTCAAGCGGCGTCACGACCTGATCCCGAATCTTGTGGAGACGGCGAAGTCTTATATGGCTCACGAGCGGGAGACACTTGAAGCCGTGATCACGGCGCGGAATGCGGCGGAGTCTGCTCGTGCTGGGGTGAGCCCTGATAATGCAGGTTCAATGACCGCTCTCGCGGAGGCTGAGGGGGGACTTGGTTCGGTGATGGGACGCCTTTTCGCGCTTTCAGAAGCTTATCCCGACTTGAGATCGAACGAAAATATGAAGCAGCTTAGTGAAGAGCTCACGAGCACGGAGAATAAGGTCGCCTTTGCTCGGCAGAGCTACAATGACTCAGTGATGAACTACAATAATAAGCGGGAAGTCTTCCCGAGTAGCGTGATTGCGGGGTCGTTCAACTTTGGTCCTGCCGTTCTCTTCGAGGTGGCTGATGAGTCGGAGCGGGAGTTGGTTGAGGTGAAGTTCTAAACGATGGATTTTTTCGAAGCTCAGGATCAGGCGCGCCGGAAGACCAAGTGGTTGGTCCTCTGGTTCATCTTGTCACTCATCGGGGTGGTGGCGGCAGTGGATGCTCTCATTTTCTTCACGATGGGGCAGAATGCTGGGAGCGGTCTCGGCGGCTTGCTGATGGTGAGTTCTGCGGCGACGGCGGGACTGGTCTTAGCGGCGAGCGGCTTTAAGTCGATGCAGCTGAGCAGCGGCGGCGCGGTGGTGGCGAAGGATCTTGGCGGGCGCTTGCTGATGCCGGGGACCGGGGATCACAAAGAGAAGCAGCTTTTAAATATCGTGGAGGAGATGGCGATCGCTTCTGGGATGCCGGTTCCGCAGGTTTATCTGATGGATAATGAAGAGGGGATTAATGCCTTCGCGGCAGGGACTGAGCCCTCAAATGCGGTAATCGGGGTGACACGCGGAACATTACAGCGGCTTTCGCGGGCGGAGCTTTCCGGGGTGATTGCGCATGAGTTTAGTCATATTTTAAATGGCGACATGCGTCTCAATATGAGGCTGATTGGGCTGGTCTTTGGGTTGGTGGTGATCTCGATTGTGGGACGCGGGATGGTGGAGATGTTGCGCTACCAGAGTTTTTCGAATCGACGGAATAAAGAAGGTGGTGGCGTGATGATCGCGCTCTTTGCGCTGGGGATTGGGTTGATGGTGATTGGTTCGATCGGGGTCTTTTTTGGACGTCTCATTCAGGCTAGTATTTCGCGACAGCGGGAGTTTTTGGCGGATGCCTCAGCGGTGCAGTTCACGAGGAATCCTGATGGGATCGCAGGGGCTCTTAAGAAAATCGGAGGCACGCAGTTGGGCAGTAATATCAAGACGGCGAAGGCGAGTGAAGCGAGCCACATGTTCTTCAGTGATGGCGGACTTTTCAGCTTTGGGTTTAAGACACATCCGCCACTTGATGTGCGAATCAATGCGATTGAGAAGGGCTGGGATGGTCGCTTTTCCGAGTCCTCTCTCCCTGAAGTGGCAACTCCGAGAGGGAAGAGTGCTGCCGACAAGGGCTTAGGTGATCTTTTTCCTCCCATTGTCGGGATGGCCGTAGTCGAGGAAATAGGCCGCGCAGAGTTCCGCGAGTTAGCGGCTGGAAAACGTGTTCTCGATGGCCTGGCTCCAGACTGGAACGAGATCGTCCATGATCGCGAGCAGGCTCAAGCAGTCGTCTTTGCCTTGCTTCTTGCTGAGGATGAACAGCTTCTTGCGGGAGAATCGAGTTTTCTTGAAAAGTCTGCTGGCCCTGAGGCAGCGCGACTGGCGCTTGGTTGGCAGGAAGCAATTCGGGAGATGCACTCTGCGAATAAAATCGCGCTCCTCGATCTCACGATGCCGACCCTGCGAAACCTGAGTCAGCTTGAATATGAGCGCTTTCTTAAGATCACGCAGTGGCTCATCAGGAGCGACAACAAAGTGGATCTCTTTGAATTCATGCTGCAACGCGTCGTTGAAAGACATCTTACCAGTCATTTTGACAACAGAGGCTTCGGTAGGGTGCGTTATACTCGTCTCTCTCAGCTGGCAAACGAAGCGAACCTCCTAGTTTCTACAATGGCACAGATCGGAGCCGAATCCCCAGAAGAGCAAGAGCGTGCTTACCGAGCTGCTAGTGCTGAGGGGATGACTTTTGCGCCTTCAGCCTCTCTTGATGATCTTGGAAACGTCTTAGATCGCTTTGATCAAGCTTCACCTCCGGTTAAGAAAGAGCTCCTTCTCGCCTGTGGTCGGGCTGCTGCCGCTGATGGGAATCTCACGAACCGAGAAGCTGAGCTACTCCGCTCGATCGCCGATGCGATTGGCTGTCCAATTCCTCCTTTCGTAGAAGAACTTAGGCCGACTTTAGTCTAGGGAGCTCGAAATAGCGCTGTCTGGGCTTGATTTAACTGAGTTGCGAAGGAAGGTTCAGAACACAATTTGTGACTGATCGAGACCGAGCGCCCTGGTGGCTGTGGCCGAACCTGCTGAGCCTTGATGCTCCGCTGGTTGCGCTTGCGTGGTTCTGGATGTTTGCAAAGGCGTGGGGTGTGGTGAGTCTTCCGGTGAGCTTGCCGCTCACGATGGCGCTTGCTGTCTGGGCGGTTTATGCGCTGGATCGTATTGTCGATTCTCGGAAATCGAGACCGCGTGCGGCACTGGAGAGACGGCATCATTTTCATCAAAAGTATCGCTGGTTCTTTAGCTCGGCGGTGATTCTAGCGACGATTTGGGCGATTTATGCGGCCTTGAAGGTGCTTCCGCAGACGGTGCTGATGTATGGCGTCTTTGTCTCCTTCTTGGTCTTGTGCTACTTTGCGATCGCTATTTTTCAGCGGCCGGACGAGCACACTGGATTGATGAAGAATGTCCTCGCTGGAATGACCTTTTCCTACGGGGTGGCGGCTGGGGTGCACGCCTATTCTCCGGTGGTTTCCTTTATTCAGATGATTCTGTCGCAAGAGGTTCTGCTCTTCGGGGGTCTCTGTATTTTGAATATGACCGCGATCGATTTCTGGGAGCTGGATGGTGAGGATGGTGAGGATGCCTCGGCGCTCATTGGGACTGGTAGTTTGCTTTTGGGCGGGCTGGCGATGTTCTTTTCGACTCGGAGTGACTCTTTCAATAAGCCGTTTTTCTATGCTGCGATGATCGGGGCAGCGGGGATTTATATTCTGAACCGGAATCGTCATCGATTGAATCAAGATGGCCGACGGTTGTGGGTGGATCTTGTGCTTCTGGCTCCGGTAGGGATCTACTGGTTGTGGATTACCTTCTATGAGCGAAATCTTGCGTGATTTGGCATTGAGTATCGGTGAGCTTTGTTTCTTACTCCGCCCCCTGAATGAGCGATAATTTGAAACCAGCGGTGTTAATTCTGGGAGCCCCAGGATCAGGAAAGGGGACTCAGGGGGCAGTTCTTGGTCAAATTCCGAGATTCTACCACTACGCGAGTGGTGATGTCTTTCGCAGGCTTGATACCCGGACTGACTTGGGTCGTGAGTTTGTGGAGTATTCCAAAAAGGGAGAGCTGGTTCCTGATATCTTCACCGTGAAGCTCTGGAAGAGTCACATGGACGACATCATTTCCTCCCGGGAATATAAGCCTGATATCGACATTCTTGTGCTCGATGGAATCCCACGCAACCTCGGGCAGACTAAGATGCTTGAGAAGCACGTGAAGATTATCCAAGTCTTCCATCTCAGCTGCCCGGATCGTTCAGAGCTTGCTCGCAGAATGCGAAAGAGAGCGTTGAAGGAGCAGCGTCTCGATGATGCGAGTGAGACTGTGATTCAGCATCGCATTCAGACTTACGAGGAGGCGACGAAGCCGATTTTAGATTACTACTCGAGTAGTCTGCGTCATGATATCGACGCGAGCCAAACCCCAGCCAAGGTGCTGTGTGATATTCTTATTAAGCTGCAGAGCTTAGAAGCTTATCAGCAAATTGCAGGAGAAGCGACTGAGTGATGCGGATCGTTTTCATGGCCACGGGCGAGATTGCCGAGCCTGCTTTTACAGCAGCTCTCGGTAGTGGTCACGAGGTCTTGGGGCTTGTGACTCAGCCGGATCGTCCGGTGGGTCGGAAACAG
>JALZWA010000070.1 GCA_023299815.1 Akkermansiaceae bacterium
ATCGGCACCGCGCCCACTTGGACGCGCCACATCGATGGCCTCACTTTTATAGGCCCCAATTCCACCGAACTATTCGGTGAAACCGTCCCTCTCGTCGAAAATTTTCACTGGGCCGATGACGTCCGCAGCACATCGCTATCAATGTTCGGCATTCCCGCCGGCGTCGAAGCGATCCCCATCATGAATCGCTTTTCCCCACCCGCGAATGCGACTGCCTTCCGTGGACTTTCCGAGCTCGACCTCGCCGCTCTTGCCGACATCGGCTGGGAGGTCCAAGCCCCTGAGCCTGAACCTGAGCCGCTGGGTCCATCGGAACCCGTCATCAGGTTCGCAGATAATTTACCCGTCATCACCTTTGCCACCGAAGTAGGTAAAATCTACACCATTGAGCGCACCGCCAGCCTCACCGCAGACTGGGCTCCAAAGCAGACGATTGAGGGCGATGGCACCTCGATGACATGGAGCGATCCCGAGCCGAACCCCACCCGAGGCTTCTACCGAATCATCACGGCAGACAACTAACTCGATTTTGCTTAGCCAAAGCAAGCACACCTCGGAGCCACTCGTTTGAAAGAGTGGCTTCGGTGGTGTGAATTTTACTACTGGGCAGCGAGCGCTTTCTGAAGCTGCACCATTTCCTCCATGACATCCTCTTCCGTAGGATTATTGAGTGTGGCCGCGACCTGCTCACGCACCGCGAGACGGAAGGAATTCCGCAAGCGCTGAATCGCCTTTTCACAAGCAGCCTCTGTCATTTCTAGATCAACTGCGGCCTGACGCCCCGTATAATCACGGCAGGTCTCAGGATTTAAAAAACGGCTTAAAATAACGAAGCGGCGTAAGGATTTCTCGGAACCTTCTGCCTGCTCACGCAAATCATCAATGACCGATCGGATAATGTTCCGCGCCCAGTGCTGCTCGAACTTCAAGCTCGCGGATTCATCGGCGCTCTGGGGATCCATCAAGAGCCATTCTTCTGCCTGATCCATATCGATCGAGACCGGAGCAGCTCCTCCTCCTCGCTTAAGCGCGGCGGCATGGACTTTCAGATCCTTCAGGTGCCGAGTGAATCCCGTTAGGATAAAGGTGCGGAGCTTCCCCTTCTCGATTTCGGCCTTATGGAAGTATTCGGCATCTGCAACCGAGAGAAAAAAGCTCTGCACCGCATCCTCAGCATCATGGCTCTTCATGCCCCGATGCCGGGCAAAGGCATAGAGTGGGAACCAATAAGTCTCACACAGCACCTCCACCGCGCGCCGCTGAACCGTGTCATCACTCCCCGGTTTCAGGGAGAGCACGACGGTCCAACAGCTGCTGGGAAATCCCGCAGCCGTGGCTCCCACACGACCCGCAACTTGATCAGAACGCATTTCTTAACTCGTAAAGCTTGTGAATGAACTCCCTCCAATTGGCGGATAGGGCCCTCCTCCTCCTCCGCCCATTAAGAGATCGGCGAGGTCGTAGAAACTGTCGAGAAGCTCAGAGAGAGTTTCATCGATCCCTTCATAAGCCGACGATGAGCGGATCTGCTCGATAGATTCCAAAACTGTCACGACATGTTGATCGAGCAGCTCTTTGAACTCCTCCTCCGTGGCTTCTCCCTTTGCAGAGGCTTGAATTTGCTCATTCACTGTCACCAGCGCAGCACTTGCAGCTAATGCCGCCTCGCGATCATCCGCCGTGGAATTCGTAATATGTTGGTGAACGGCTGTGACACAGCTCGCGAATTTTTCTAGTTGATTACTCATGGTTCTACCGTTGTTTGTGTTAGAGAATAAAATGGATGATTAAAGAGCCCATTACAAGGATAGTCGGCCAATTCAGCCAGCTCTGCTGGAGAAGTCACCAGCGTCACTCCACTAGGCCATAATGAGTTAAGAAGAGATGGTAGCACTCCGCATGCCGGAAGCCGTCCCTGCAACCAAGCTTCTTGAGCGATTGTTCGCAGCCAAATCGCGAGCTGCATCCGGCTTTCGGGAACCGGGCCCACCGCTCGATGCAAGTGCTCACTTTCTCCCTCATAGTTCACAAAAGGGAGCTTCCAGTAATCCGATCCCGGCTGCCACCAGCGCCGTAAAAAATGATGGGAGATAGCAATATTACTCATTCCGTCTTCCTGCCCAGCCAGCCACCAAGCTGGCCCATAAGCATTCCACACCCCTTTCTTATGACCCTCACCCAGCACATGATCAATATGCCAAAGAGGCCTCTCTTCACGATCCGCCCTACCTCCGACGATCTCAATAAACGACGAAAAGGCACGCCGATGAATCACATAAGCATGCGCTCGGTGAATGCTCTTTCCTTTGAGAATCATCGCATCATCCGTCGCCTCCGGCTTCTCCCAATGTTGTCCGCCCAGATAGAAGAGATCCCAATCACTCGGAACTCGTAAGATTATCGTACTTAACCACTCTCCCGCTCGCTGATGAAAGACCACATCATCCTCCAAGATAAGAACGCTCTCGATGCCATCACGCTGCGCCGCGCGCACCACCTCAAGGTGAGACTGTCGACACCCCCACGCCCCTTCTCCCTCGTCCCACCACTCCGGTGGTTTCTCAACCCGTCCATCGACCGCATCCATCCAAGTCACATCCTCAGAAGATGCCAATCCTGTCTCCTCCAAATTCCTGAGCACACGCGCGCGCCGCTCTCCCTGATGAGAAAGAGAGATCACCGCGATACGGCCAAAATATTGAAGCAATTTCGACACCCTATCTTTTTGGTTTCTGTAAGTTACGAAGACGTTCTCGCGCCCTCTCTAACTGAGCCATCCACTCAACGAGCTTAGGGTCCCTGGGATTCTTCGCGATCTTGGCAAGCAGATCTGCCTGTAGTTTGAGAAGATAGGGCACATCGTCATTGACTGGCCCCTCGTCTTTGGGATTCCCCTTTTTTAAGAGGTCTTCATATTTCTTTTTCCATCGACCCCGATCCTTCTCAAGAGTTTGGTATGCGATGTCCTTCTTCTTAATGATCTCTTTGAGCTGCTTCGCCTCATCGCCCCCACTTTTCACAATGTCGGTGTACTTTTTCCTCCAAGTATCACGGTCATCAGTGAGCGTTTTGATCTCTGCTTGGGCCTTCTTGAGGTCCTCTGCGAGACGCTTTAAGCCATCGTTGTCTCGCACAATTTTCTCGGAGCGCTTTTTCCAATCATCTCGCTCGTATGAGATCTTACGAACTTGATCATCGAGATTTCGAATCGTCGTTTCTCGATCCCGCACACGATCCTTAAGAGACGCGATTTCCTCCGTCAACGGAGTGGGGTCAAACACCTCAGGCTTCGGATCCGACTTAAGGACTAAGAACGTGACAGCTGCCGCCAGCGGAATCGTCGCGGCGGCTAAAATCTTGGTGAAAATGCCCCCTGAAGATTTGGATTTAGGTTGAAGCGCCTCCTTACGGGCTTCCGGCTGAGGTGAACTTTCCTTGGGGGTGTCCCCTGGCTCATCAGCATCTAGGCTCGTGTAAATATTCCCCTCTTGCGTGACATAAATCGGAGTCTGCACACCCGTTACCGGATGAGCTGCTGTGAATTCTTTCACCGGCCAATAGGGAAGGATCGTGGCAGCCGAAGCCTTCCAAACCAGATTCTTCACATTCGCTTTCAACTGATCGGGGCTAAACTGAACCACTGTTCCATCCGGTAAGGTGACTGATTGTTGTGAGACCTGCTGCACATCGTTCCCGTCAGGAAAAGCCGGCACCATCCAGTCATTTAAGAGAGATGCCTCTCGTAGCTTCAGCGTCTCAGGATCAAGCATCACCCAGACACCGCGAGCCGACAACTTGCTCGCTGGATTCAGCGGAACCAAAAAGAAGTCATCCCGCGAGTCCTCCGGATCCTTGACGAGAATCGGATCACCTGCTGTCGCCCCCTTCATAGCCGCTTCCCATTCTGGAGGCGAGTCCGCACGACCATGGAGCCCATGCTCATACACTTCACTTACCGCCGCGGCTTGGATCTCTTCAGTGCTCATGATGCGATTCTACCTTGAGTTCCTCTGGAATCAGGGCAATCGCACCCCGACCCTCCCAGTCTGGCGAACCCTGCAATCCTCGCGGGCTCAGAAGCTCCTCCATCGTCACGTAGCGCTCGTGCACCGTTCCGGGAGGGTTGTCATGCTCCACACATTTACAGGGTGAATCGCTGTGTTCAATGGCCGGCTTCTCCGGAAAAATAGAGAGGCCAAAAAAGCGCGGCATTCCGGCCCAAGCCGGATCGCGCAGGAGCAAGCCTCCCACCGATCCATCATTCTTCCTCATCCTTCCGAAGGCCACCACCCAGTGCATCCCCTTACTCACCAGCATCATGCAAGGCTGGCTCACTTTCTCGATCGCTTGAAAAATCAACGAAGCCACCGGAGCGGACTCCGGTAAAAAAACCTTCTTCCACTTCATCTCCCCCGCCGTGTGATCGTTCACCAATTTTAAAAGACTCTCCGCGGGCGATTTCACCGCCCGACGATCCTTCATCTCCTTGGCATACCCCCTGATTTCTCGGAAAAAATCATTCTGCGCCATCACCGGTGGTGACTTCGCACTGCCAACCGCATCCACCACCATGAGCGCGCAAGCGGGGCCACAGTAGCCATTAAAATCCTGAAGATGCCGAGGCACTTCCAGCCTCAAAGTTTCGTGGTGTTTATTGTCCATCTTCTTGATCCTTTCGTTGAATCGTTGCCTGCCATTCTTCGGCTGCCTCTTTGCCATCTCGTTCGGTAATCATCCCCATCATTCGATCTAACATGCGCTCGAGCCTCGCGGATTCATCAGAGTTTCCACTCACAAAAGCGATCTGCACCTGAGTGGCCACCGAATTTTTGAAATGAAACCGCGCCTGTCGCCAATCCTTCTCAACCAAATAAATACCACAGCGTGCCCCGACCTCTCGGCGCGTCATCAAAAATCGTAATTCGGTCGTCGATCCAAATTTATAGAGCGACCCGACTCTTTCGGCCGCCACCGCCATCCACTTCTCTTGTTCGTCCGGCGCATTTCGTTGCTCCGCATGGTCTGCCAAACGAATGGCACAATCGGCAGCCTCTGAGAGCCATCGCACGTTACCGGGGTCACGAGAAATCAGCACCTCAAAGTAGCCATTGCATTCCTCAAGAACACCCTGCACTTCTTCCTGAGGAGTCAGCTCCGTCCAAACCGAGGAAAGCAGCGCCTCCGCATACTGATGATGATAGATTAGATCACCCGGGTTCGCCAGATGGACCGTCCGCGCTTCCTCCATCCAATCGTTAAAAAGCGCCGCCGCTTTCTCTTCCTCATTCTGATCACGGACCACTTCGTAGAGCTGAAAATAAATCTGGCATCCCGCCAGTCGCGCCTCCTTAGCCGCAGGAAAATCTCCTTCCTCATCAAATCGCGGAAGCAGCTCCTTCCACAGATCTAGCGAATGCTCGCCGTGCCGTTGAGCTTCCTCAAAATGTCCTTCTTTCTGTTCTAAAAGGAGATACTCCACCGCCAGTCGCGCCTCGATAATTCTAAATCGAAAATCATCTGTCCCCTGAGACTCGATGAACTCCTTCGTCCCCTCCAGCACCTTGCGAGCTTCCGCAAGTTCATCAGCCTCGATCAAGGCCTCTCCCAAGCGCCACCCTGCCGAAGCCCGCGCACGCAGCCCCCGAACTGAAGTCTCGCCATCCTGAGTTGCCGAGGTCGCTTCCTGCAAAGCCTGCTTTGCCCGTGTCACCGCCTTTTCAATCTGTCCGCGTGGACGATGAATCTGTGACCACTGCGTAAGAAAATCAGCATGCCTCGCCCGGCTCTCCGGATCATCCCGGCGATTCTCCTCATAATGTTCAGAGACATTCTCAAAAACATCATCCAGCAAGTCGAGACGCCCCAGCGGAGCCAGCGACGCCGGAAGCTCCCGCGTCATGAACTCCACCCGTGCCTCCGCATCATCCAGCGACGCCTCCAATTCTTGATTCGACTTCCACAGGAGCACTCCCCCCGTCACCAAACTCCCCAGAAAGAGGAGGGATAAAGTCGCCACCGCGGGATTTCTCCGGGCCCAGATCACCGCTCGTTCCGCCCAACCTACCGGTCGTGCCTCAATCGCCTTCCCCTCACTCCAGCGAGTGAGATCATCTGCGAATGCCGCTGCCGAGTGATAGCGCTTGCTCGGCTCACGGGCCATGGCCTTGAGAACGATCACCTCCAAATCCCGCGGAATCTTTTTCAACCTCTTCCGAGGTGCCACTGGGGAGCCATCTAGAATCTGAGTAAGAACCTCCGCCGGCTGATTTCCCTCATAAGGCTTCTTACCCACCAGCAATTCATAGAGAATTGCTCCCAAGCCATACACATCACTCACCGTCGTGCTCAGCTTAGAGCCGCCACGCGCCGCCTCCGGCGCTAGATAAGCAGGCGATCCCAACATCGCCGATGACCGAGTAACCGAAGAATCATCATCCGCCCACTTGGCCAGGCCAAAGTCTGCGACGTAGCCATTCCCCTCGTCATCGAAGAGAATATTCGCCGGCTTCAGATCACGATGGAGAATCCCGCGCTCATGCGCATATTGGATCGCCTCACAGAGTGAAATCACCAGCGCTGCGGCTTTCTTCCACTCCCCTTGAAAAGACGAAACCCCCTCCGCCAGCGTCCCTCCTGAGGCCAGCTGCATCGTCAGCCAAGGCCGCCCATGCTCATCCTCCCCCGCATCATAGAGCGGAAGGAGACCCGGATGCTCCACCGCCGCCATGGCCTCGATCTCCACTAAAAATCGTGCCCGAGCCTCTGATGCTCGCAGCGAAAATGGCGCCACTATTTTTAATGCCACCTCGCGTGCCGGGCTTTCCTGCCTCGCCCGGTAGACCACCCCCATGCCACCGCTCCCGATCTCTTCGAGCACCTCATAGCCCTCGACCTCCGGAGCATCATTCAGCGCCTCTTGCTCGTTCTCTTCACCCCCAATCACCCCGCCAAAGAGGCAAGCCGAACAGCTCCCTCCCAAAATAGTGGGGTCCAACTTCGCGCCACAGGAAGGACAACGTGACGTGGAAGATTCTGAAGGAAGCATGATCTGTTAGATTATTATGATAAATAGATTTTAAAAATGCGAACCCTTACTGATCTGCTCAGAGTATAAATTGAAACGAAAAGGAAGAGCGGCACGATGAAACACCCTACCGCTCCCCTATTCTTACACACATGGACACACATCATTCATGACAACTTCCTTCCCGGAAGATTACCTGCGGGGTGAATGGAAAGATCGCTGTATGATGAAGCGCACCTGAGTGCTCTCCCTTAATCTTGGGAACCGCTCAGCGAAGCGGACAAATTTTCTCCTAAATTCCCAGCGCGCGATTCAATCCCCAGAAAAACTGGCGGCGCTGCTGATTGGTCCGGCTGACCATGTGACAGATAAATGTTCTCACCGGATCACTGAAATCGATGTTTAAGCCCAACACGCCATTAAATAACTCGTGACCCACCATTTGAAAATCAGCCCAAAGATCGGGCCGATCATCAATGGCATCAATCAGGGCAGTTTCTTCATTACAGGGGAGATCTTCCCGGTTTTCGGTTTCCCAAACAAAGCGGAGCAGAGGCTCGGCAGCTCGGCGACATCCAAATACTCCGGTCGAGAGCATGAGCCGCCCATTCCCCACAAATTCTGAAAAAACCGCGGCCCAATCTGGATGTAAGAATGAATCAATCTTACGATCCATCTTCATGACTGCCGCATCCGCATCAAGCCACCAGACTTGATCCCAGGTTCCCTCCGCCAAGGCATCGCAAACCACCTTCAGCTTAGCCCACACTAAATCCTGCCGCGTCGATCCCCAGATCTCCGGATCCCAGACATGCCACTGTGTCTCATAGCCATGCTGCGCAGCATAATGTTCATGATTCTTCCGTGTCAGAGTCCCGAAATAACTCATCTGCTTTTCATCGCATCCTGAGATGAGCAGCACCTTTTCCTTCTTCTGCTCCTGCTTGAACATCATCCAGCAGGGGAGATTTCCATCACCAAGAAAGCGTTCCGAAACATCGGGAGTTTTCGCACGAAAGCCTTCAATCGCGCGCCTAGTATCCGTGGCAAAACGTCCATCCGTCAGTGGCCCACTTCCCCAGACAGGTCCACCCATAAAATCACCGGGCTCTAGTTGAGCCCAGCTTTCCTCAAGGGTTCTTTCTAATCGGTTTGAAATATCATCAACCCAAATTCCACCCCTGTTTCGCTGAAGTCCTTCCCAATGATCAGCACTCTGAAATCGCGGCAGCACACACTTCTTCTCCATAAATCAATTTTCTCACCCCATCATGGAGCCGGAATGAGAATCCGATGTGTGCGCAAAGAAGTCGAGATCAGCCGCGCTATTTCTTGAGGCTCACACAAACCAATTTTCCGCCATTCGAGCGCGCATACAATTTTCCCTGCGCCAGCGCGGGCGGTGCCCAGCAAAGCTTTGGCAAGATCTTGTGACGGCCCGTAACCTGAAATTGATCCCCGCCATCTTTTCCAAAGATGAGCTCACCTGTCTCTGAGAGAATGATAAGGTCATCACCGCTCATCAAGATGGACCCACGCGAACCTGGGATCGGTGCGAGCCACTTGAACTTGCCGGTCTTCATGTCCATCCGATAAGCCTCGGCCTTCTGACCTTTATCCCCAAAGACGCCAATGAGGTCGCCATTTTTAGGAATCGCATTTTGGAAAATCATGCGGCGCTCACGATCCCGGTGCAGCAGCTTGGGCTCATCGCCCGAGAGATCGAGCACCATGTAACCGACGCCATAACCTGAAGAAAGGTGGAGCAAGTTGTTCTGAAAGACGGGGTTCGAGGCATTCACGTCATAGGGGGTCCGCCATGGGTATTCCAAGACGACCTTTCCTTTCGCGGTGAGGTCATAAGCGACGAATTTTCGGCCCTGAAAGACAAAGGCGGTCTTCTTGCCGCGGTAGTCGACGATGACGGGAGCGGAATAGCCGGGTCGCGCCGAGTCCTTCGACTGCCAGCGGAGGGCACCAGTCTTTTTATCAAGGGCGACCAGCGCTCCTTTTTTCGAACAAGGAAGACAAAGGAGAAGATCACCAAAGACGATCGGCGAAGCAGAGTAGCCCCATGTCGGAGGTCTTCCGGAGAAATCTGAGCGGTAGTTTTTCATCCACTGGATCTTGCCGGTCTTGAGATCATAACAAGCGAGGCGGCCGGATTTCGAGAGGGCGTAGAGGAGCGAGCCATCGATGGTGGGGGTAGCGCCGGGGCCTCCAGTGTAGAATTTAGGATCGAGTTTTTCGGGGTAGGTGTCCTTCCACTTCACATCACCTGTCGTGGCATCGAAGCACCAGACGGTGTCTTGATCATCAGAGTTCCCCACGGTGACGGCCAGTCCGTCAGCGATGACGATGGACGAGCATCCTTTTCCAATGTCAGCAGTCCAGAGAACGGGTGGAGCTTCGTCCTGCCACTCGGTGTGGATTTTTTCACTCGTGATTCCATTTCCCTCCAGACCGAGATATCTGGGCCAATCTTCTGCAGAAGAGATTTGGCAAAGGGCGAAGAGGCTGAGGAGGACACTTTTCATAGGGAGCAACCTAGCGGGTTTCACTTCAGGAGCAAGAGGCAGGCTTTTAAAAATGAGGCTGAATGGGATCACTCTTTGTCTCAAAAGGAGAGCCATAGAGACGGGAGCATTCTTCTTCGATTTTTCGAGGGCTACAAAGGTTGTCATTAAGCAGGGCGGTGACTTCCTTCTCACGGCTCTCGATGATGGGGCAAAAGCACACTGCTAACTCAGCCCTAGGGTTTTCTAACAAGGTCATTTTCTTCCCTAATTCTTCAAGAGCCCTGATGTATTTCCGGAGAGAAGGCGCAGTGGAATCGAAGCTCGCCTCTCCATCAATCCGCTCTGCACGGATTGAAATTTGGCGATGGTCTCGCGGTGGAGATTTGCTTGCTCAAATCCTTTACAAGCGAAAAGAAGAAGAAAGCGAGAAATGATCGCGAATTTCATGCTGCTTGCTTTTTTAATGAAACCTAACTAAATGATGGAGATGTTTCGTCTCTCACTTCTCTTCCTTCCCCTCCTTCTTAGCTCTTGCTCACTCATCACCACGCCGGTGAAAATTGTCGGTAAAGCCGCCACGACAAGCATCGATGTCGCAGGTAAAGCTGCCGGAGCAGGCTTTAGCGCGATCACACCAGGGAGTGCCGAAGACGCTGAGTGAAAGGCCACAAAGCTCAATCTCGTTACCTTCTTCCTCACATGAAGTTTCTTCTCCCCCTCATAGCTAGCCTTTGCCTTCTCTCGACCGCATCTGCCAAGAAACCCAATTTTCTCTTCATCGTCGTCGATGATCAGTCGCCCTTTGATCTCAAGGTTTACGACCCCAAGTCCCCCCTCGATTCCCCAAACATCGACCGCCTCGCAAAAGAAGGCCTCGTCTTCGATGGCTCCTACCACATGGGTTCCTGGAGCGGTGCGGTCTGCACCTGTTCCCGCACCATGATCATGACCGGTCAAAGCGTCTGGCGCATCCCCAAGAACATCAGAAAGAAGTCGAAAAAAGGCGGCAAAAAAGCAGTAAAACCAGCCCCACCAGCGCCACGCACACTTCCAGAACTCTTTAACGACGCTGGCTACCAGACCATGCGCACCTGCAAACAAGGAAACAGCTACAGCGTCGCCAACGGCAAATTCCAAATCGTCAAAGACGCCACCAAGCGCGGCGAAACCGATGAAACCGGCTCCCACTGGCACGGCCAACAGGTCATGGACTACCTCGGTGACCGCGAGACCAAGAAAACCGAAGAACCCTTCCTCATCTACTTCGGCTTCTCCCACCCTCACGACGAGCGCAACGGCAAGCCCGAGCTCCTCGCCAAATATGGCGCAGAAAATCACCGCGACCCCAACTCCCTCCCCGCCCTGAACCCCAAACAGCCAGAGCTCCCCACCAACTACCTCAAAGCTCACCCCTTCTCACACGGCCACCCCAATCTCCGCGACGAGGTCAAAGTCCCCGGCGTCTGGAAAAACCGTGACGAAGCCACCATCCGAAACGAGCTCGGCCGCGAATATGCCTGCTCCGAGAACATCGACATCCAGATCGGCCGCGTCCTCGAAAAACTCGAAGCGATGGGCGAGCTCGATAACACCTACATCATCTACACCTCAGACCACGGCATGGCCATCGGCCGCCACGGACTCCAAGGAAAACAAAACCTCTACGAGCACACCTGGCGCGTCCCCTACATCGTCAAAGGACCCGGCATCAAACCCGGCCGTGTCCAAGGAAACATCTACCTCATGGACACCCTCGCAACCCTCTGCGACCTCGCCGAAATCAAACCTCCCAAAACAAACGAAGGCATCAGTTTCAAACCCGTCCTCACCGGCGAGAAAAAAACCGTCCGTGATGTCATGTTCGGAGCCTACGCCGGTGGCACCAAGCCCGGCATGCGTTCTGTTAAAAAAGGCGATTGGAAACTCGTGAAGTTTGACGTCCTCGACGGCGAAGTACGAGAAACCCAATTGTTCAACCTCAAGGACAACCCAAACGAATTCCTCCCCGAGCACGGAAAAAAAGACCCCAAGCTCACCGACCTTTCCTCCTCGAAAGAGCACGCTGCAAAGCTGCAAGAAATGGAAGCCCTCTTAAAAAGCGAGATGGAACGCCTCAACGATCCCTACCCTCTTTGGAATCAGAAATAGGCCTCTTTCTCTCTTAATATTCAGGCTCTTCTTTATTCGCCTCTTCAAGAATTTGAAGAGCCCGCTCCACATTACTTTCGAGAAAGAGGATTCGGGCTCTTTGAGATTTCCATATCCCGTGAATTCTACACGGTCACCTAAAATCATGATCAAGTATCTCCTCGTTCTCCTTCTCCCCACTCTCGCGCTCGCCGCCGATAAACCCAATATCCTCTGGATCGTCAGCGAGGACAACTCCGCGCAATGGCTCGGCTGCTACGGAAATAAAGAAGCTCAGACTCCGAATCTCGATGCCCTCGCCGCGCGCAGCACCCGCTTCACCGCCGCCTACTCGAATGCACCCGTCTGCGCTGTCGCCCGTGCCACCATCCTCATGGGCATCTACTCCCCCACCATGGGCACGCAGCACATGCGCAGCCGTCATGCCATTCCCACCAACCTCACTCCCTACGTCACCCATCTCCGCAAGGCCGGCTACTACACGAGCAATGCTTCGAAAACCGACTACAATTTCAAAGGCAACGATAAAGCACTCTGGGACGATTGCTCCTCCAATGCTCATTACGATAAGCGCCCTGACGGAAAACCCTTCTTCTCGATCTTTAATCTCACCATTTCTCACGAAAGCAACCTCTTCCCTTCAAAGATCGCCAAGAACCGCAAAAAAGGCCTCATCCCCAAAACTCCACGCCTCGATCCAGCCAAGCTCAACCTCCCGCCCTATCTCCCTGACCTCCCCGAGATGCGCCATGACTTCGCTGTCTACCACGACACCATGACGGCCCTCGATACCGAAATCGGCGGCATCCTCGCCAAGCTCGAGAAAGACGGCCTCGCTGATGACACCATCATTTTCTACTACGGCGACCACGGCGGCCCGACTCCACGCGGCAAGCGCTACCTTCACGACACCGGCGTGCGCATCCCCATGATCGTCCACGTCCCGGAAAAGTGGAAGCACCTCAGC
>JALZWA010000071.1 GCA_023299815.1 Akkermansiaceae bacterium
TTTCGCGTCAGAACCCCAGCTTTCTAGAAGCCAAACATCTAAGAACTACCTTCTGCGGTTAGCTAGGAAGGCAGGTGAACTGAGCCCCAAAAGCAGGAGGTTTGATGGCTCAGGAACGGCAACGGCCTCACGTTCCAAAACAGCCCAAGGAAAAGCATCTGTCGAAACAGTGGGGCTTGGAGTGACTTGGAACACCGCGCTTGCGATTCCCGTTTGGGTCCTGTTACCAATAAAGGTTCCTTGCTGACCGGAGCTGATATTTTGGATGATAATCCATCCGTTCACATCAGTGACGGACCAGTTCGAAGCTGTTCCGCTCAAGAGGATATCGGAAGCAGACAATGCTGAAGCGCTCCCGCCCCCAGGCGAAGCCCAAACATTTGTCTGGAGCGAGATTGAAGAACCCTGCCCCAAATCGCTGGCAAGGAAAACGTGTCTTCAAGTGTGGCATTCCCCGTCACATTGAAAACTAGATTTATCGGAGTCGAATTAGCGACGCTTACGAACTCTTCAAATGGCAGGACGATTTGAATTGAGTTGGGGCCACCGTCTATAATGAAGTCCGTTCCTCCATTCGTATGCCACGTGCTTGCCGAGCCACTGCCGCCAGATGCAGTCCCATTCACAGCATTGTCAAAATCAAGGTCAATTGAATTTCCTCTTAGCCTAAGGGCAATAATCTTGAACCTTGAAGCAGGTCCGTCGGCCGCCGCCTTTTGCGAGATCACTGAGTTGCTCGGGCTTGCGGCCGTTTGCGATGAGGACTTCGGTGCCGTTTTTGGTAGCTAGGTCTACGGCTTGGAGCTTGGAGGCCATGCCGCCAATGGAGAATTTCCCGCTTTCATCACGGGCGAGGTTGAGGACTTGATCGACACTTTCGACCTCGGGAATGAGGTCGCCGTTTTGATCTAAGAGACCATCGACGGTGGTGAGGAGAATGAGTTTTTTTGCTCCGACTAGCTGGGCGACTCTTGCGCTGAGCATGTCATTATCCCCCACTCTGAGTTCTTCGACGGCGACGGAGTCATTCTCATTGATGATGGGGATGATGGATCCGTGAACGAGCAGGCGCTCGATGGTGGCGAGGACGCGATCCTTGTTCTCGCCGAGGTCAGCGCCAGTGAGAAGGAGTTGAGCGGCGTGGAGATTGAAGTCTGAAAAGAGAGTTTCGTATTTCTGCATCAGACGGACCTGACCGACGGCGGCGGCGGCTTGGCGACTCTCGACATCCTTCGGATATTCGGTGAGCCCGAGGGCGGAGACGCCAGCGCCGACCGCTCCGGATGAAACCATGATGCAGGGCTGTCCGGAAGCTTGCAGGGCGGCGACTGCGGTGACGAGCTTGACGAGTGATGAGCCATCAAGCGTGCCGTTCTCACGAGTGAGAACTCCGGTGCCTATTTTGATAACGATGGGTGCGCTCATGGTGACTTATTTTTACATGCGCTCGGGAACGGGAATTCCGAGGAGGTTGAGTCCGTCCTTGATGACCCGTGAAGTGAGATCGCAAAGGATGAGGCGGCTCTCGCGAGTCGCACCCTCAGACTTCAGCACTGGACAAGCCTCGAAGAAAGAGTGGAAGGAGCGAGCGAGTTCCAGAAGGTAGGTCGCAAGGAGATTCGGGCGGAAGTCATCAATCACGACTCCGACGTTATCACCGAAGCGTGTAAGCATGCGAACGAGGTGAATCTCGGCCGCTTCAGTGATCGCGAGTTGCTCGGCATCGAGCTTATCGACAGTCCCCTCCTCCAGCTTGCGGAAGATGGAGCGAGCGCGGACGTAGCTGTAGAAAAGGTAGGGCGCGGTGTCACCTTCCAGCGCTACCATTTTTTCAAGGTCAAAGACGTAGTCCGACATGCGGTGATGTGAGAGTTCGGTGAACTTGATTGAGTTGACGCCGATGAGTTCGGCGAGTGCGTCTTTTTCCTCCTCGGTGTCGAGGTGGCTTTTTTCGCCAATGACAGAGCGTGCGGCTGTCACGGCGTCATCTAGAACGTCCGCAAGTTGAGGGAGATCTCCAGAGCGGGTTTTGAGAGGCTTGCCATCTTTTCCAAGGATGGTGCCGAAAGCGACGTGGACGAGATCGAGTTGATCGTAACCGAGGCGACGTGAGACCTCGAAGAGTTGCTTAAAGTGACCACCCTGGCGGACGTCGACCACGATCCACACCTTGTCTGCTTTGAACTCGTTAGCGCGGAACTCCACGGTGGCGATGTCTGTGGTGGCGTAGTTGAACGCCCCATCCTTCTTGCGGACGATCATGGGGAAGTCCTGCCACTCGCCATCGCGATTCACCTTAAAAGGGTCGCTTTTGGGCTTCACTGAATCATCGGAAAAGACGCAGAGTGCTCCGTCATCATCACGAGCGAGACCTTGGGATTCGAGCTTCTCTGCGAGTGGAGCAAGGGCGTCATTATAGGCGGACTCGCCGAGCCAGTGATCGAAGGAAACATCGAGACGATCATAGATTTCATTAAGACCTTTTTTAGAAAGAGCAAGGCAGCGATTCCAGATCGCGAGATTCTCGGCATTACCACTTTGAAGGGCGACGAGTTCTTCGCGACAAGCGTCTTTGATCGATTCGTCTTCCTTACAGGCATCGGTGGCGGAGCGGTAGAGACGGAGCAGCTCCTGAAGTGGTTCGGTTTCGAGACGCGCTTCATTGACGCCCTTTTTCCAAGCCCACGTTACCATTCCAAACTGAGTTCCCCAGTCGCCGATGTGGTTATCTTTAATGACCTTATGACCGAGGCGGGAAGCGACTCGGCCGAGGCACTCGCCGATGATGGTTGAGCGGATGTGACCGATGTGCATCGGCTTCGCGACATTCGGCGCGGAGAAATCGATAACGATAGTCTGTGGATCAGCGACGGTCTGGACGGCATGGTTTTCATCCTGCCACTGCGCCTTTGCCAAAGACGACCAAGTCTCAGAGGTGAGCGTGAAGTTCAGAAAACCGGGGCCTGCGATAGTGACCTCAGCGAGGTCTGCGACATCGAGAGCCTCCATAAGAGAGGTTGCGAGATCGCGGGGATTCTTCCCAGCGGGTTTGGCAAGCATCATGGCTACCGTGCTTTGATAATCACCGTAGCGGAGATCATCAGCAGTCTTTACTTGAATTCGCGAGGGTTCGGGAACTTCGACGCCGACTTTTGAAAGAGCAAGAAGGAGCTTCTCGGTGAGCTGTTCTGGAATGGTCATGACTTAGGAAAATTGAGCAGCGCCAGAGGAAAAAATGGCAGAGATTTCAGCGGCTGCGGTGGCCGCTTGGAGCTCCTCGCGACACTCGCATTGGGAAAAGACCTTAGCGAGTTCCGAGAGGGTTTGCAGGTGCTGTGCGGTCTGTCCCTCGGGAGCGATGAGGAGGACGATGTTGTGCGAAGGGGCATTGTCGGGCGACTCGAAATCAACGCCCTCTTTTGAGCGAGCGAAGACGGCAAGCATCTGCTCGGGTCCCTCTACTCGTGCATGAGGAATAGCGACACCCGAACCAAGTCCAGTGCCCACTTGAAGCTCGCGATCAATCACGGCATGACTGAAGCGCTCACAATCTTCAGCGGAAATGCTGTGAACCTTTCCAAGGTGCGCAATCATTTCACGAATGACACCCTCGTGATCGACATTCTCAAGTTCAAGAATGACACACTCGGGAGGAACCAATTGGCGGAGATTCATAGGAAACGCCCTCCGGCTGTGAAGCTAAGGGGAAACCGTGCTAGTTCGCTTCTCCTGAAGATTCAAGCCCAATTGCGGCACGCCTCAGAGCGACCCAGCACCACTAGGAGGTCTTAAAATGAGACTGCCACTCTCAGGACTTGACCGTCCTTGGGTGTCTCGCAGAGAATCTAGCGATGCGTCCATTCTTTGCTCTTATCCTCGCCTGCCTTCTTGCTTCCTGCAGCAGCACTCCCATCGGAGGAGATGGGAACATGGGGAGTTACCCGGAGCCCGCGGCCCGCAAGGCTCAAATCTCAGCAGAACCACGGGGCGATTTTTACTACGGTCGGCGTTACTACGTGGAGAAGACCCGCTTCTGGGGATACCTCCGCAAGCCTGGACAGTCCGCGCGCTCGGCTAAGCTCGTTATTTTTAATGAATCCAAGAAGCTAAATCCGGATCGTCTCCCTGAATCGGCCCCTGCCGGGCGTCGATACGGCTTCGATCAGAATTACGAGTATCGCATTTACGGAAACTACAGCGGGAAAAAGCTCTACGAGCCGAATAGTAATCAGATTCTCCCCGAATTCATGCTCACCCGCTACGAATTGCTCGACAAGGATCCCGGCTGGCTCTTTTCCCCCGCTGACGAGTATCAGCCAAAGCGCGTGACGCTTCTGCCACGCTAGATCTGACCAGACTTTGTGAAATATTTCACAAACTCCTTGCGAGTCCCGTAATATGGGGGTTCTATCCCCGTGCGCACCATGAGTGAGACCACTACTTACGAGGCTCCCGATTCCGCTGCAGTAGCAGCAAAAGCGGCCGACGATTACCGCTCCGAGACCGATGACGTCCTCGGGGAAAAAATGGTTCTCAATATGGGACCATCTCACCCTGCCACCCACGGCGTTCTTCGTCTCGTGCTTGAGCTGGACGGCGAAATCATCGAAAAAGCGGAGCCCCACATCGGTTACCTCCACCGGGGTGACGAGAAGATCGCCGAGAACATGCACTACAACCAGTTCGTCCCCTACACGGATCGACTGGACTACCTTGCGCCTCTCGCAAACAACGTCGCCTACGCCTGTGCCGTCGAGAAACTCATGGGATGGGAGCTCCCCCCTCGTGGACAGGCCCTCCGAGTGCTCTGCTGTGAACTTGCCCGCCTTTCTTCCCATATGCTGGGAGTCGGTGTCTGCGCCATGGATGTCGGCGCCATGACCGTCTTCCTCTACACTTTCGCCGAGCGGGAAAAAATCTACAATTTCTGTGAGCAACTCACTGGTGCTCGCTTCACCACTTCCTACACTCGTGTCGGCGGCCAGATTCGCGACCTTCCCGAAGGCCTTACCGATGATATTCTCAAGTTTCTCGATGAGTGCAGCAAGAGCATCGATGATATTTCATCCCTGCTCGATAAGAACAAGATCTACCTTGAGCGCATGTGCAATGTCGGCGTCATCTCGCGTGAGGACGCCATCAGCTTTGGCATGACAGGGCCGAACCTTCGCGCTTGTGGAGTCGATCGCGACCTTCGTAAGGACAGCCCTTATCTTGGTTACGAGAAATATGACTTTGATGTCCCCATTGGTGACAATGGCGATTGCTACGATCGCTATCTCGTCCGCATGGAGGAGATGCGCCAGTCCATTAAGATCATCCGCCAAGTCATCGACACCATGCCAGAGGGCGATATTAACATCGTCGATGCCAAGTCAGTCCTTCCTGACAAAGAGCGCGTCATGATGAGCATGGAGGAGCTCATCCACCACTTCATCGTCTCCACTCAGGGCATCGAGGCGCCTGTCGGGGAAGTCTACTTTGCCGCTGAAAACCCCAAGGGGGAGCTTGGCTTCTACATCAACTCAAAAGGCGGCGGAGTCCCCTATCGCCTCAAGATTCGCGCCCCATCCTTCGTGAACCTCGGCATCTGTTCGCAGCTTCTCAAAGGCCACATGGTCTCTGATATTCCCGCCATCCTCGGCTCACTCGACTTTGTCATGGGCGAGTGTGACCGCTGATTTATTTTTCTAAAATCTCACTATTTTCATTTCCGGTGAACTCAAGAACTGAAGAAAACCAAGCACAACGCAGCGTCCTCGAACAGAACGTGGCCTCTCCGGTCACTCCCGGAGCTCCATTTTTTCCGCCTTTCGAGGTCACCCCCGAGCTTGAGAAGGAAGCGGCCCGTCGAATCGCTCAATATCCCGCAGAGGAAAGACGCTCCGCCGTCCTACCCCTGCTCCATGATGTTCAGCACAAGTTCGGCTTCATCAGCCCTGAGTCTATCGACTGGGTTGCCCAGCAACTCGGCATCGAACCGATCAAAGTGGTGGAGGTCGTCACCTTCTACCCCGGCTTCCGCCAAAAGGCACCCGGCAAGCTGCATGTCCGCGTCTGCCGCACCCTTTCCTGTGCCATGGGTGGTTCTCAAGAACTGATGGACAAGCTTTGTGAGATCACGAATATTGATCGCAGTGAAGCCGATGGTCATAAAGATCCCATCTCAGTTTCACCCTGTGGAAAATTTTCTGTAGAATTTGCAGAGTGCCTCGCCTCCTGTGGCACCGCGCCAGTTTGCTTGGTGAACGACGATTTTCACGAGGATATCTCAGCTAATAAAGCTGCAGCCCTTCTTGACAGCTACAAAAACGCCTAACTCCGAGACCATGAGCGACATTACCTACCTCCCAGGCAAAGAGCCTCACGCCAACGAGCATCGTCTCATTTTTAAAAATGTAGACCGCAAAGACTGGGACACCTCGATCGACCGCTACCTGCAAGAAGGTGGATACGAAATGCTCAAAAAAGGGCTCACCATGGAGCCAAAGGCGATCATCGGCGAAGTGAAGACTTCCGGTCTCCGTGGGCGTGGTGGCGCAGGATTCCCCACGGGAGTAAAGTGGGGCTTCATACCTCCCAATAACACCAAGCCAGTTTACCTCATTTGTAACGGCGATGAGTCTGAGCCAGGAACTTTTAAGGATCGTTACATCGTGCATCAAGATCCACACCAACTCATCGAAGGCATGGTGATTTCCTCCTTCGCTGTCGGTGCACACGTCGCCTACATCTACATTCGTGAGGAGTTTCCAGAAGCTGCGATCACGCTTGAAAAAGCGATCACGGAAGCGCGAGAAAAGGGATTTTTAGGACAAAATATCCAAGGGTCGGGCTTCGATCTTGAAATCTACGTCCACCGCGGAGCAGCGGCTTATATTTGCGGTGAGGAGACCGGCCTGATCGAGTCGCTCGAAGGCAAGCGTCCCTATCCCCGCATCAAGCCTCCCTATTTTCCTGCCGCAATGGGCCTCTACATG
>JALZWA010000072.1 GCA_023299815.1 Akkermansiaceae bacterium
CCGAAGATGCTGATGCTGGGGTTCATGATGGCGTCTGCGGTGCTGAGCATGTGGATCTCGAATACGGCGACAACTTTGATGCTGCTACCGATCGCGCTGGCGGTGCTGGGTGATCAGAAGGGGGGCGTGAGCCCGATCGCGGCGCCGCTGATGATGGGGATCGCTTATGCGGCGAATATTGGAGGGCTGGGGACGCCGATTGGGACGCCTCCGAATCTTGTCTTTATCGAGCAGTATGAGGAGGCGACGGGTAAGGTGATGACTTTTACTGAGTGGATGTCCTACGGGGTTCCTGTGGTGTTGATCATGCTTCCTCTGATCTGGCTCTGGCTGAGTCGGGATCAGAAAGGGACCGTTGATCTGAATCTGCCTACGGTGGGGAAATGGCGTGCTGCGGAGCGGAGGATGTTGCTGGTCTTTGGGCTGACGGCGCTGGCTTGGGTGACGCGGGCGGAGCCATTTGGCGGCTGGAGTTCGTGGTTTAATCTCCCGGGGGCGAATGATGCCTCGGTGGCTTTTCTGGGGGTGATTTTTCTTTTCCTCCTGCCGGATGGCTCGGGAGAGGCGGGGGACAAGGGGCGCTTGTTAGACTGGGAGACTTGTCAGAAAATCCCATGGGGGGTGCTGCTGCTCTTTAGTGGCGGGATCTGTCTAGCGGCGGGGATTAAGGATTCGGGGCTGAGTGCGCAGATTGCAGGGGTCTTGAGTGGGGTGGGGACGCTGCCGCTTCTTGGGTTGGTTCTGACGGTGTGTCTTTTGATGACATTTTTGACGGAGCTGACGAGCAATACGGCGAGCACGATCCTGATGATGCCGATTCTCGCTTTGGTGGCCTTGGCGAATGATCTGGATCCGCTGGTGGTGATGCTGCCTGCGGCGCTGAGTGCGAGCTGCGCTTTTATGCTGCCGGTGGCGACGGCTCCGAATGCGGTGGTCTTTGGCACGGGTTATCTGACGGTGCCCAAGATGATGCGTGAGGGTGTCGTTTTAAACCTTATCGGGGTGGTGGTGGTGGGGGTTTACTGCTGGCTGATGGGTTGATCGTTCTTGTGATCGAGACGTAATCGGGAGAGACTCGATCCGTGGCAGGGAAGGATAAAAGACCGAAGAAGAAAAAGCCGAGACGCGGTAAGCATCAGCCGATGGGGCTGGATATCTTGCATGAGGATCGCGATATCATCGTGGTCAATAAGGCGGCTGGACTTTTGACGATCGGGACGGGCAATGATAATGGCCGGACAGCTCACGCCGCGCTCGATGATTATGTGAGGAAAGGGAATTACAAATCTCGTGAGCGCATCTTTATCGTGCACCGCTTAGACCGTGATACTTCGGGCGCGCTGGTCTTTGCGCGGACGGAGGAGGTGAAGGAGAAGCTTCAGTCGACTTGGAAAGATGTTGCGAAAACCTATCTCGCTTTTGTGGAGGGACATCCCGATCCGGAGGAGGGGACCATTTCAAGCTACCTCGTGGAGAGCTCGGCGCGCCGGGTTTATTCGACGAATGATAAAAAAGAGGGGCGTCTTTCGCATACCGAATATCGCGTGATTAAGACGGTGGGTGAGCGGAGTCTGCTGGAGATTAATCTGCTGACAGGGCGGAAGAATCAAATCCGTGTTCACCTTGCTGATAAGGGGTGGCCGATCGTGGGCGATGGAAAGTATGGCCGGAAGATCCGGGATAATAAGCGGCTTGCGCTGCATTCCCATAAGCTGACTTTTGCTCATCCCTTCAGGGGGGAGATGATGACCTTCGAGGCTCCTGTGCCGGCGACTTTTCACCAGATGGCCGCTGCGCCTAAGCCGGAGCCTCCGAAGGAGCGGAAGAGGAGGGATTAGTCGTCGTAGTCGCTGGGGAGAAACATGGCGAACCCTAGGGCGACGAAATTCAGAGACCAGAGGAGCCGACTCACAAGGTTTAGGCCGAAGATCATGGCGCAGTTGATGACGAGGAGGACGAGAAAGGCGATGAACCACTTGTATTTCGTGGAGGTGATATACCACCACCTTTTGAGGAAGCGAAAGAGGAACATTAGGCAGTCAGTGAGAGATTCGGGTTGATGCCGGTGTTGAGTGGGTCGGGCGCACGATTCTCGTGAGCGAGGAGGCCAGCGAAGGCAATCATGCCGGCATTGTCCGTGGTGAGGGCTGGCGGGGTGAGGCGGAGCTCGATGCCCTCGCTTTCACAAGCGCTGTGGAGAGCTTGTTGCAGGGCTTTATTACAGGCGACTCCTCCTGAGAGTGTGACGATTTTATGGCCGGTTTGCTCGGCGGCGAGGAGGGTTTTTTTGACGAGGCTCTCGATGACAGCGGCTTGGAAGGAGGCGCAGACATCGGCGAGCTGGGACTGTGGATCATTGAGCTTCTGGAGCTGGTAGAGGACGGCAGTTTTGAGGCCGGAGAAGGAGAAATCGAGCGGGCGGTCCTTCAGGCGGGCGCGAGGGAAGCGAAAGGCGGTGGGGTTTCCCTTAAGGGCATTTTTTTCAATCTCAGGTCCGCCGGGATAGGGGAGCTGGAGCATGCGGCCGACTTTATCAAAGGCTTCTCCTGCGGCGTCATCGATGGTGCTGCCGAGCAGGTAGTAGTCGCTGTGTGAGCGAGCCTCGATGAGAAGGGTGTGACCGCCTGAGACGATGAGGCCGAGATGCGGGGGGACTTTTCCTTCCTCAACAAAGGGGGAGAGGAGGTGGCCTTCCATGTGATTGACGCCGTAGAAAGGCTTCCCCGTGGCGGCGGCGAGGCCTTTGGCATAGGAAAGCCCAACAAGGAGTGAGGAGGCGAGCCCGGGCCCGCAGGTGGCGGCGAATGCCTCGATGTCTGAAAGATCGACTCCGGCTGCGGTGAGCGCTTGCTCGACGAGGGGGCGGATGCGCTGGGCGTGATTCCGGCAAGCGACTTCTGGGACGACTCCGCCGAATTCACGGTGAATCTCGATCTGGGAGGAGATGAGCGAGCTGAGCATGCGAGGGCCATCAGGATCGCGGCGGATGATGGCGACGGCGGTTTCGTCACAGGAGGATTCGATGGCTAGGAGCATGAGCTGCGGGAGGGTAGTCCTTTTCGATGAGGAGAGAAAGTGAGGATTATTTTGAATGAAAATGAGCTGACTCGTGAGGTGGCAGCGGAGCTAGCGGCGAAGTTGGTAGAGGTCAGAGTCGCTGAGGTGACGGTGGGTCCGATTCATGATGTGCCAGAGACGCTTGAGCCGGGGGTCGTGGCGACGAGGGCGAAAGTGTGTCGTCTTTCTCGCACCGAAGCAGTTCGGTGGAAACCGGAGACGTGCGGTCTCTTACTGGACCTTTCATTATGACAAGGCTTGGGGTTGGTATGTTTATACGAAGCTGCAGGCGCGGGGAGGGGTGGCTCTCCAGATCGTGAGCGAGCTGCGCTGATAGGGCTCTAGGCCGGCGCGTCTTCAAAGCCTTCCTCTGGTGGCTCTGTGCCAATGTATTGGTCTTTTTTCCGCTCCCAGACGTAGCGGCGGAAGATGACTTTTACGCCTGCAGTGAGTGGAACTGCGAGCAAGGCTCCTAAAAAGCCACCAAGAAGAAGGGACCAGAAGAGCATTGAGAAGATGACGGTCATGGGGTGAAGGCCGACCGAGTCACCGACGATTTTAGGAGCAGTGACGAGGGAGTTGATCTGCTGGACGAAGACGAAGATGATGAGAACGCCGAGAGCATAGCCCCACTGGGGAAAGCCGTAGGGGATATCTTCTTGGAAATAAGCAATGATGCAGGCGGGAATGAGGCAGAGGATATTTCCAATGAAGGGAATGATCCCCAGCATCGCCATGACAACACCGATAAGGAGGCCATAGTTCAAGCCATAGATGGTCAGGGCGATACCGACGAGAATGCCATCAATAAAGGCAACGAGGACTTGTCCACGGAAGAACGAGATGAGGTAGCCGTTGATCTCTTGAAGAGTCTCGACCACTTCAGTTTTGAAATTTGAGGCCTTGAGGGGAACGTAGTCCTGCCAGCCTCCTTGGATAGCATTGCTCTCTTTGAGAAAATAGTAGAGGTAGATCGGAACCATGGCGAAGCCGATGATGATCCCAAAGACACCGAGGATCTTTCCGTAGCTGCTGTAGAGCCATGATTGGGCAGACTTTCCGAGTGATGAAATTTGACCGCCTCCTTTGGTCAGCCAGAAATTATTCCGAGCGAGGGAGCTTTCGAGATAGATGCGTCGCTCGTTGGACTGGTAATCAGCAAGGTCTTCTTTGTAGGTGGCGAGATCTGTTTGATAGGCCGTAATGAGTTCAGGGCTCACTTCTGTTTTTTCTTCAGCGTCAGGTTCTTCCTTAGGCTCAGGATTTTGTGGCTCTTTTGGCTTCTTTGTTGGTGCCGTGCTCCATGACGATTCGGTAATTAAGCTGAGTTCGTCTTCACTCAGGTTATACTTTGCGAGGAGGTCGTCGCACGGGCCATTGATCGTCTTGTCATTTTCTTCATGCCCTTTGACCGCTTTGGAATCCTTGGACAGAAATTCGCGGACCATCCAACCATAGACTGCGCTTTGCTTCTCTTCGACGAGTCTTTCTTCGGTGGATACTCTACTGCCCGCATTATCTAGCGCTCCAATTTGCTTGGAAAGCTTGGTGCCGATGAAGGCGCAGAGGATGCCAAAGAAGAGAACGAATCCAGCGAAGACGGCGATGATGCCCTTCATGCGGCTGAAACCTTTTCCCTGAAGCCAGCGAACGACGGGATCAAGGAGGTAGGCGACGATGCCGGCGACGGCAAGTGGGACTAAAACAGGCTGCAGGTAGCCTAAGACATTACTTGAGAGCCAAACAAGACCGACAAGAAGAGTTCCGAGAATAACGATGGCAACACCGGTAACGGCTTTCCAAAGCGTGCGCTTCTGAAACTCGCTGGGAAATGATTCTTCCTTATCCACGGTCTGACTCTGACGAATCGGACTCGGTGGTGCAAGAGGCGATCACGGCGAGTGCTCTTTTGCGACGCGATCTAGGATACCGTTAACAAAGGATGCAGCTTCTTCTCCAGAGAAGGAGCGGGCAAGATTGATGGCCTCATTGATGGCGACTGCGGCCGGGATATCCGGAGCCTGCGTGATCTCCCAGACTCCGAGACGGAGGATGGAAAGGTCGACTCGTGAGAGGCGGTCTAGATCGTAGTTCTCAGCGGCGGCCTCGATGGTCTCGTTGAGCTCTTTGAGGTTCTCACTGACTTGTGAGGTCATTTTTTCGGCCTCCGTGCGGAGCTGGATCATCTCAGCGAGGGTCTTGTGGAGGTGAGCAAGTTCGCGCTGCTCGGGATATTTTCCGGGGTTGCGAGCCATCTCGACGCGCTTATCGAAGGTGGCTAATTTCTCAAAGATTTTTCCGACATCTTCCTTCTGAAGGGGAGGGAAGCTGGTGACGTGGACGAGGAGTTCGTCACGAAGTTTGCTGACATTGGCAGAGCGCTTGAAGGCTTTCTGAAGATCGTCACGCCAGTCACCAGTATCCGCCTTGGTGAGGAGGACGAGGTTTTCAATGAACTCAGCGATGGCGATCTCGGCATTGGAAAGATCGGTAAAGAGACGGGCGGCTTTGCCGGTAGGATCGGAGGCGTCGATGGCTGCGGTGGAAGCGCCGAGAGCCTTGAGAAGCTTGGCTGCGACAATGCTGCGGCCATTTTGCCAATGCCCGAGGACTTTGACTCGAGCACGATCGAAGGCGAGACCGCCGCGATCATTGATGAGGTCCCAGAGTTCGTTATCGCTCTCCGCCGTCTGAGAAGAAGCCCGAGCATAAAAGAGCTGGATGGCAGCCTCTCTGATTTGGTGACGAGTAGGCATTATGCGTTGCTCGGGTGAAGTCGAATGGACTGATTCACACGGTTGACCTCGTTCATCAGATCAATGACTTCGATCGCACTGCGAGCGGCCTCGCGACCGCGGTTGAGCTTCTGGCCGATGCAGCGGGCGTAGGCTTGCTTTTCGTCTTCCACGAGGAGGACTTCGTGAATGACGGGGGTGATGAATTCAAGAGCAAGTTGCTGAAGGCTATTCGTGACGGAGGAAGCCACAAGATCAGCATGGCTGGTGTTTCCACGAATGATGCAACCCAGGGCAATGACGCAGTCTGGTTTCTCGTCCATCAGGACAGATTTTACGACAACTGGCACTTCAAAGGCACCGGGGACCCTGACGAGGTCGACTTTTGAGTTCTGGGCTAACTTTGCGATTTCATCGACGACATTTTCGACCAGTGCATCGGTGAACTCCTCGTTAAATTTCGCCGCCACGATCGAGATCCGGATTTTCCCGGTGCTGATGGTGCGGGGTCTTGGTGGAATGATAGCCGACATGAGAGCGGAGATATGGGGAAAGGACCCGACTTTGTCAATGAATGTCAAAGTTTGTGACCCATTCGGACACGCTTGGTATCGAGATATTTTTCGTTGTGAGGGTTTGAGGGGACGCTGAGCGAAACTTGCTCCACGATTTCGAGCCCATAGCCATCGAGCCCGATCACCTTCTTAGGGTTATTGGTAAGGAGGCGGATTTTACGAATGCCCAAATCGTGTAGCATCTGTGCACCCATACCGTAGTCCCGGAGATCAGAGGGGTAGCCTAACTTTTCGTTGGCCTCAATGGTGTCCATGCCCTCCTCCTGCAGCTTGTAAGCGCGGATCTTAGCGCCGAGTCCAATCCCTCGACCCTCTTGGCGAAGGTAGAGGAGGACGCCGCCTTCTTCTGAAATTTGCTTGAGAGCATTGTGGAGTTGCCCTCCGCAATCACAGCGGCGCGATGCAAAAGCATCCCCCGTGAGGCACTCCGAGTGGACCCGGACGGTCGTCGGTTTCTCAGGGTCGATCTCGCCATGAACAAGTGCGAGGTGCTCTGAATCATCCGTGCTGACATGGTAGAGATGACATTTAAAATCACCAAAGTCAGTGGGCATGGAAATCACTTCTTGGCAAGTGACGAGGCGCTCGGAGCGGCGCCGATACTCGATTAACTGCGCGATGGTGCAGGCCTTGAGGCCGTGCTGCTCTTGGTAGTCTCCCAAGTCGCCAACTCGGCCCATCGTGCCATCCTCATACATGATCTCACAAATAAGGCCTGCGGCAGGGAGGCCAGCCATGTGTGTGAGGTCGACGGCAGCCTCGGTATGACCCGCGCGGCGAAGCACGCCACCCTCCATCGCTTGTAGCGGAAAAATGTGACCCGGTTGGACAAAGGAACCCGCTGTGGTGGTCGGGTCCGCGAGAAGCTTTACCGTGAGAGCTCGGTCAATCGCTGAAATTCCGGTGCTGATGCCTTCCGCAGCATCGATCGAGATCGTAAATGCCGTCTTATGAGCTTCGCGATTCTTCTGCGCCATCGGCGGGAGATCGAGCGCTTCCGCTTTCTCAGCTAGTATAGGAGCACAGATCAAGCCGCGGCCGTGGCTCGCCATGAAAGCAATCATTTCAGGCGTCACCAGTGAGGCTGCGCCGATCAAGTCTGCTTCATTTTCCCTTCCTGGGTCGTCAGCTACAATCACTAGCTTACCCGCGGCGATGTCGGTGATGATCTCAGTGATCGGAGAGAATTTAAGTGCGCTCATTTCGGGTGACACTGACAGCGCATCGTCTTCAGCGCAAGGCGAGTCCCTACTGGAATTCACCTGCGAGTGGGTCTGGCTCCAAGTAACCAAGTTCTACGAGAAAATGATCCGCAGCATGAAGGGTTAGTCCGAAGTTTTGCTCGTCCGAATTGTAGTTGAAAAAGGTGTGGCCTGCATTCTGGAAGGTCATCAACTCACAGCGGTTGCCTTTTCGCGCGTAGCGCTTGCTGAACCGGACGGAAGATTCGATCGGCACCACGCGGTCTGCCGTCCCATGGAAGATCAAACAAGGAGGGAGATCTTTCTGAGGAAGATGAGCGTGAGGACTCTGCGTCTTGGCTTCCTTGGGAGTGGAAAAAAGATCGGAGCCCACGCCCTTCGGACCTGTGTCTGTCACCGGGCCGAAGAGGATTAACCCCTGCGGTTTGGGAGAGGGGTATTCCGTGTTCTCGTGAGAGTGAAGGGTCGCGCAGAGGACCGCATGAGCCCCTGCGGCAGCGCCACAAGCGATGATCCGATTGGGGTCAATGCCCATCTGAGCGGCATGGAAGCGCAGAAAAGAAAGCACCGTCTTAGCATCCGCAGCTGCCTCCTCAGGGCCGCCGTCCTGCCTCACCTTAGTGCGATACTCCGCCGTGATCGCTATCATTCCTCGCGAAGCAAAGTGATGGCAGTGGGGGATAAACTGAGTAGGAGCCGAAATATCCCACACCCCGCCGTGGAAAAAGATGATCACCGGACGCTGCTGCGTCGTGTGGTCAAAATCCGGAGGAAAGAAAAAATGTGCACTCAGATCCCCTTGCGGAGTCTTTTCATAAACATAAGAAGTAGCCCTCTCGAGCAGCTCTTGATTACGCGCTTCCCCAATAATTGGAGAGTTTGGAATAGGATTCATAGGTGTGCTTGCCACTCAATCTAGCGCGAAGCTGCAGTGAGTGCGAAAAAGTTTTTCCAAAGCTGGCCCATCTTGTCCATAGTTTCCGCATGATCCGTGCACTTTTAATAACTTGCCTTTTGACTCAGCTTGTCTCCGCTCAAGCTCCTGCTGCTGGAAAGGATGCAAATCTCGTCCAGCAGCTTGGGCAAATTTACAGCGGCTGGCGCAGCGCCGTTGTGAGAAAAGACGCCGCTGCATGGCAGCGCTTCACTTCTACGACTCGCCTCGCTTCGATTAAGAATCGCCTCCTCAGTGAGCGCCGCAGCTTTCCGAACTCCTTCTTCGATCTCCCGGCTTCGCCGCCCACGCTCTCCAGCCTTAAGGCTCTCCGTGTTCGTGTCAAAGGGCCTACCGTGAAGGCTGTCTACTTCGGCAAGGTAGACTTCGGCATCGGCGGGAAGCCCTCCGATAACCTTCTCACCATCTCCTACGTGCAAGAGCGCACCGGCTGGAAGTATGATGGTTCCGAGTTTATTAACCTCAGCGCCCTTCCCGATGTCCGAAAGCAAATCCAAGGAGGGGACTACAAATACGTCGACCAGCCCGCCTTCCAGCCGGATGGCATCGTCAAGAAACCACCCATCGTCCTCACGGGTGCCGCGAAATACATCGCCAAGGCCTACGTCTTCTGTCCCGGCCGTGAAGTGAAACTCCTCGTAAACAAGATTTCACCCCACACCTTTCAGAACACCAAAGAAGCTCAGATCGTTCTCGGCGGCGCGCGCGATGGTAATAACGAGGTGCAGTTCACCGTCAAAGACATCCCGGGAGGCGATGCGAAAGCTCCCATGACGATTCGCATCTACCTCATGTCCCAAATTGAAGGAACCCAGCCCATCAAAGCCTTTGAATATCAAGTGACTGATGGGAAAGCTCCGGAAAAGAGTGGCGTGCAGCGCTTCTTCATCACGCCAGAGATGACCAAAAATCTTCGCTAGCCTGAAAAAATTCAGGAAAATCCAAACAAATGCTTGTCAAAAATCGGCCGTGACCGTAACAGTCCGCCGCACGCGCTTCACGGCGCTGCAAAAATCCAACCAAAGCGCAGATAGCTCAGTTGGTAGAGCAGTTGGCTTTTAACCAATTGGTCCTGGGTTCGAGTCCCAGTCTGCGTACTTTCTT
>JALZWA010000073.1 GCA_023299815.1 Akkermansiaceae bacterium
GTATCTCATCTACTGCTACGGCAAGGACGGAAAGATCGGTCAGGCGAACAATCTCGATAACGTCTACAGCTGGAAGTAATCCGGCTTTGTAAATTCAATTTTAAAAAGACCGCTTTCTTCGGAGGGCGGTCTTTTTTTGGCTACATGCAGGGGACGAGAATGCCATCGCGCATGCCGTGGATCTTCTTCTTATCAGCGGGCACGATGGTGGCGAGGCAGCCGCCGAGGGACGTGCCGCCTTTTTCATCCACAAAGTAGTAGGGGCAGAGGCGAGCGCGTCCGGTCATGATGCGCTCGATGCCGGTCTCAGGATCGAAGTAGGGATGCTCAACAAGCCGCGTCTCGCTGAATTCCTGCACGACCCATGGCTGAGTCTCAAAGTCGTCCTGCGCCGTGTTGATGGCGGCGGACCATTCCTCGGAAGGAAGATCGTGGCCGATGAGGACGCCCCGTGAACCCCAAGCGCGCTCATCGAAGCCGCTGATCTTGAGAACGAGGCGGCGGTCCTTCTGACTGAAGCGAGCAACTTCATCCCATGAGTGGACATCGAGCCCCGGGAGGGCGGCGTGGGGAGGAAGTTTCTCGGGGTCGACAGCCCAGCCGCGAGGGATCAGTTCCCGGAGGCGGCGGAAGTGGCTTCCCCGCAGCTCGCTCTCCCAGATCGTCTTGAGCGCGGGGGCCCAGAAGAGGGCGAGCCACATCTTTTCCTCAAAGTGAGGCTTAAAAGGAGGGGTGACGCGACCGCGCTCTGCGAGCTTCTTGGCAAGCGGAATAGATTCCCAATCGAAGAGTTCAAAGAAGCGATAAACATCCTTCTCTCCCCCGCTCCACTCCTCGGCGGCCATCGTTTGAAAAGCATCGCCCAGCTCTCCGGCGAGCCAATCCATCTCGGGGCGGTAGTCAGAAGATTCCTCGGAGACGAGGATGTCAGCGCCATTTGGAAAAAGAGAACGGAAGCCCTCAACCATGCCATCGGTCCCGCCGAGCAGGTCGAAGCCAGCATTTCCATACATCTGACTGAGCCAGCCGAGAGTGCCGATACCGCCCGGGACGCTATCGAGTTCCGAGACCGAAAAACCCTCTTCAGTGAGGAGAAGATCGGGGCGGATGACGCGCGGGGTGACGTCTTTCTCCGCTTCCGAGAGTTGGTGATCGACCAGCCAAGTCGGCTTGCCTGCATCGAGGACCGCAGAGATCCACGGAGTCATTTTTCCAGAAGAACTCCGGCGGTAGAGTGAGTCGCAGGCCTGCTGGAAGCGATTCAGCGGATGGCCAAGACCGATGAGGGACTTGCGCTCTTTTTTGGAAAGCTGAAAGGGCCTAGGTGACCAAAGCCACTCGCGGTCGGCGAAGAATCCGCCCTCGGGAGCCGAGGCTTTGAGAGAATCAAGAGTGAGATCGCGGGCCACGCGGGGAGGTTAGCGCTGAAAATCTCGTGGGGCAACTCGCAAGAAAAGTGTCCTCTTAAAATCCTCTCCGCCCCTCGAAGGCGCGGGTGAGAGTGAGTTCATCGGCGAACTCCAGTCCCCCTCCTGCCGGAAGACCTTGGGCGAGACGGGTGACGCTGCAATCAAGATTGCTGAGGGCATCGGAAAGGTAGTTTGCGGTCGCCTCGCCCTCGACATCTGAGCTGGTGGCGAGAATGACTTCCATGCCCTCTACCTCGCGGACGCGGCGCACGAGCCCGCCGATGCGGAGGTCTTCCGGTCGGACGCCATCGAGCGGAGAAAGGCGACCGCCAAGGCAGTGATACAAGCCGCGATAGACGCCCGAGCGCTCGATCGGGATGACATCGGTCGGCTGCTCGACGACGCAGATGAGCTGAGCTTCGCGGCCTTTTTCATCGCAGACCGGACAGGCCGAATCTCCTGCAAAAAAACCGCAGACCTCACAGGACTTCACCTTTTCCTCACAGGCGATGAGAGACTTCGCGAGATCCAGCGGAGTGGCCTTCCGGTTTTGTAAAAGGTGGACTGCGATGCGCTCAGCGCTGCGCGGACCCACCCCAGGGAGGCGCTTGAGCTCCAAGATCAACTCACGGACCTCAATGGGGTATTCGACACTAGCCATCAGAGCGGCGGGAGCGGTTTTTTACGGGAGGAAGATCGTGCTTCATGGGGATGACATTTGGCGCAGCATCAGGAGTCAGGCTCTCACAGGGCATGCGATGAGTCCGCGCGTAGATGAAGGAGGAGAACCAGCCCCAGAAGATTCCAAGAGTGAAGCCGAAGGGTTTCCAAAAGATGCCCCACACCGCAAAGACCGGAATCAACGCAAGCGAGAGCGCCAGCGCGGAAAGCCCAAGAATCGTGCGGCGCGAGTCACCGGGAGTTCCCAGCACAGCAGCCACGATTCCAAAAATCGCGCATGTCCCAATGAGCAAGCCGCTGAGATTGCTCAAGCCGGTCGCCGCGCTAAAAGTGATCCCACCATTTTCCCAAGCAGCCTTGAGTCCTGCATTCGCCCCATCAAAAACTCCAATCAACTCAGCTGCGAAGCCCAAAAGCAGGGCGACGATACTAAAGATGCTAAACGAGATCGCAAAGCGACCCGCTGGCTGATGGTAGTGGTTTGGCATGATGTCGGGGCGAGGCTCTCGTGAGAAGAGCGTAACCGATCTTGGGCTACGTCTCAATCTCATTTGACCCACCTAAGCATTCATGAGCGCCTCGATCTCCTCGACCTCGACAGGGAAGTTCTCGAAGAGGTTGATGTTCTCCGTCTCACCGATGAGCACGTCATCCTCAAGGCGAATCCCCATCCCCTCCTCGCGGATGTAGATTCCCGGCTCGATGGTGAAGACATTACCGACTTTAAAAGGCGCATTGAAGGCCGCGACATCATGGACATCGAGCCCGAGAGGGTGCGAGGTGCCGTGCATGAAGTATTCTTTAATGGCGTCTCTTCTCTCGTTCGCAGTGGTCGCCTTATCAGCGGCCTCCTGGGTGACGAGGCCGAGCCCGATGAGCTCCTTCGTCATCATGATGATGACCTTCTCTTGATAAAGGACCGGAGTCATTCCGGGACGTAGAATTTCATTCGCCCCGCGCATCACGCGGAGGACGGCATTATAAACATCTGCCTGACGCTCGGTGAACTTGCCATTCGCGGGCACGGTGCGAGTCATATCGGCATTCCAGTTTCCATACTCAGCACCGACATCCATGAGGATCATATCACCGTCTTCACAGACGTCGTGGTTTTCACCGTAGTGGAGGCCGCACGCATTCTTACCAGAGCCGATGATCGGCGCGTAAGCGAAGCCACGAGATTTTTGCTTAATGAATTCGTGGATATATTCAGCCTCAATTTCCCACTCACCCACACCCGGCTTAATGAAGCCGAGCACGCGGCGGAAGCCCGCCTCGGTGATGTCACATGCCTTCTGAAGGAAGCGGATTTCCTCAGGGTCCTTGATCACGCGGAGGTCAGTAAGCAAGGGGGCGACACGCTCGTAGCGGTGCAGCGGGAAGCGCGCTTGGCACTCTTTGATAAAGCGGCCATTCCGCGTCTCCACCACGTTCGGCGCACGCAGGTGCTCATTCGTGTGGAGGTAGAGATTCTCGACCTGAGGGGCAAGACGGAGAAGCGCATCTTGAAAAGTCTCGCTCCAGTGCACGGTCTCAATTCCAGAGACCTCCGTGGCCCGCTTCTTACTCAGCTTATCACCCTCCCATATCGCAAGGAACTCTGAAGCTTCACGGACGAAGAGAATCTCACGATCTGCTTCCTGCTGGGCGTCAGGAAAAAGGACGACAATGGTCTCTTCCTGATCAACCCCGGTCAGGTAGAAGAGGTCGTTATTCTGACGGAGAGAGAACGTAGCATCGGCATTCGTAGGCATCATGTCATTTGCATGAATGATGACCAAGCTACTCGGCTTCAACTTCTCAGCCAGACGTGTGCGGTTTCGCTGAAAAAAAGCAGGATCGATGGTGTCATATCGCATTTCGTTAATTGAGGGATTTTAGCGGATAAGGGCAAGGGTAATTGATGGCATCACCCATTTCCTTACTTCGCCTTCTCGATGCGATACATCACATAAGCGCTCGCTCCCACGATGAGGGAGACCAGCTCGGCAAGGTAGAAGAACCAAATGACTTCCCCGCCTTTGATGAATCCGTAGCTGTGCAAGCCCACTTCGAGCATGTTCACATGCCACCAAGAAAAGGCGACAATCATGCCTCCGAAGATGCAAGCGAGGTGGAGGCCCCAATCCTTCATCCAACCCGCAAGACGCGCGTGGAGAATGAGAAGACTCCAGAGAACGATAAGAAGAGCGCCATTTTCCTTCGGGTCCCAGCCCCAGAAGCGGCCCCAAGAATCATTGGCCCAGATGCCACCGAGGATAGTGCCGACGAGGGAGAAAAAGAGGGTAAAGCAGACAATGCCGTAGCCTGCGCGGGTCATGAAGCGCTGGAAGGATTTATTATTCTCAATGACACCCGCAAGGCGCAGGTGAACATAGACCTGAGAGAGAAAACAAGCCACGAGCCCACCCGAGTATCCGAGCGTGACCGTGACCACGTGGGTCGCGAGCCAGTAGTTCGAGTTCAGGACTGCCACCAGCGGATCCATGTGATCCTTCGCATCGCCATACTCGAATCGGAAGGCGAGAAAGAGCCCCGCCATCCCGATGAAGGAAGCGAGTGAGAGCAGGAGGCGACGACGGGTAAGAAGCTCGCCAATGCCCAGCACGACCACCGCACCAGCGGTGATGAAGGGGATGGTATCGTAGAGGTTCCCGACCGGAGGACGCCCCATCACGAGCGAGCGATGCACAATACCCGCGACAAGATAGAGGAGCGCCGCACCAAAAGTGACCCCAGCAAAAATCTGAATCCCCTTGCCCAGTCCCCCATGAGTGACGATCCAGCCAATGACGCAGACCACAAAACTAAAAATGAACCACGCAATGGCATGCGTGAAATAATTCCGCTGATAGTAGGTCGTCTCACTCGGAATATCTTTCCCCAATCCGCGGTCTGCACTGCGCTGGGTCAGGTCTTCCTTCCACTCCGTGAACTCTGCAAGAAAGGCGGCTGACTCGGGCTGCGCCGCAAGCGGAGCGAGTCTTTCGAGAGCCTCTAGGTCCGCCACGACAGGCGCCCACTGATCAGACTTGCCTTCGATGAGATCAGTGAGAGTTCGCCCGAGAGGTCGCCATTCTTCTGAGTCATCGTAAGGAGGAATCCAGTTCAACCCAAAGCGAGTCTTGGAAACATGCATCTCAATAGTGGCAAGGGTGCTGCGCATCCCCTCGGGGATCTCGCCGCCATTCTCCTCGGCAGCGCGACGAATGGCCGCACTCACTTCAGGGAGAAGCGCAATCCAGTGACTGAACTTCTGGAAGGTCTCAGGATTTTGAACTCCGGGAGGAAGTTTTTCAGCCGGAATCTGCATTCCATCACGGGCGAAATCGAGCGCAGAGGTGAGCGCTTGGTAGCTGAGGACCTGCTGGGCGAACTCGGTGATCTGCTTCTCCTTGGGACCAAGCTTCCGATCTTCAGACTCACGCGAGAGAGCCTGCCCGCGCTCCATGAGATCATCGTAAATCGGGGCAATGTCATCGAAGCTCAGACGGGTGCGGCGCTTATCGACCTCGAGCCCGAAGTTGGTCACGACCTCGGCATTATCGAGACGAAAAATGGGGAGCTGGTTCGCAAGCTCGGGGCGAAAGAGGGTATCGAGAAGCCACGCCGTCGGCTTGATTTTGATCTTCTTTCCGCGAGTTTCTACTTTCATCTTCACCGTGCCGTGAAGCTGGAGCATCTGGAAACGAGCGAAGGTCGAGAGCGGCTTGACGCGGCCACCATCCTGCACCGGGATTTGCGAGGCGATCTCGATCACCTCCTCGGGCCAAGGCTCGTAGGCTGGAATCTTGCGCACCACCGTGGGCTGGATGCTTCCGCTGATCGCATAGGCGATGAGGGCAAACTCGATGAGGAGAAAGATGACAACAAGAAACCAGCGGAGCGCGAGGTTCTTCTGAGCAGGCTCAGGAAGGGATGACGGAAGCGAACTCATGACGCAGAAGGTTTAGGCTTACGGCTGCTGCCCGAGGAATAGCGAACGAGCATGTAAAGAAAGTGGAAGCCCAGAGCAATGGCCGAGACATAGAGCGCATACTCAGGCCATTTATCGGAGGGATTATTCACCACGGCGAGACCGGAGAAAGGGCGTCCTTGTGGCTCATCCCAGCGAGCTTGGTAAAGGGTGAAGCCGCCGTGACGCATCGGCTCGTTCATGACGATCTCGTAGTCCTCACGAGCGCCGTCAGTGACCTTGGTGACATCGCTCTGGAACCAGCGAGCCTTGCGGGTGCCGGGATAGTATTCGCCCACCGTCTTGTGGAGCTCGACCTCGAAGGGCATGGGCCAGATCTTGCGGGTCATCTGGATGCCGTAGCGGGTGCCATCAACCACGAAGGAAACCGGATGCGGGTTGAGATTGCAGAGAAGGAGTTCCCGCACGAGCTGGCCCTCTTTTTGAATGGTGACGTAGCAGCCGGGAAGGTTCTCTTCTTGAGTGGTGCTGCGCTCTACCTCGTGGATGAGGAAGCCATCGATCACCTTATTGGCTTTCGCGAGGGCGGGTTGATTCTTCGCTAGCGCGATCGTGGAAGCGCCGAGATAGCCGGTGACCTCAACATTAAAGGGAAGCCCGGGAAGCTCGACCGAGAGGATGTCGGCCTGCTTCAGCGGGTTGAGATGATCGGAAGAAATGACGATGGGCTGTTGACGGTCCCCATTTTCAGCATAGGCGAAGATCTCGATGTCTGAGTCGTGGTAGCTCTGTGCGAAGTCCGACTTCTCACCCTGATAGATCATCATCATGCCCTCCTTCTTGAAGATGCTGGAGACGGCTCCGGCGATCAGCATGAAGAGGATGGCAAAGTGACTCACGAGCACTCCCGCCGTGCGCCACCCTCTCCGCATGCGGACGATGCCACCGAGGAACATGTTGATGCAGAGAACGACGATGACCCAATAAGCTCCAGGGAGCGGAAAGCAGATGATCTTGTCGCTCGCATTCCGCGGAATCACCAAGAAAGAATCGATATCGAAATACTTCTCAATGGCCTGATAGAGACCGATGTATTGCTGCTCCCACGTTCCAAAAAAAGTAAGGAGGAAGAGCAGGGCAAAACAGATCACCGCGATCTCAAAACCCGCGAGGACGCGGAAGATCTTCTGGCCGATGCTGCGTTCTTTAGAGAGCTGGCTCATGGCGTGGGAAGGATATGGGTGTCGATGAATTCCAGCGAAGTGGAATAGGCGATAAAGGCTTCCTTTTGCGCAGCGACATCAGCAGCGGGGCCGACCATCTTGAGAGTGAGGACTTCCTCACCGCTCTCGCGCACGAAGCCGATGAGGCCTTGGTCTTTTGCCCCCACGTTGCCCATGCTCGCGGCGAGGTCACCAGAGACTTCTACAAGATAGGAATCTCGACCAAGCACCTCGATCAGAGTGAAGTCATCAACCGAGGTGGCGGGGTCGAGGCCAAACTGGCCGAGCCAGCGGTTGGCATTCGGCAGGATGCCACCGCCGAAGACACCGAGGAAAATTTCGACAGAGTCATTGGGTCCGGCGACGTAATTGAGCGCGCGATTCTCGGTGCCGGGGATGCGCCGCCATTCTAAAGGAGGGCGATCCTTGATGTTCGCTTGGTAGCTTTGATCAAAAAGAGTCAGTTCGCGCGTCTCGGTCACCGAGATGGCACGTTCGCTTTCATGACAACTCGCGAGGAGAGCAGTCATCAGGGCGAGAAGAGCGGGAGTTCGCATGGCTGAGGGAGACGTAACCCCGAAGGACGAAATTTCAAATTTCAAAATATCGATTTCCAGCCATTGTCTCTCACGTGGAGCCAATCAAGTATCTCAATCGCGAAACCGGCCAGACCGAAACCGAGCAAGTCTATGGCGAGGGCTTCCTCCGCTGGGCTTACGGTAACCCACTGGGAAAGATTGCCCTACATAGCTTCGTGAAGCGTCCCTTCTTCTCAAAATGGTATGGCCGCAGGATGGATCAGCCCAAGACCGCCGAGCGCGTCGCCCCCTTTCTCGAGACCTACGGACTCAGTGATGAGGATTTCATTAAAAAACCCTCAGAATTCACCTCCTTCAACGATTTCTTCTACCGGAAGCTCAAGCCCGAAGCCCGCCCGCTCGCCGAATCACCCGTGGTCCTCCCCGCCGATGGCCGCCACTTAGGCTTCGCGAAAGCGAGCGAGATCGAGGGCGTCTTCGTCAAAGGCCAGAAGTTCGATGTCGCCGGACTCCTCGGGTCCACCGAACTCGCGAAAAAATACGAAAACGGCCCCCTCCTCCTCTCCCGCCTCTGCCCAGTCGACTATCACCGCTTCCACTTCCCCTGCGCCGGAACTCCGGGCGAGACGCGGGTCGTGAACGGCCCCCTCTTTTCCGTCTCCCCTCTCGCTCTCCGACAGCGCCTTTCCTACCTCTGGGAAAATAAGCGCACCATCACCGAGCTCGTCACCGAGGACTTCGGCACCGTCATCTGCATGGAGATCGGCGCCACCTGCGTCGGCACCATCGAGCAGACCTTCACCCACGGTCAGCCGGTGGAAAAGGGAGCCGAGAAAGGCTACTTCGCCTTCGGAGGTTCCTCCACCCTCCTGATCTTCGAGCCCGGCACGGTCAACCTTGACACAGACCTCCTAGAATCGAGCGCAAAGCAGATCGAGCTCTACGCAAAGGTCCGCACCAGCGCGGGTTCACATCAGGTTGATTGAAGTAAAGCGCTTCAATAAAATCACCATCGCCCAAAAGAGCACGATCGTCATGAGAATGTTCACCCCCAGCGCAGGATAAAACCCCCAACCCTTGCGCAGCATCCACGGCAGCACGAGAAACATCGGCATCGTGGGCAGCACAAACCAGAAGGTGTAATAAGCGTGATTCGCGATCCCCTCGCCGCGATCTACCACCGATTTATCGTGCCACATCCAGATCATCGCCAGCAGCGAAGTCAGCGGAAGCGCGATCAGCAAAGCCGAGAGCTTATCGCTGAAAAGCTGCACCTTTGTCACCACCAGAATGATAACCGCGGTGAGCAAAATCTTAACCAGATCAAAGAAACTGGGCGTGAGAACTTTCAGAAGATCGTTTTTGTCCATTGCGATAAGACCAATTTGGCTGCACTTTATCTCTCATGCAAGGAATTCGATTTTCTCTCAGCGCATTAGCCCTCGGTCTAATTTCCGTGGCCTGCTCCCCCACCCCATCAGTCACGCAAACTGCCCCCCGCACTACTTACGCCCCCGCTCCCCAGGTCTCCCTGAAGCTCAGCGCGAGCCAGAAGGCCGCCATCGGAAAAAAGATCTGGCAGAACGAATCCGCCGGCAAAATCAGCGGCCTCACCCACTGGAACGACGGCGAAGAATTCCCCTCCATGGGCATCGGCCACTTCATCTGGTATCCTAAGGGCTTCAATGGCCGCTGGACTGAGACCTGGCCCGAGTTCGTCCGCTACGCCCTAAGTCAGGGGAAAAATGTCCCCGCCGTCGGCAGACTCGCAGACTGTCCCTGGCCGAACAAAGCCTCCTTCCAGCGCGATTTTAATGGAGCCCAACTCAAAGGCCTCCGCACTTGGCTCGCCTCAGACATCACCGTCCAGACCGAGTTCATCGCCTACAAATCCCGCGCAGCCCTGCCAAACATTCTCAAAGCTGCGCCCGCTGCCCAACGCGCCCGCATCCAGCGGAACTACGATAAAGTCGCCACCACCTCGAATGGCGTCTACGCACTCGTAGACTACGTCAACTTTAAGGGAGATGGCACCAACCCACGCGAAACCTACGCCGGACAAGGCTGGGGACTCATGTGGGTCCTCATGGAAATGCGCGAGGTCCCCAGCGGACAAGCCGCTGCCAAGGAATTCGGACAAGCCGCCAAACGCCGGCTTGATCTGCGCGTGAAGAACTCCCCCGCCTCACGCGGTGAGAAGCGCTGGACCCCCGGCTGGCACAACCGCTGCGATAGCTACGGACGCCCACTCTAGGAACAATCTAGGCACAAAAAACCCGCCACGGCCCATCGGACCTGGCGGGTAAATTTTACACAGAAGACTTAATTGCTCTTCTTGATCTCACTCGCCTGCTTGCGGAGTTCCTCCGCCTGCTTCTGGAGTGCCGCAGCTTTCTTCTCAAGATCACTGATCTCGCGCTTCCGCTTCTCCATCGCTTCGTGATTCTCGATGACTTCGCTCATCATCTTGCTCTTACTAGCGAGCTTAGCAGCCTCCTCTTGGGCTTTCTCAGCTGCTGCATCGCGCTCAGCTTTCCCTTCTTGAAGAGTCTTGAGCTTCTTTGAAAGGAGCGCGATCTCCTGATCAGCTTCCTTTTTAGTTTGCACTGCCTTCTGAGCGAGAGCGGTCGCCTTCTGAGATTCTGTCGCGATTTTTTTCCCTTCTTCACGAAGCTTGTTGATATCAGTCACCACCGCAACGGGCTTGGAAACAATCGGACCACTCGCCTTCTTCTTGTCATCCTTTTTAGGCTTCGCTGCCTGACGAGGCTTGGGCGCTGGGCGTTCGCTGCGCGCTTTGATGCGATCTACCACACCCTTATAGCGCTCCGCTGATTTGCCGAAGGCAGTTTCAGGATCAAGCTTCGCCATCGCATCGATCGCCTTCTTCGCTTCGTCATACTTTTTCTGACTCGCGAGCGCCTGAATGCCGAACATCGAGACGCGTTGTGCATCCTCACCTTTCAGCTTCGCTGACTCCTTCTTAGAAAGAGCAACAACCTCATCGAGCTTCTCCTCTTTGAAAAGTAACTGATAGCGCTTCTGCTCTTGATCGAGCTTGTCCGCTTTTTCGACCCGAGCGACCAGGCCCGTCTCGCCCTTGGGGTCTGCCTCGGCGATCATCGCCAACTCTGGAGAATAGAAATCGAGAAGGATAAACTGAGGCAGAAGCTCAAGCCCCTCAACGATGGCTTTCGCTCTCTCTAGGCCCTTCGCCTTCTTCCCTTTCTTAAAAGCGGCATCGCGCTTCTCGCGGGTTTCGACGTTTGACTTGAGACTGCTGAGGAGATCGGCAGTTTTCTGATTCCGTAAACCGGCGAAGCCATAAGGGCGACCCTGCGGATCAACCTGGATGATCGCAGGCAAGCCATTCACCTGATACTTCTCACGCAGTGTCAAAAGCGCCTTATCAGTATCCTTAGGAGACTTCGCGAATTCCATGACGTGAGTCACAAAGTGCTCCGCAGCTTTCTTCTTAAACTCTTCTGTGGACAGAACATCAGCCTGCACCTTTTTGCTCACCGGGTCCCAATCGCCTCCAAGGAAAACCAGAAGGACATCCTTCTTTTCCGCAGCGGCCTGAGACTGGGCATCAGCAATTTGGTGAGTAGGACAATGGGCACTCGCAAGAGGTGACAGCGCGAGGGCGAGACAAGTGAGGGAGAGAATCGTTTTCATAAAAATCGTGGGGACCCAGAAGTTCGCTCATCAAAAGATCCTCGTCGAGGGAAAAACAGAGCCCAAAATAAAGCCGCCGCCTCATCGGCAAGCGGCTTGGGATTAAGAAACGACCGCAAGAGGTCTTTACCCTAACGAGCAACCGGAACAAAGGTCGGCTCGGTGAGGATCTTCATGTAAACTTTATTCATCGTTGGTGGACGATCGCCCAAATAGAGCACCATCGTGACGCGCTGGTTCCGAAAGAGATCAATGGGTGCCTGATGGATCGTTCCCCAGTTCCCATTTGCCTTCACGCCGATCTTTGCGAAGGTATCTCCAACTTTGGCGCCGTCATTCGCCTTGAAGATTTTCGCTTCCTTAGCCTTCACAACGACACCGTTCTTTTCCCCCAGCTTCACGGCCACATTTGCATTGGTCAGGTTGATGACACGAATCGACTCGTTCGGAAAAGCCGCTAAGGTTTCCGCAAAATCAAAGCGGTTCGTCTTGTTCCAAGAAATCTTTTGCTGAGCACGATCCTTCATGAAAACGGATAATTTAGGAACTGTCGGCGCAGTTACTTCAGCCCATTTTGTAGCACCTTCGTCAGCACCTTCAAAGACCTGGAGAGGAAGAGCGCGATCAACCACCTTGATCCAAGCAGAGAACTTGTTGAGAGCCAGTGGGACACCCACCCCCGGTTTTAACGCCCCTGAGACACTGATACTCTTAGGAGGAATACTCCCCGGGACAGGTGGCTGCTGGACTCTCCTACCTCCAATATTCTTAAGAACCATGGTAGGATTTTCACCCACTGCAAGAAACCGGACAAAGCCCGGCTGTTCCTGAGCAAAAGCTCCTTGGAGGAGGAGAAGTGAGAGTAACAATCGAGACTTCATAACTTGAGAAAGGGTCTTTATTGAGTGGTAGAAGGCAATGAAAAACTGCGATATTCAATCCGGCCTCAGAAAAAGTCTCTGAGGCCTCAACTGAACCTATACTTCTCCGCCAGAAAGCCAGCGGAACCCGACAATCTTGAAGCGTCTTCCAAAGTCGACATCACTCCCAGTAACCGGCTCGGGGTTGATGCCATGCTGGTCTGGGGACATCGGTTCAGGAGTCCGTTGAACGGTCGCCTCACACCATGCGCGAGCGAGCACCTTTCCATTGACGTCACGAGATTCACCATAAGTGCGAATCTTAAAAGTATCTCCACGCGCTGTAAGCGAGGAACCGATCACACCGAGAACATCTCCCTGTGTCAGGTGGCCTGGAAGTCCCCAAGCCTTAGTTGCTGGCTTCAGACGGTGATCCAAGCGAGCTGCATCAGAAATCCCATGATGGGAAAAGCTTCCAATCCCATCATCGCGACCTTCGATGCTTAAAACACCTGACTCGAAGCTGCTATTGATCCCAGCTTTGGTTAAAGCGACCTCAATAGGACCTGCCCGCGCGAGATCGACATCGTCAATCAGGCGACGGTTCACAAAATCAGAGAGGCCAAAGAAGGGTGCTCGCTTTTTCACCTCTGAAACAATCTGCTCAGCAAAAGCTTCCACGTCGGTATCACTTAACTGGCGATTTCCGGCGAGAGAGTCTTCGGTCACTCCTCCATTCTCCGTGGTTGCTCCAGTTGGGGCCAAGTGCCTAGGGAAGATGACCTCATTACTATCACCCACACTGACACCCAGCGTGGAAGAGAGCAGAGCCTTCCACGCATCGACACTCGTGGAATTGACATTGAATCCCCCCTCGAGACTCAAGCGAGCCGCGACCCGGAAGAAATCACCCAAATCGTCAGTAGCCGAGGTATCCAAGTCGGAACGACTGAAAAGCCCGTAGCGACCATTGGGAAGAGGGTCTTCGGTGGGGTTATCGACAAAGCGACTGACCTGACGATCACGAATGGTCTGCGTCGGGCCACCAGAGGAAATCAAGTAGGTGTCCCAGAGGTTGTAATTGGCCTCGTAGCTCATATCGAAAACAACATGGTTCTCATCGCTCTGATACATAAGAATCTCCCGGAAGAGTCGGGCCCAGTATTCGGGACCTCTACTGCCTTGATCATTAATACCGATCGTTTCGCTGTTCCATCCATTATTATCATCGTTCACCAACGAGAGATCAGGGATCGTGCCATTAGGCTCACAGCGCGGGTCAGCAAGAGAGTTTCCAATGGCGTAGGTAGGAGCCCAAGCAAGCTCCGACATCTTCATATTTCTCAAGTAGGCTAAGTTGGGAATTCCGAGTTGCTCGCTAGGGAGCTCAAAGAGAACGACTGGCCCCTGATTGTATGTGCTACTCGAAGCACTCGCGAAGGGAAAGCCGGTATACTTTCCACCCACCTGCTTTGACCTTGTGTTCGCCCATCCGATGAAATCATCAAACTGGTCACGAGTGTAGTTTCCGAAGAAGAAAGGCGCATCAGCGGAGATATTATCCCATGGGTTTCGTAAAATATAACTTGCTCGGACATTCCAGTTTCCGATTCCCGAAGTCTGAAAAAGCTTTTCCATTTCGCTGGCTCCAAGTCCGCCACCCGCGGCAAGGTTCGCAGGATTTTCCTCATACCAGCGAAGGCGGAATCCATCGCGCGTCCGCACATCAGGATCAGCAGTTCCTCCCACTGTGACTAAGGGCTGCCCCGCTGTATTGGATGTAAATTCATAGACTGGGACAGGGGACTCCGAGTCCCAGACGACAGGATCCTCATCACCGCCTCCCGCCCGAAGCGAGATACTTCCAGCCAGAATCATCGGCGCTCGCTGAATCTCGGGCAATAACACCCTTGAGTAAGAGGAAGCATCCTTCAGCATGAACTGAAAGTTATCTCCTCCCGAGATTTGCGCATCGACTCCCTCCTCAAAGAAAGAAACTGGCTTAAACGGACTACGATCTGCAGTGCTGCCCGCAGAACCAAACTTGTCGGCGCCAAACCTAAGCTCGTCCAAAAGATAATTATGAGGGCTCTCCGCATTGTAGGGCGTCAACAGGTTATTGAGAGTATCACCTCCGACACTGTAATTTCCTCTAAGATCTGGTCTCTCAGAAGTTCGCTTTGAACGGTCAAGATCAGGAGTGCACACGATCGTCTCTCCGGGCCCTATCGTGAGGGGTTTGGCGGCCTCGTTGCTGTCCACATCATCTGCGATCACAAACCACAGGTTGCCATCGCCACCTCCACGCGAGCTACCAAAGCCGAGATTAAAAAGACGTCCATTTGGTTCGTCCGTGTCTCCCTCAAACTTGATTCTGACGTCTTTGTTTCCGTTCACAAACATTTGACAGAGCATCCCCGGCACAGTCATCTCCACGTTGTAGGGATTCCAGAGAGCTACTCGCGGATACATTGCGATGTAGAGCTGGTAACGTGGATTTTCGTCGCTCCCGGTGTTTCTCGTCGCGAGATTGTAGTAAAAACCAGCCTCCACAAGAATCGGTGCGATCGTAGACTCATCGAGCTTTGTGAATCGCACTCCGTAGACATCCTCGGTATCTGAAGATTCACCAGAACCAGATGGATCAGCAAGCAAGCCATCCCAGACATTCTGATTACTCGTCCTCGGGCTCCCGTAGTTCGTGGACTGAGGGAGAAGATGCTTCTGTTGGTCGGACAAGTCTAATTCACTATTGGAGAGACTAAATCTCTCGCTTTTTGCCAGTTTGAGCCAGTTTGAAATAATTCTGAAACGAGGAGAAATACCCTCCAGACGCGAATCATAATCATGGCCCATCAGAGCTGCTATCTTCTCGTTTGGAGGACCGATTAAGCGATCACCGGAAGGAGAGCCATCCAAGACGTCCTCTTCACTGCCCAAATCGAGACCGATATACTCCAATCGACTAGCATCAAGATCAGCAACGCTCGCATCTTCCACGATAGGAATTGCGAGGTCCTTCTGCAATCCTCCATCACGTGCATTCGCAAGAACCGAGCGAGATTCTGTGGTGACCGCATGGAATGCGTTCTTAATCGCGTCTTCATCAATTCCCGCTAACTGAGCTGAGCGCACGGAGACTAACTTTTCAGCGTCCCCATCTGCCAGCTCGTTCCAGTCTGTCATGGCACTGACCTCGACATCTTGTGCGTGGAATACTCTCTGGAAGCCGGATTCACCGGAAATACTGGGATTTTCGTCATCATGGCGATCGGGTTGCGAGATCTTCGCCTTGGCGCTCTCATCGCTCACCCAATAACCGTAATTCCCCATCGCTGCCTCCTGTGTGACGCCATTGGGCCTACGGACCTCTCGTAAAATCTCCACGGTCTTCACCTCGACCATGTCTTCCTCATCAATCACCGATCCGGAGCCCACTAACTGAATAATCTTCCCTCCTTGGTCTTCTGAAAGAGTCTCAGTTGGTAACAAGAGACCAGCACTCGCTCTTGCTCTTCCTCCCTCATTACCGCTGACCAGATAGGTGCTCACTGCGGTCTCACGATCCCACGTCTGGCTGAAACGACGGTCACTCAACCCTCCCTCATCATTATCACGGGTCCAAGGCGTTAGAGTGTCGGGCGCTTTGGGCCCAGAAACATCTCCAGTGGAGCTTTCGGCCCAATTAGTAGACCAAATTCCTGTCCAGTGAGGATGATCAACATTACTTGAAATATCGCTCGTATCGGGAGTCTCATCGAGAATGGAAGCAGAGGCGCTGACCCGCTGGTCAGGACCCATCTCGCGCTGGAGTTCGCCGAGGGCGATCATGAGGGCGAGGCGTGCATTCGAGCGGGCTTCTTGTTCCGCGAAATCAATTCGTGCGGTTCTGACGCTCACGGCGGAGAGCGAGAGGAAAGCAACTGCAATCATCGTGAGCAGGAGCAGGACGGAGATCGTCGCAATTAGAGCAAATCCCTGACTTCTTTTAAGAGGTGGTTGTGCCTTCATGATGAACACTATGTAAACACATTGTGATCTCATGGCAATGCCGAAAAGTGCAAATCAGGCTGTTTTTTTGATCTTATTTTTAAGGAATTCACCTTAACTCGCTAATTAACAGCCAATTAATAATTGTATTTACATTTGCATTGAATGGGTTCCCGTTGCTCTTTTTTATTCTCTCGTTCTTAACTAATTCTTCAAATCTGGCAAAAGCCCAAAAATCTCCCCCCTTTTTAAAGGAGAATCCCCTCGTGCTGAAGGAGCTTCAGCTTGAGATCAAGACCCCCTCCGTAGCCGGTGAGGGAACCATCTTTTCCGATGACGCGATGGCAGGGCACGATGATTGAAATGGGGTTCACGCCATTGGCTGTGCCTACCGCTCGAACGGCACTGGGATTTTCTAGGCGATCGGCAAGCTCGCCATATGAAATGGTGTGGCCGAAGGGAATGACGGAGAGCTCTCGCCAGACCGCGCGCTGGAAGCTGCTGCCCTTCATATCGAAGGGGAGGTCAAAGGTCTCTCGCTCTTTGGCAAAGTATTCCTCAAGCTGGGCGGCGGTCTTTTTCAGGATGGCGTTCTTTGGATCCTCACGAGGCAGGGTGCTGCTCTCGATACGATGACCAAAGTAGATCCCGCTGAGTCCTTTTTTCGAGGCAAGGAGGATGAGGTGACCGACCGGACTACTCACACGGAGACTCACGGTGGAGTGCTCGGGAGCGTGGGATTTTTTCTTTTCCTTCTTCATCTGGGGCTTAGGTGGTTTTGTCCCGGGCTTGGTCCGCTGTGGGCCAAAGTATTTCTCGCTGCGGTAGCGAAGCCAGACGCGATGGGTCTCGGGAATGGCGGCCTTTTCTCCTTTGGAAAGGGTGTTGTAGAGAGTGAGTGCCTGTTCACGCATTTTGCGGCAAGCAGCGTTCTCATGAGCATCCCATCGCTTGCGCGCCTCACGGATCAGGCGGGAGATTTCTTTGATTCGGTCTGCCGAGGAGGCCATCTCAACAGAAGTATCGCAGGCTGTAAGCCCTGACAAATCAATGATTGAGAAACTTTTCCGAAAAAAGGTGAACTTTGTTTGAACGTTTATCTCTCTGGGGGGGTCTATCCCTGTGAAAGCGCACAGCAATGTAAGTTTTCATTTAGGGTGAACAGCGATCACTTTATCACCCACGAGTGTGGGACTAGGTAA
>JALZWA010000074.1 GCA_023299815.1 Akkermansiaceae bacterium
AAAAAGAGAAGAATCAAAAAAACTAAAGGCATAATCCGCAAGAGATAGAATACGCATAAATAAGCGCCCCCCGTGTAAATTATGTCCAAAAAACTCAGACCTCAAAAAAATAAAAAAGAGGGAGTGGAGCCAGCTGTCGGATTCGAACCGACAACCACTCGATTACAAATCGAGAGCTCTACCGTTGAAGCTAAGCTGGCTGGTATCTCTTGCGAGACGGCGGGAGAATACAAATCCCGAACCCTCTGGCAAGTTTTACTGAGAATTTTTCACATCACGCCGATGACTCATCAGCGCGGGGGTCAACATCGCCGTCGCAATGAAGATCAAAGAGCCCCCCAAAAGCCCTACCCACATAGGCCCCACCGTCGAAGCCATCCGGAAGGCGATGAAGGGAGCGATCACTCCCCGGCACCCCGTCAGAAAGGTGTGCACGCTCATGTATTCCGCGACGTTCTCCGCCGAGGCAAACTTTGTCACCCACAAGCTCCAAGCGACATTCCCCCCCGCCCGCGCCAATCCATGCAGACCGATCCCGATGTAGAGCGGCCACAGCCCATCACCGAGGAAGTAGAAGAGAACTCCCACCGCAAAGATCACATTAATCAGGCAGCGGAGAACGTAGAAGTTCATCCGATCAAAGAGCCTTCCCCAGAAAAGAATCGAGAGAAGAAAAAGCGACTCCGGAATCACCGTCGTGATGACACTCACGTGGCTCTCGCTCAGATCAAAGCCGTATTGCTCGTTCGTGATGTATTCCACGAAGAGCGAGAAACAAAGCAGGTTTCCAAACCCCAGAATCATCCAAGAAATCAGGAGCTTCCGAAAAGCGTCATCCTCCCCCGCATGTCGGAAGGCATCGAAGAGCTTGACCGCATTCGACTGACGGAGCGTCACCCGCTCCATCGCAAAGACACAGCCCGCCATAATCAAACAAGCCCCTGAGTAAAACCGCAGCAGCACCGGGTAATAATCCAGCGAGATGGTCAGCACCATTCCAAAGAGAAAGGCTGCCACAATCGCAAAAACCTTCCGCACAAAAGCCGTGATCGCAAAAAGCTTCCCTCGCGACTCATCCGGATAATGGCGACGGTAAATCTGCGAAAAGAGCGGAATATTCAGCGTCACCCCGATCATCCCCATCGACATCCCCGCGAGGTAAACCTCAAAACGATCTCCTGCAAACGAAGCCAGAGCAAACCCTGTGGCACCCAGAGCAAAAGTCGCCACCAGAGCGGAATTCACCGAGACCCCAGAGCGTCGCACGGCCTGCACCACAAAGAGGCTGAGCAGCAAGCCCATGCTCGGGATCGCCACCAGCGCCGCCTTTGACCAAATCCCCGCCCCGAAAACCCGATCCGCCAGCAGAATCGAAAAGGTCGTGCTCACCGTCTCGATCGTCCCTGCTGGGACAGCCCGGAAATTATCGATGACGAAGGTGCGTCTACGAAAGCCCCCCTTAAGCACTGCGACCTCCTTGATCTGCCGCGAGCCACCAGAAATAGACCAGACTCACCAGCACCGAAGCCAGCCCGACATGCAGCACCTGCACCACCGCATTGATTTCGATATGAGTAAACACCAGCCCCATGAGCATAAAGCCAAAGACGATCACCAGCACCGCCCGTGGAACTCTCCCCCGCCAGCCAGCTTTCCAGCACACAAAGAGCGCTGCACCAAAGATCAGCCACGAGAAACTCCGGTGCACCAAAAAGACGACCGAGCTCTCAATCTGCGCAACCCAGCTCCCCCGCGACCCCGTGCCAAACTTCATCTGCAGCTCGTCCGTCATTTCCCGCAGCTGAGAACCGAGCAATCCTTCAATCAAAACCACCACCAAAAGAATCCCCACCTGAAAGCGGTTCGCCCCCGGAATCATCGCCCGTCGGCTTCCCTCAGTCACCCCCGCCCACATCACGTAAATCAGGACAAAGAGCAGCAAAAATGCCGCCGCCAAGTGCGCCGTGATAATTCCTGTGTGCAAGCCACTAAAGACCACCGCCGCTCCCAACACCGCATTAAAAAGCACCAGCAGCACACTCGCCACCGCACACTTCCGCACCCTCCCCGTGAGGTCTTTCCGTCGCAGCGCCACCACCATGAGCCCCAGCGTCGCCACCGTCACCGGCAGGGCAAAAAGCCGGTTAATGAACTCGGTCCACGTCTTCACTGGATCGAACTCACCCTTCAGCGACTCGCGAGTGATCAGAGAAGGATCGCGCCCGAGACGCTCGGCCTTCCTTTTAAAGGTCTCCATTTTTCGGTCACTGAAGGACGCGGGATCGACCTGCTCGATCTTCCAAGGCGGAATGAGCTTTCCCCAGCAAGTCGGCCAGTCTGGACATCCCAGACCCGCTCCCGTCACCCGCACCACCGCGCCAGCAAAGACGAGGAGAATGACACAGCACAGGCTAACAAAGGCCAATCGTTGCACAGAAGTCTTACGCACGACCGGATGCTATCGCCTTTTTTTCGACTTACAAATCTTAGGAGTCGCAAACAAATAAATCTTAGCTCCCTGGTCGCTCCGAGAAGCGCTCAGCTAAGCCCACATCACCATCGATCAGTGACGGCTCACTCGCTAATTCTTCATCCTCCTCAGGAAGCAAGATCGGACGGCTCTTCTCCTTCGTGATAGCTACCGAGAGCCAGCGCAGGTCATCGCTATTATCGAGCATCACCTTGAGAACCATCGTCAGCGGCACACCCAGAAGCATACCTACGGGACCCCAAATGTAGCCCCAAAAGAGAACCGATATAATCACCACCAGCGTCGAAAGCCCAAAGCGGCGTCCCATCAGCATCGGCTCCAAGAAGTTTCCTAAAAAGAGATTGATCGAGACAAAGCCGATCGCAATCGCCACTCCACTGGGTCCCCCGTGCACCAGAAGCGCGAGAAGGAAAGGCGGCACGCCTGCGAGAATCGAACCGAGAACCGGGATAAAGTTAAGCGCAAAAGCCAAAATGCCCCACAGTAAGAAGAAGTCGAGATGCGCTGCCCAGCAGAGAAATCCTGCCAGAACTCCGGTCGCAAGGCTCACTAAAGTCTTAATCGCGAGGTAGCGCTGAATATCTGAAGTGGCCGAGAGAATCCGCTGAAAGTTAGGCCCACGAGCCTCCAAGATCGCGTCCGCTCTGCGTCCAAACATCCGCGCCTCGCTCAGCATGAAAATCGTCAAGATCAGCACCAAAAAGACCGATCCAAAGAAGGACAACACCTTCCAAGCCACATCGGTTCCCACGTTCAGCACCTTCGACAGCGAGAAATTGTTCGTGAACTGTTCTTGGATATTGGAAGGCCCATAGGCCTCCACCTTGGAACGAGCATCCGCGACATTAAACTTCTCAAGCATTGCCACCGCTCCCTCCGTAGCTTCATCGATCCTTTGAGTCAGCGCATTATAATAGGTCTCATTCCATTTCGTCTCCAAATCACCCACTAGGGAAATACAGATCAAAACGATTCCGATCAAAAAGGCAAAGTCCACCAGCACGGTCAGGAAAACCGCCAAAAAGCGCGGCACCTTATGCTTCCGCAACCAATTCGTGATGGGGAAACTGATGGTCGCAATGAAGGCCGCGAGCAGAATAGGAATGAAGAAATCCTGACCGAACTTAAGCCCAGAAATCAAGACGATCGCACTTGCCACCATAAGTAGCATGCGCACTGCATTCGTCTTCTTCTCTGAATCATTCATTCTCTCGATACGCGAGGTGAACAAGTCTCGCCGGACCACCATAAACCCGATTCGGCATGTGACCAAAAGAAAACATCTTTAATCGTCTCACTTTTTGCTCACCTCTCATTATTTTCTCTTCCTCATCTCTCAAGAACCGAAAATTCCGGCCGCTTTTTAAGATCACGCAATGCGCCACCAAGCTCCGGCCACTGAAAAACAAAACCCTCCGCAAGCAGCCTCGTAGGCACGACCCAGCGGCTCTTCGTCACCATCTCCGCCTCCGTCCGCATCACAAAGGTGCCCACCTCCAGCATCCACCTCGCTGCCGGAAGTCCGAATCCCCTCCCCGCGATCTCGCGGAACTGACGCATCACCTCACGATTCTCTTCCGGCCCTGGCGCGGTGACATTGTAGACACCCTCCGCGCGTGGGTTCTCGATGAACCACTCCAGCGCCTGACAGAAATCCGCGATGTGGATCCAGCTCACCCGCTGCCTCCCTCCCGCCATCGCGCCTCCTAGGCCAAGCTGCGAAATCTTATAAAGGTAATCGTAGACCGTTCCCGGCTCGTTCGCGATCACCATCGAGCTGCGCAGCGCAATCTTCCGCACCTCACCCGGGATATGACTTTTGAAAAAAGCCTCCTCCCAAGCTCTCGCAATCCCCACCGAAAAGCCCGTCCCGATCTCTCCTTCCAGTTCGCTCTGCGGACCATCCTCCGCATGTCGGTAAATGGTGGCCGTGCTCGAGTTCATCCAAAGCTTCGGCGGCTTCTCGCACGCCCGAATCGCTTCGCCCAGAATCGACGTGCTCTCGACTCGGCTATCCATGATGAGCTTCCGGTTCTTCTCATGGTAGCGGCAGTTCACACTGCGCCCCGCAAGATTCACGAGCACCTCCGCTCCATCCAGCGAAGCGGCCCATTCCCCCAGCGTCCGCCCATCCCAGCGGAGATCAGTCACCCCCTCTGC
>JALZWA010000075.1 GCA_023299815.1 Akkermansiaceae bacterium
CCATCTCCTCCACTCCCAGCACGCCTATCCCATCTTCGCCGCTGGATTCGAGCAACACCTTGAGACCGTCACCCACTACCTCACCCAGTTCAAGAACCTCCGCAGCACCGGACGCCAAGGCGCCTTTACCTACCCTAACATGCACAAAGCGATGCGCATGGGAGCTGATGCCGTCGATGAACTCATCAGCCCTCCATCACCTTCCTAAAATTGCCCCCTTTTCTTTTCCTCAGACCCTGCTTAGGTTTTCGGCATGTCCCCAAGACCGCTTTTTCTTCTCCTCATTGCTGTCAGCTTTTTCACATCCTGCACCAGTAGCATCGACAATCCGCAACTCTCCAGCACAATAAGAGCCGGTGAAGGAAAGGCCCAAGCTCTTTACGATAAGGCCCGTGCAGCGGAAGCTGCCGGAAAGTCAAAAAATGCCATCAAGAGCTACCGCGCCATCACCCGCGAACACCCCATGTCCAAGGCCGCCGCGGATGCAAGCTTCCGGGAAGCCTCCCTCCTTGATCGCTCCGGCAAGCTGCTCGAAGCATTCGATGCTTACCACGTTCTCATCACCAAATACCCCGCCTCCCCCCACTACAGCGAGGCCATCAAGCGCCAAGAGGCCGTCGCCCACGCCGCCGCTGACGGAAACCTGAAAACTCCCACTCTCATCGGGATCAAGACCCGCATCGAACCCAAAAAGGCCACCGACATGCTCGCCAAGGTCCGTGACAATGCCCCCCGCTCTCCCTCCGCCTCACGTGCCCAATTCACCATCGGCGCAGTCTGGCAGAGCAAAGAACAATATCCCAAAGCGAATGCCGCCTACCGCAAAGTCGTGCGGAACTATCCCCAGTCCAAAGAGGCACCGGAAGCGCAGTATCGCATCGGCGAAATCCTCGTCTCCGGCGCGAAAGACGGAAACCAAGACACTGCCAACCTCACCCGCGCCCGCGAAGCATTCGACGACCTCCTCCTCCGCTACCCCAATAGCAAGCGCGCTCCCGATGCGCGTCGTGAAATCAAAAACCTCGCCTCCGGCGAAGTGCAACGCTCCTACGATGTCGCCGAATTTTACCGCAATAAGGAGAAAACCTCATCCGCCATCTTCTACTACCGTGAGACCCTCCGCAAATCACAACCCGGCAGTCCCCTTCACAACAAAGCAAAAGCTTGGATCGCCAAACTCGGGGGCTAGAATTCCTCTTACTCAGCTGCGATGAAACACCTCCTTTTCCCCCTCTTCTGCCTCATCGCACTCACTTCCTGTGCGGGCTACCGACTCGGTGGACTCAAGCCCAAGCACCTCGAATCGGTAAAATCCATCTACATCCCGCTCGCGAAAAGCCGCGTCATTTTCCCCCGCGCCGAAGCCCTCACCACCAACTCAGTCGTCGATAGCTTCGTCACGGATGGCACCTACCGCATCGGGAACGCATCCAAGTCAGACGCCACCCTCCAAGTCACTCTCAGCTCTATCAACTACCGCCAGGTCCGCGCCTCCCGCTTCGATTCTCTGAGTTCTGAAGAACTTGAAATGGAAGTCACTCTCGACTGGATCCTCATTGATCCCAGCAAACCCGGAACCGCGCTTGACCAAGGTAGAAGCAGAGAGCGCACCCGCTTTTTTGCCAGTGACAATCTCCAGACTGCCCGTGCCAATGCCCTCCCGGACGCCCTCGAGCGCGCCTCCCGCAGCATCGTCTCGCGTCTCTCAGATGGTTTTTAAACTCACTCGTTGAGAGTTTTAAAATTTAGAAATTAAGATTTTCGACAATGCTTACCTTCGTCCCCACCCCGATCGGCAACCTAGGAGACATCACCCTCCGTGCCATCGAGACCCTGCAAGAAGCAGACATCATCGCCTGTGAGGACACCCGTCACTCTCTCAAGCTTCTCAATCGACTTGAGATCTCCAAGCCCCTCACCGCCCTCCACGACCATAATGAAGATCGGCGCATCCCTGAGTTATTAGAAAAGGCGAAGTCTGGTCAAAAAATTGCCATCATCTCAGATGCCGGCACCCCTTGCCTCTCCGATCCCGGCCACCGCCTCCTCAAAGCAGCGCGTGATGCCGAGGTCCCCTTCACCGTCCTGCCCGGCCCCTCCGCGATCACCACCGCGCTCGTTGCCTCCGGCTTCCCTCCGCACCCCTTTTCCTTCCACGGCTTCCTTCCTGTCAAGAAAGGCAAGCGCGGCAAGCAGCTCGATGCCGCCCTCCAGTCCCGCGAGACCACCCTCTTCTTCGAGTCCCCTCACCGACTCCCCTCCACCATGGAGATCCTCAACGAACTCGCCCCAGACGCCCGCATCTGCGTCGCCCGCGAGCTCACCAAAACCTTCGAGACCCTCCACCACGGAACCTCCGCCGAGCTCTTCGCCCACTTCACGGCCCACAAGCCCAAAGGCGAAATCGTTCTCCTCATTCCACCGGCGGCGAAGTAGATAACGCCTCCTCTGCAGATGAGGGAGAGCTCTCTCTATTCTTTCTCAAAGAGACCCTCAAACTGAACTTTGTTCATCCATTCCTCAGCAGGATGTTCTTTGATCCTAGGGGAATCAGGAAAAATCTCCGATGCCTCCCCTCTGAAAAAAACATCATCAAAACCCATTGGGACGACGAGCAACCTTTCTTGTAGGTAAAATAGACGAAAATCCATCCCCGACCCCATTCGCGAATCTCCAAAACCAAAGGCTTCAACGATCGACTTTCCCGAAGGATTCTCTCCTAAACTCTTCAGCTTAGCGGACCGCGCCATCACCTCACTCCACCTAAGGTTCGGTGGCTTCAAGTTTTTCCAATGATGAATCGCCTCGTAGATCACTTTTGATTCTCCCTCCGAATCAATCAAAGTCACTTTTTCTGTCTTATCTAGAAAGTGACCGCTCCCTCCCATCATGCCGATCATGGGTTCTACAACGAGATACCCCTCATCGAGGGCGTAGCAGATTCCGCGATAATTCGACGCTCGAATTCGAGGTCCTTTAAACTTTGGAAGCACCATAAACTTCCCAGCCTTCAAAAAATCTCTTCGTTCCTGGATGTGAGATGCCTCCAAATCACCTCCCCATGTAAAGTAGAGAGAACGGGACACGGCACCTCCACCTGGGTCAAAATGCGTCCCATGCACAAGCACTCCATCGAGATATTTCAGATTAAGGGAGCCTTGTTTTAGAATGTATTTATCAGTGGATTTTGAAAACGATGACGGAGGCCCTCCCAGCTTCGATATCTCAACTCGAGTAATTCCTAGCGACAATTCTTCATACCATTCGCCACAAAATCCAGAGCCTGCTAAAAAAAAGCTCCCTAATAGAATTGCTCCCAATTTCATTTTTTACATTCTGCTCAACGATTTCCTTACGGCAAGGGAGTTTAAGCTGAACTCGCTCGTTAAATTTCCAATTGACTTGAGGTCCTTCTAACGAGAGCGTGAGGAACTTATTTAACCCAAGGACAAGGTGGACCAAGATATTTTACATACCGAAAAAATCATTTCAGACCGAAAGATCTTCTTTCTCGATCTCAAGGAAAACCAGCGCGGACGCGTGGTGAAGATCACGGAAGATGTCAGCGGAAATCGCGACACCATCATGGTGCCTGCTGAGATTCTCAACGACTTCATCGATGCTCTGACTGACATCCGCGATACCGCGGAGCAGGAGTAAGCTACTTCAGCTTGGAGTAATCGGTGGGAGTGAGAAACTGCTTATCGATTTTCTGAACAAGACGACCATCGGCTTCTGATGCCTTCTTGGCCGCGATCCACTTAGGATCTTTTTTAAAGGCTGACCAGCTCTCACCCGCTGCTGCACGATCCTTGTGCGCAATGAGGTAGACGAGTTTTTGCGGCTCACCCTCTTTTTTCTCAGTAAGCCAGTAGCCGATATTTTTGATCCCGTGGGATTCAAAGATCGCGAGAGTATGATCACGGAAGCGGGCCTCGAGAGCCTCAAGCTTTCCGGAAGCAGGAGTATAGGTGCGGAGTTCGTAGATATCGGCAGTCACGGTGAAGCAGAGTAAGAAGGAGAGAAGGAAGATTTTCATGAAGCTGCAAGAATGGAGCTCAGATTAGGGTGCGACGAGTGGAAAGATAGGGAATCTTTCGAAGCTTAATAAAGGATCTCTCGATATAGCCGACCTGCCGCTCGAATAGAGTGGGATTGCCTGCGCTTCGCTCGCGGAGGCTCGCCAAGGGATCACTAAACCCACCTCTGGGAAACCATCAGCCCCCCTTAGCAAGCTAAGGGGGGCTGATGGCGGACAGAGTGGGATTCGAACCCACGGTGACATCACTGCCACACACGCTTTCCAGGCGAGCTCATTCGACCACTCTGACA
>JALZWA010000076.1 GCA_023299815.1 Akkermansiaceae bacterium
CTTCCAAGTCCAGGTGTCCGGGTTGCAGTTGACGTTGGTGAAATCAGCCTCGGTAAGGGCTCGCCAGCCTTGGCCGGTGCCATCGATGATCGCTTTTTTCAGAGCAGGTTCCTTTTCCCCATGATCATCGGAAAAACTAGGAGTCACGAAAAGGGCGAAGCCTAAGGCGGCGGCGGAGAAGACGGGGAGAAAAAGAGAACGATTCATAGCTAAGTGAGATCGTATTTCATGGATCGGAGAGCGCAATCTCCGATCTTAGGAGATCTCACTCGACCTCTCCCTTGTCTGTTACTAGTTTCAGCGCGGATGATGCCGAGCAAGATCGACCGCTACCTCACGAAGCAAGTGCTGATGAGCACGCTCTTCGCGGTGATGGTGCTCAGCATGGTCTTGATCTTGGGCAATGTCTTTAAGGAAATTCGCGATCTCTTGGTGAATAAAGGCGCTCCGGTTTCCTTTGTCTTGATCTTTGTCCTCCAGCTTCTCCCCTTTTCACTGGTCTTCACCATTCCTTGGGCTTACTTGGCGGCGGTGCTGCTGACCTTCGGCCGCTTGTCATCTGATCAGGAAATCACGGCCCTGCGGAGCAGTGGGATGAGCCTGTATCGCATCGCCGCGCCGGTGCTTCTACTAGGACTTTTCTTTTCTGGCATCTGCCTCTGGCTCAATGCCACTCACGCTCCCCGAGCGAAGGCGGCAATCAAGATGCTGCTCTATGATGAGATCAAAAATGACCCGCTGCGCCTGCTCGATCCCGGTGTGGTCCAGTCCCGCTTGAAGGGGCAAAAGATCTACATCGATGGCCGAGTGGATGACTACACCCTCATCGGCTTCCACGCCTATCAACTCTCCACGGAAGACCGTAATGCCCCTCCTCTCGGCTATCTTTACTCCAAGCGGGTCACCCTTGATACTGAATCGAAGAATCAGCAGTTCGACCTCCAGTTAAACACGGGTTACGGCGAGATCTACGACGCGAAGGGGAACCTCCAGCAGTTCTTTGCCTCTAAAGCTGAGCCTTGGGTGCTGACCTACCCACTGCGCGGACGAAGTCTGAAGCCAAACACTCTCGATAATCAGGAAATCGCTGAGATCCTGAAAAATCCACCGCCCGAGATCCCTACCAAAAAGCTGCCGCAATATGCCTTCGAGCGGGACAAGCGCTTCTCCTTTTCCCTCGCACCGCTGGCCCTAGCTTTCATCGGTATTCCACTGGGGATGAACTCCCGCCGGAAGGAGAATTCCGCAGGCATCGTCATGAGCATCATTATCGCTTTTGGCTACTTCCTGCTCCTGATCCTTGCCGAGGAGACGCGCGCAGATAATCTCGTGCTCTCGCAATGTCTCCTCTGGCTCCCCAATATTCTTGGGGTGGGATTGGGCCTCTGGTTCCTCCGAAAGGCGGCGAAAACGGGTTAATCGTCACTCCTAACAAACCTTGGCCTTGCCCAAGGGTCAGTGCGGCTCTTAAGCTACTCTCATGAAAGGGAAAGGCGGTCGCAAATTTCGCTCCACCTCCCGTCAGATCAAAGAATGGTGGTCTGAGAACCCACTCCGTCTTTTTCCGCTCCGCGATTCTCTTAAGGGATATTCGCTGGAGACTGCTAAATTCGACTTCCGTGCTGCGGTCAATGTCGCCCTTCTCGCGATTCCACAGGGCATGGCCTATGCGGCGATCGCGGAGCTGCCCATCCTCTACGGTATCATCTGCTCGGCGGTGGCGGCAATCATCGCCCCCCTCTTTGCGAGTTCCCGGCAAACCATCTTGGGCCCTACAAATGCGACCTCGCTCATGGTCTTCAGTTTCTTTGCTGCCCAAGGGCTCGCGATGTCTGAGAAGCTCGCGCTCATGCCGCTGCTGGTGCTGATGGTCGGGGTGATCTGTCTCATCGGGGCCCTTTTTAAAGCGGCTGACCTTTTGCAATACATCAGTCAAAGCGTGCTCGTAGGCTACATCACGGGCGCGGCGCTGCTGATCATGATGAATCAGGGGAAACATCTCTTCGGGGTGGCTGAGGTGGTGGAACCTGCGAGCAACTTCTTCGGGATGTTCGGCGGGCTCGTCAATAGCTCCTCTACGTTCCTGTGGCAGCCTGCGCTACTGGGTGGGGCCACTCTCTTGGTCTATTTCCTCCTCTCCCGCTTCTTGCCGGCCCTGCCGAACTTCGCCCTGACGCTCGCGCTCATGGCTGTGGCCTCCTTTTTGGCCTCTAAATCAATCTCAGGCTGGGCTGAGGCAGTTCCTAACTTTTCCTCATTCTCGCTAAGTGACCTGCACCCCAAGTTCCCGACCGCCTCGGAAAAAGGGATCTTTCACGATATCTCCTCTCTCTTAGGAGTAGCGCTCGCCATCGCCTTCCTCGCCTCGCTAGAGAACACCGTGATGTCGAAGTCCATCGCCTCCCGCACCGGCCAGCGGGCGGAGATCAATCAGGACATGATGTCAGTAGGCATGGCCAATGTCGCTTCTGCCTTCACTGCGGCGATGCCAGCTTCCGGCTCGCTGACGCGCTCGGCGCTGAACTACGAATCGGAGGCGAAAACTGGGATCTCCTCTCTCATCTGCGGCTTCTTCTGCCTCATCGCAGTCTTTGCCTTTGCCTTCATGTCTCCAAATCCCGTCTCATTCATCCCCAAGACGGCCCTTGCCGCACTGGTGGTGGCGGTGGCGGCCTCGCTGGTGAAGTGGAAGAATATCCGAATCTGCCTGCACTCGACACCCGATGATGCCGCGGTCTTGACCATCACCTTTGTCACGGCGCTCATCGCCCCCCTCTATGTGGCGATCTTTTTGGGGGTCTCGCTCTCGATCTTCCTCTTCCTGCGCAAGGTTTCACGACCTCACTTAGTGGAATATGAGATGTCCGATCAGGGGGAACTTCGGGAATTGGATCAGAAAAAAGTGCGGCCGATTCCGGCGATCTCGATCGTCCACGTGGAGGGAGCGCTCTTCTTCGGCGCGAGTGAGCTCTTCCGCACACAGGTCCAGCGGCTCGTGGTGGACCCCAATCTCAAGGTCATCATTCTCCGTCTCAAAAATGCCTATCACCTCGATGCCACGAGCGTCATGGCGATGCGGGATTTGATCAAATTCGTCCGCTCGCAGGATCGCCACATCATCATCTCGGGGGCGACTCGGGACGTCTACAAGGTGCTCAAAAAATCAGGAGTGTTAAATACTCTCCAAAGAGGGTGTCGTCGCGAAGAAGGTGAAACGAACCTCTTCTTCTACGCCCCCAGCAACCCGAATATCTCGACCCGAGACGCCCTTCTCCGGGCTCAAGAATTGCTTGGAACGAAGAAGGCTGACGTGAAGATCTTCTACGACCCTTCCCACGACAAGAAATAGAACTAAATCGCAGATCTAATTTGCCAGATCTTGCTAGGAGGATTAACCTTTTCCGTGCTTTTGCGATTTTCTTTCATTCTCGCTACGCTTTGTCTTTCAGTCAATGCGGCTACTCTAGATGACGCTACAATCAGTGAATTCCTTACGAGTAATGACGAGATTCTCAGTGATTCAGACGGTGATCAGCCGGACTGGATCGAGATCGAGAACACCTCTGGAGTGACCGGCGACCTAGGGGGCTGGTTCCTTACCGATGACCCCCTCCTCCTGACAAAATGGACGCTCCCCGCCGCCGAGGTCGCGAGTGGTGGACGAATTGTCATCTTTGCTTCGGAAAAAGATCGCGCTCCAGCGACAGGTGAACTTCACACGAATTTCAGACTCCAATCCAGCGCCGGAGGCTACCTTGCTCTCGTCAAACCTGATGGCACGACCATCGCCAGTGAGTTCACAGACTCCCCCGAGCAATTCACTGACATCTCTTACAGTGGTCAATATCACCCCACTCCGACTCCGGGCGAAGCGAATGGAACGAGTGTGACTGGCATTACGCAGGACACCAAATTCTCGGTCGACCGCGGCCTCTTCGATGCGCCGATCAGCCTCGCCATTTCAACCCTCACCGATGGCGCGACGATCCGCTACACCACCAATGGATCGATGCCCAACGAGAGCTCCGGCATTATTTATACTGGGCCTATTTCAATCAGTGAAACCACGATTATCCGGGCGATCGCTTTTAAAAGCCGCTTCCTATCGACCGATGTTGATACGCACACCTACCTCTTCCCCGCAGATGTGATGGATCAGCCTGAGATGGATACAACTGTGACCCAGAATTCGGTCTTTGGCCCACAGATTGTCGATGCCTTGACCGCGATCCCAACAATCTCGTTGACCTTCGACGGCTCGGACATCGACCGCACCGAGATCCCCATTTCTGTTGAGCTGCTGAACTTTGAATCCGGCTCCAAACAAATCGATGCTGGTGCAGCTCGTTTCGGCTCCTTCGTCACCAATTTTGATAAGCGTAGCTTCCGCCTTCACTTCCGCTCCCTCTACGGCCCGAGCCGCCTTGAGTTCCCTCTCTTTGAGGATACTGATTACAATATCGCTCCGACGAGCAACTTCGATAGTCTCGACGTGCGCGCCGGCAACCACGACATGAGAGCCCGCGGCGCCTATCTCTCGAACCGCTTCACTGACGATACCATGATCGAGATGGGCAATATCTCTCCTCACGGACGCTTCGTTCACATCTACTTCAATGGACTCTACCACGGCCAGTATCACTTGCGTGAGCGTTGGGATGCCGCCATGGCAGCCGATTATCTACCTGGTAAAGAGGAAGAATACGACACTCTCAATGTGAACAATTCGCAAAGGGAGTTCGGCGCGCCCAATATACAGAACATTCAGGACGGTGACCTCACCGACTGGATCGCTTTGCGCAACTTGATCAATACCAGCCCTACGCCTTACAGCGCAACCAAGGACATGATCGATGTCCCAAACCTCATCGATTTCATGTTGATCTGGACGATGGGAGATTCAGAAAGCGAGTTCCGCGCAGCTGGCTCGCTTGAAAATGGAGTGCCTTATAAATTCTTCATGAAAGACGCTGATGGCTACCTGCGTCCACCGAACAACAGTCATCACGACGTCACTCACAACGGACCACTTAATGCGATGACTGCGTTCCGTAACGAAGCAGATCCAGACTTTATGACGCTGCTTGCCGACCGCATTCACCAGCATTTTTTTAACGGCGGCGCCCTCACCCCGGAGGGGAACACCGCCCGGCTCCAACACCGAGTCGATGAAATCGGCCTGAGCTACATCGCGGAATATGCACGACGCCGCTTTGTCACCACCCCCACGGCAAGCACGGCAAACCACACCCCATCGGGGCTGCTCACTTACCATGCAAACGTCATCAATAACCGATATCCTACCCTTACTGCCGACCGCTTGGACAGACTTCGCCTCGCGGGAATGTATCCTGACCTCATCGCTCCTGTTTTCTCTCAACATGGCGGATCAATCCCCTCTGGCGCAGGCGTCACGATGTCGACTGGAGAGAGCACCATCTTTTACACTTTAGACGGATCAGATCCTCGTCAATCTGGTGGAGCTCCCGCTGCTGGAGCAATCTCGGCACCTTTTTCTGGAGACGTCCCCACTCCGGAAAACTTCATCATCAGCGGAGACGTCTGGAGCTACCTCGGTGACGCCTCGGACCAGGGCATCGCTTGGCGCGCGAGTGGGTTCAATGACAGCTCATGGAAGAGCGGCCCCTCCGAGCTTGGATACCAAGAAGGTGATGAAGCCACGCTCGTCGACTTTGTCGATATCGATCCAAACACGAGTGGCACCCAGCGTAATGCTACCACCTACTTTCGGACAAAGGTGACCATTCCTAATCCTTCGTCATTTTCCCACTTCGATCTCAAGCTCCTCTACGATGATGGTGCTGCTGTTTACATCAATGGCGCGGAGGCCGTGCGCACAAGCAACCTCGCTGCCAATGCAGCCTTCGATGACTACGCAACTGGCGGCACCCCTGATGAGAATGCCTTTTTCAACTTCACGATTCCCAGCTCTTCATTCGTAGCGGGAGAAAATACGATCGCAGTAGAAATCCACAACTCGAGCGCTGGCAGCTCGGACATCAGCTTTGATCTCACTCTTCGCGGAGAGGTCAATCCTAGTGCTGGCTCAAACTTCACCGAGCCTGTCATTCTTAGTGAAGCCAGCCTGCTCAATGCCCGCTCATACAATTCCTCGACCGAAGAGTGGAGCGCACTCACGACGGCCTTCTTCAGCATCGACACCATTCCTGCTTCCACTGAGAACCTCGTCATCTCCGAGATCCACTACCACCCTTCTGAGCCTCTCGCAGCGGAACAGATCGCCATTTCCACGGATCGAGACGACTACGAATTCATCGAACTTCTCAATATCAGCAGTCAGAATGTTGATCTCACAGGTGTCAATTTCTCAACCGGAATCGGCTTTACCTTCGACGAAAACACCATCCTCGCTCCCGGAGCTCGGGTCGTGCTCGTGAGGGACACGGAAGCCTTCGCCGCGCGCTACGGAAATGGCGTGGCGATCGGTGGAGAATATTCCGGCCGACTCTCTAATAGCGATGACTTCGTCACCCTGTCCCTCACGGGTGTGGGGGCCCTAAAGGTCGTTTCCTACACCGATCTAGCACCCTGGCCCACCCTGCCCGATGGAAGCGGCTTCTCGTTGGTCCTTCTTGATCCCACGACAAACCCCGACAGCTTAATCCCGGAAAACTGGGGAACCCACTCCGTCCTCGGTGGTGGACCGGGAATTGCTGACACTCCACAAATCTCGGACTACGAGGCTTGGGCTGAACTCAATGGAGTCACCAGTGAAAATGAAGATCTCGATCAAGATGGCCTCGGGGCTCTCTTGGAGTATGCGCTTGGCACTGATCCTTCCGTCTCTAATCCTGGCGCTGTCCAGAGCGGTGGCGTGGCTGATGGCTTTTTCACCATCAGCTATCAGAAGGACCCGGCTCGCAGCAATATCACCTTCCAGATCCAGTCATCGGTGAACCTGATCGACTGGGCCGATGAAGCTGACACTGAAGTGAGTCCTGGTGTTTACCGAATCGACTCGCCTATCGCTGGCACGGAGAAGCGCTTCTTGAGGCTCAAAGTGAGCTTAAACTAGTCGCCGTCGTTCGTCTTCTCTGGTTTCGATTCATCAGGAATGGCGAGATCGTGGTGACTATTCTCAATTGTGAGGAAAAGCAGAAAAAGACCTTCTTTGAGCAGATCAACATACTCATTTAGAGATAATAGCGCTCAAAATAAAAACTTAACTAATCTTAAGAACAGTTATTCACAATAGCTTATTATTATGCCTATCGGGCTAAAAACAACGACTTTTTCAAGGAGAGAGCGGTATTAGTCTTGGTAATTGTTTACTTCTGGCCTGGGCTCTTTGAGGGGCTCGATGCCGTGGCTGGCCATGACCTCTCTAATCGCTTTAATTGTGGTGAAGGCAGGTTTGAAATTTCCGGGGCGGTAGCCCTCGGCGATGAGGAGCGGGGTGCCAGTGTTGTTCACGAGGAGTGGATCCGCGCCGAGTTCGACGAGGAGTTTAATGTAGGGCAGATCAGCCCGATCAGCGGCTAGGAAAAGAGGTGAGGCTCCGATCTGGCTGACGCGGCCATTTCCGCCTTTTTGCCCCTTTTTGAGCTGGAGATTGACGTCCGCGCCTGCTTCAAGAAGTTCGGTGGCGAGATCGTAGTGACCATTTTCGAAGGCCATAAGAAGGGCACTGGTCTTGAGACGAGGGAGATCTCCCCCACTTTTCTTGTGATTCATGACTTCGCTGAGATCGGCCCCTTTTTCTAAAAAAAGGCGCACGACCTTGGCATCACCCTCGCGGATGGCAAAAAAGAAGGCGCTGTAACCCGAGCGCTCGAGCTGCTGAAAGGATCGGCTCCGGCCTTGAGAAGAGCGGATACGAGGTCGCCATTGCCATTGAGACAAGCGAGGTAGAGAGGCGTGATGCCGCAGCGATTCTCCACGGAGGGCTCGGCACCGGACTCGAGGAGACGTTTCGCGAGCGCGGTGTCATCACGGTGAGCTGCCTCAAGAAGCGGCGTCATGCCATCGGGTGAGGCCGCGCGAGGGGCTCGGGTTTCTCGTAGCGGATGTGGCGGTTTCCTTTCAGGCCACAGGATCCCCCACCGGCCAAGATGATGGGCAGGTTGATGTGATCGTGGACGTTCGGGTTTCCGATGCCGCTACCGAAGAAAAGGAGCGAATTGTCGAGGAGGGGGCCATTTCCCTCTGGGCTTGCTTTGAGCTTTTCGAGATACTCGGCAAAGAGCGAGACGAAGAGGAGTCGTCGCATCAAGAAGGGTGGCGACGAGCCATGAGAGATCCTCAGAAAACTGCACTCACTAAAGTGAGCTTTTCCTAAGAGTTCTCTCTACCTTTTGAAATGCTTCAAAATGGCAGCAACCAAGCCGGGGATGTCGTGCTTCTTCGACTCGATGCAGGTCTCTTCCGAGAGCGATTGGAAGGTCTTGCTCGTGACAGGACCGATGCTTCCGGCGACGCAATCTTCCGGCCAATCAAGGTCCATTTTGAAGAAGTTCTCCACGGTGGACCCACTAGTGAAGGTGATCATGTCTGCGCCTTCCTCCGCGAGTCGCTTGGCGGCTCCGGTGGGATCTTCCGTCTCCGGCACAGTGCGGTAGGCGAGGCAGGAATCGACGATGGCCCCAAGCTCCATGAGCGAGTGGTAGAGGACATCGCGGGTTTCCTCCGCCTTGATCCAGAGGAGCTTTTGGTGCTCCACATTTTCTTTTTTGAAGGCCTCTACGAGACCTTCCGCTACGAATTTATCAGGAAGGAGATCTACCGTGAAGCGGTATTCACGGATCTTAGCTTCGGTGCTCGGCCCGATCGCGGCGATGCGTGGGCCGCCGAGGCTCCGCGCGTCTTGATAAGTTGCGTAGAAAGCGTCGAAGAATTTCTCAACCCCATTCGGGCTTGTAAAAATGAGCCAGTCATAAGTGTGTGCGTCGGCCACCATCTGGGCGAAATCTAGCTTATCAAGCGGGTGCTCGATGCGGATGGTGGGAAGTTCCACCACATCGGCGCCGAGATCACCCAGCTGTTTGCTCAACTCCCCTGCTTGATCGCGGGTGCGGGTCACTACGATGCGCTTGCCGAAGAGCGGCTTTTTCTCGAACCAGTTGATCTTTTTTCGCTCTTTCACGACATCACCAACTACGGCGACAGCAGGTGATTTGAAGTTCTCCTTTTCGGCGATATCCGCAATCGTCTTGAGAGTTCCCGCGATAGTGCGGTGCTTGCCAGTGGTGGCCCAGCGAGTGAGCGCGATGGGAGTCTTAGGACTCGCGCCGCCCTCGATGAATTTCTCACAAATGCCACGCAGACGCGCCACGCCCATCACGAAGACTTTCGTGCCGGGAGCTTTCGCAAGCTGCTCGAAGTCGAGCGAGGTATCCTCTTTCGTCGGATCTTCATGCCCGGTGAAAATAGTGAGTTGCGAGCAGTGATCGCGATGCGTCACCGGAATTCCGGCATAGGCAGGTCCGGCGATGGTGGAGGAAATGCCAGGCACGATCTCAAACCTCACGCCTGCTTCGGCAAGCTCAGCCGCTTCTTCACCACCACGACCGAAGATCATGGGATCGCCGCCTTTGAGACGCGTCACGATTTTTCCTTCGAGAGTTTTCTCGACGATGAGGTCGTTGATTTGATCCTGTGGAATGGCGTGATCAAGCGCGCGCTTCCCTGCAAAAATCAACTCACAACCCTTCTTTGTCCAGCTCGTGAGTTCTGCACTTGAGAGAGCATCGTAGACGAGCACGTCGCACTTCTCGATGCACTCCTTCGCCTTCAGGGTAACTAGCCCAACATCTCCGGGGCCCGCGCCCACCAGGTAACAGATTCCTTTTTTGCTCATGACAATTCGTTGTAAAGTAACTCGGCGACTTCGTCCGCTCGCGCAGAAACCTCAGCCCGTTGTGGCTCTCCGCCCGTCTCAGGATAGACCCTTGCGCCCATCTTCATCTCATCGCCGTCGATCTCGCTCCAGACTCCTACCGGCGTATTGCACCCTGCAGAGAGAAGCTCCAGAAACCGACGCTCAGCCGCGACGCGATCCCAGGTATCATCGTGATTGAGCGCGGCGATGATCGCTCGGCTTTCACAATCCTCATAACGAATCTCGTAACCCACGGCCCCTTGGCCTGCAGCCGGAAAAAACTCACGCTCCGGCAAGCACTGGACCGAAAGCACGTGGCCCTCGATCTCCAGACTGCCTTCCACCGAGTAACCCAGCCTGCGCAGTCCCGCTTCCGCTAAAATGATGCCGTCCATCTCCCCTTCGGCCGCTTTCCGCAGACGCGTAGGGACATTTCCGCGAAGATCACAGACTTCGACCCCGGGTTTGAGATCGACCAACTGCTGCGCGCGTCGCGCCGAGCTCGTCCCGACTACGGAACCCTCGCCGAGATCCTCCCAGGAAATTTTTCCAATAAAGGCATCCCGCACCGGAGCGCGCTCCAGCACACCGGCCAGCTCGAATTGATCTTCTAAGACCGTGGGCAGATCCTTGAGCGAATGAACCGCGACATCAATCTCCCCATTTTCCAGAGCGACCTCGAGTTCCTTGATAAAGACGCCTTTATCCCAAACTCCCTCGACCTTCGCGACCTCGCTGAGCGCGACATCGGTGCGGCGGTCGCCCGTCGTGGTGATAATCACACGCTCGACTTCTAATTCAGGAAATGCCGCAGCGAGGGCTGCTTCCGTCATCTCTGCTTGCTTCAAAGCGAGAGCGCTCCCGCGTGTTCCGATCTTTAGCTTTTTCATTCTAGTCCTGGCAGCGCGGCCTTTTCTAATTCTTCCTCAATGATCTCCTCGCAAACTTTGAGCTGCTCGATGCGACGCTCGCGCGCCGTGTCAGCCATCCCCTGCAGAGTGTCGATATCGTAGAGATACACTTCCTCGATCTCCCCGACCGCAGGATCGATATCACGCGGCACCGCAATGTCCACCATGATGAGCGGGCGGAACTTGCGCTTGCGGCGCACCGCCTCGATATCACGCGGCTTCACCACAAAGTGAGGCGCTCCGGTGGAGGAAATGAGGACGTCAATTTTCTCGAGCGAGTTTTGCCAGTCATCGAAGCCCACCGCCGCTCCACCGATCTCACGGGCGAGTTCCTCAGCAGCATCGAATGACCGGTTCGTGACAATCACCGAACTCGCGCCACGCGATTGCAGCGCTTGAGCAGTCTGGCGGCTCATCTCCCCTGCTCCCACGACCATCACCGAGCTGCCTTTTAATTTACCAAAGACCTGCTCTGCGAGTTCCACCGCCGCTCCTGCCACTGAGGTTGCCCCTTCCTGAATCCCGGTGTGAGTCCGCACCCTTTTCCCCACCCCGAAGGCGCGCTGGAAGAGCTTGTTTAAAATCCCTGAAGTCGTCCCGCTCGCGAGCGCTGATTGGTAGGCCTTTTTCACCTGGCCAAAGATCTCAGTCTCGCCGAGAACCATCGAGTTCATTCCACTGGCAACTCGGCAAAGATGCAGCGCAGCATTCTTAGCCTCATGGTGATAAAAGATGCCCTCACGTGAACCCTCGAACTGATGCTGATGACAGACCCAGTCCTCAAGGTGCTGCACACCGCCATCCTCGATCACGGCGTAATATTCAGTGCGATTACAAGTGGAAAGGACGACCGTCTCAGTAACCCCCGGATCGGAGAGCAAGTGAGCCCCCTCTTCCTTCATCTTCTTTTCAGACAAAGCAAAGCGCTCCCGCACCTCGACAGGCGCGGTCTCATGATTGAGGCCAAGACAGACGAGTTTCATTTAGAGTTTTCCAAAGACCACGAGAGAAAGAAGAAAGAGAATCAGAAGTCCCCAAGCCAACTGGCGGCCCGGCAATCCTCTGACGAAGTAAATCCCGAGCAAGACAGCATAAAGAACCCACGTCACCGTCGCAACAAGCAGGTGAGCATTCACCTCTCCCTCTTCCATGAGGAGGCCCGAAACGACGCCGATCGTGAGAATGATCCAGCCCACCGTAGCAATCCGAGCCATCGCCTGCACCAAGCGACTCACCGAGGGCATCCCTGCCATCATGCCACCTTTCAGATTCTGATTCTTCAAGCGCTTATTGAGCACGAGGAACATCACCCCAGCCACTGCAGCCAGCGCGAGCGCTCCATAACTCAAGACCGAGAAAGCCGCGTGCGACTCGCGCCAAGCATCCACCACCTCAACCCGCTGTGGACCCACCTCCAGCGCGCCCGGAACCAGCGTCACGAGCTGGAGAGCCACCACCACCGGAGCGGTAAACACCCCCAGCAAGGACAGCCGATAAGTCGATCCCGTCACGAGATAGAAAAAGGTGAGCGACCACGCAAGGAAGAGGCAAATCTCCCCCACATCATTCAGAGGGCACTGCCCACGAAGATCTCCACGCACTCCGAGGAAAAGTAACTGGAAAACAAAGGCCCCTAACATCCACCAAAAAGCACGGTAATTCGGCCCCTCCTCACCACGGGAACGCCAACCGAAGACTGCTCCGGCAGTCGCCAGAACCGTCGCGCCGATCAAATAGCCCGTTTCCATGCCCCGATAACTGCCCTCCTAAGGCCATCCTTTCAAGTGCGGAAAAAGAAACTCCCCCGATATCCTCTTTCCCCGCTCTCAGAATGCGCTTAGCTTCTCCCCATGCCGACCGCAGCCGATCTCAATGCCGCCATCCGAGATGTCCCCGATTTCCCCAAGCCCGGGATCCTTTTTAAAGACATCACGCCGGTTCTTGGCGATGCCGAGCTCTTCAAAACATCCATGGAACTCCTCGCTGAGACTGCTCAGGGAGAAAAAATCGATAAGGTCGTAGGAATCGACGCCCGAGGCTTCATTTTCGCCGCAGGCGTCGCTCAGATCCTAGATGCTGGATTTGTCCCCATCCGGAAAAAAGGCAAACTCCCCTGGACCACGCACATGAAAGCCTACGCGCTCGAATACGGCGAAGACTGCGTCGAGATCCACAAGGACGCCATCAAGCCCGGCGAAAAAGTCCTCCTCGTAGACGACCTCCTCGCAACAGGTGGCACGGCCGCTGCTGCCATCAAGCTCCTCAAAGTCCTCGATGCCGATCTCGTAGCCACCTCCTTCCTTATCGAATTGGAAGACCTTGGTGGCCGCGCCCTTCTTGACTCCCCTCGCACTGAAGCTATTTTGAAATATTAGAACCGCAGATAAATGGGATGGATGGGATATTGAGAGATCTTTGACATGAATGATGATTTTCTTTTTAAGGATGAGACCAGCAAGATCATTGGCTGTGCTTTCGAAGTCATTAACGAAATAGGTCATGGCTTTCATGAGAAGCCCTATGAAAATGCCTTGGTGGTAGAATTCCAAAGACAAGAAATCCCCTTCGAACAACAACCCCGATTCCCCCTCAACTACAAAGGCGTCCAGGTCAGCGAATACGTTCCCGACCTCATCGCGTTCTCCAAGATTATCGTCGACACGAAAGTGATCACAAAGATCGGTGACCACGAGGTCGGCCAAATGCTCAACTACCTTCGCATTACCGGCCTCAAAGTAGGACTCATCATCAATTTCCAAAAAGCCCGCTTGGAATACCGCCGAGTCTCCCTCAATCAGAGTCCACCGTCTTCTCCCCCAAGTCTCCAGTCTTAAAAAACATCCATCTGTGGTTCAAAAACCTCCCAGCCCCAAAGATCCACCCCTCATCTCCAGTCTCAAAAAATCCCATCCATCCCATTCATCTGCGGTTTAAAAACCTCCCAGCCCCCAACCTTCCCTCCTCAATCTCAAATATTCGCCCATCTGTGGTTCCAACATCATGAATTTCGACAATTTTTCCCAATCCCTCCTCCGCTATCCTGATCTCGGCTTCAGCCTTGATTTCTCTCGCATGGACATCCCTGCCGACTTCTCGGCCACGATGTCATCGAAAATCGAAAAATCCCTCGCCGACCTCAAGACCCTCGAAGCCGGAGAGATCGCCAACCCGGACGAAGGCCGCATGGTCGGGCACTACTGGCTCCGCAATGCCGATCTCGCGCCGAACGATGAGATCCGCGCTCAGATCACCGAGCCGCTCAAAGCGGTGAAATCCTTCGCTAAAAAAATCCACTCCGGCGAGATCGCCCCTCCCGCAGGTGGCGTCTTTGAAAACATCATCATCATCGGCATCGGCGGATCAGCGCTTGGCCCTCAGCTCATCGAGCAAGCGCTCGGTGGAGCGAAGTCTCCGGTAACGACTTACTTTTTCGACAACACCGACCCTGCCGGAATCGACTCCGATCTCGCCACCATCGGACAAGCCCTCAATAAAAGCCTCGCAGTCGTCATCTCCAAGTCAGGCGGCACCGCCGAAACACGCAATGGCATGCTCGAAGCCAAGCACGCTTACGAAGAAGCCGGTCTCGACTTCGCCAAGCACGCCATCGCCGTCACCGGAGAAGGCTCCAAGCTCTTTAACTTCGCAAAAGACGAAGGCTTCCTCGCCACCTTCCCCATGGAAGACTGGGTCGGCGGCCGCACCTCCATCCTCTCCACCGTCGGCCTCGTGCCAATGGCCCTGCAAGGCATCGACTTCCAAGCAATGCTCGAAGGAGCCAAGGCCATGGACGAAAAGACACGCTCCAGCGATGTCTCAAACAACGCCGCCCTCCAGCTCGCACTCGCGTGGTATCACGAAGGAAATGGCAAAGGTCAAAAAGACCTCGTCATCCTTCCCTACAAAGACTCCCTCGTCCTCTTCTCAAAATATCTCCAGCAGCTCATCATGGAGTCGCTTGGAAAGGCCGAAGACCTCGATGGCCAGACCGTCAACCAAGGCCTCGCCGTCTATGGAAATAAAGGCTCCACAGACCAGCACGCCTACGTCCAGCAGCTGCGCGATGGCCTCCACAACTTCTTCGCCACCTTCGTAGAAGTCCGTAAGGGCCGTAAGGGTGAGTCCATCACCGTCGATGAAGTGAACACCTCTGCCGACTACCTCCAGGGCTTCCTCCGCGGCACTCGGAATGCCCTTTATGAAAGCGGCCGCCGCTCTATCACCATCTCGATCGAAGAAGTGACTGCAGCGAGCCTCGGCCAGCTCATCGCCCTCTTCGAGCGCGCCGTCAGCCTCTACGCCTCACTCATCAACGTGAACGCCTACCACCAACCCGGTGTTGAAGCAGGCAAAGCCGCCGCCGGAACCTTCCTCGAAGTCCTCAACGAGGTCCGTGGCCACCTCACCGCCGAGAAGAAAGATGCCGAGCAACTCGCCTTCGAGTGCAGTGCAGACACCGAGAGCGTCTACCACGCCGCCGTCCACCTCGCTAACAACGGCGAAGCCCAGCACGCCATGGGAGCGAATGCAAAAGAAGACACCTTCTCTCTCTAATCTGCAGCAAAAAAATCATCAACCACGGGCGTGAGCTCGTGGTTTTTTAGTCCCTAAATTTTAGCGCCCCGGCTCATACCAATATTCATCACCAGCAGCCTGATCTTTCCCAGTAAAAGCCCGCGCGACAAAGCTGGAGTCGCGCACAAGATGCCAGTCACCGAATTGATCAAACTTCCGGCAGGAGGTCGTCAGCGCGCTGCGCCAAAGGGTCCCGAACTTCTGATCCCGGTGCTTCCCGAGCTGTTTCAGTCTCACCGCGAAATCGACATCCTCGATCGTGACAAACTCCGGATTGAATCCTCCGATCGCATCGCAAGCCTTGCGCGTGGTCCAGAAGGTTCCGAAGGACGCACGGAATTTCGCGAGATAAAGCGCGGCCACAAATCCTGTCGCGATGATTCCCGCAGAGTAGCGCTCGGGATAAACCATCGCTCCCCCGCCCACGTAGCGACCAGAGCTGAGCTTATGCGCCACGTCACAAAATGTCATCGAGTGAAAGCGGCTGTCCGCATCGATCGTCATGATCATCTCACCGGACGAAGCCGCGATCCCAGCATTCCGAATCCGCGAGAGGTTCTTCGCCTCCTCACGTGCGATCACCGCCCCCGCAGCGCGCGCGATTTCCTCCGTGCGATCCGTGCAGCGATTCAGAACGACGATCACCTCCACCTCTCCACCCCATTTCTTCTGCGCCGCCGCAACCGAGGTCAGACAGCCGGGAAGAAAATCCTCCTCATTGTGCGTTGGGATGATGACGGAGAGCTTGATCCCTCAATCTGGGTTCGATCTCGACGGAAGCAAGCAGAGTGTTAAAACAGAGCATGTTATTCCCCATCAGCGATGACGACCGGCACCTCTCAAAGCCAGCCTACGTCACGATCACCTTCCTCGTGATCAACGTCGCGGTCTACATCTATCAGACGATGAACCCCGCATTCGACATGGCGTGGAGCGTCATTCCCCAGGAGATCACAAGCGGAAAAGATCTCGTAGGCCCAACAATCCTCAACACCCCGTCCGGACCGACCACTCTCGAGCAAATGCCCGGTCCCGTCCCCATCTACTTCACCCTCATCAGCTCCATGTTCATGCACGGCTCATGGGCTCACCTCGGTGGAAACATGCTCTACCTCTGGATCTTCGGGGACAATGTCGAGCACCGCTTCGGCCACGTGCGCTTCCTCCTTTTCTACCTCATCAGTGGGCTCGCCGCCTCAGCTGCTCAGATCGCGCTCAACACCCAGAGCATCATCCCGAATCTCGGAGCCTCGGGAGCGATCGCCGGAGTGCTCGGCTGCTACCTCGTTCTCTTCCCTCGTAATAAGGTCAATGCCGTCTTCATCGTCCGCATCGTCTCGATCCCCGCCTTTGTCGTCCTTGGCCTCTGGGGTGCCATGCAAGTCTGGCAAGGTGCGAGCAGCATGTCATCGGCTGGTCACGGAGGTGGCGTCGCTTACGGCGCGCACGTCGGAGGCTTCATCGCCGGCCTCGTCATCGGCTTCATCGCTCGTTTATCCATGAGAGATGAACCGCCCTCGATCCTGAAGACGCAATATGCCCGCGACCCAAAAGCGAAGCGGTATTGGTAAAGCTCACTGCTAGGGGTTGTCTCGCATCTACCACTGGGGTAAACCCCTCGCATGATTCGTGAAATAGTAGTGCACCCCGGCGGCGCGCATAAGGATGACTTCCTCGCATGCTCCCTCCTCATCGCCCAATATCCTGTCACCATCTTCCGGCGGGAGCCGACCGATGCGGACCTTGCTGACTCCTCCGTCTGCGTTGTCGATGTCGGCGGCGATTGGAATGAGGACTTGATGAACTTCGATCACCACCAGTTCCCGCGTGACTCCGAGCCGCTCTGCGCCATCAGTCTCGTGCTGAAGCACTTCGGCCTCTACGAGGACGCGCAGAAATTCTGCGACTGGCTGGAAGTCGCCGAGTGGTTCGACACCCGTGGCCCGGTCGATACCGGCAAGTGGCTCGGCATCGAGCGCGAGACCCTCTCCAAGCTCAACTCCCCTATCGACATCACCCTTCTCCGTCGCTTTGCCGGAGGCACCGAGCACCATGCCGGAGAGCCCATCTGGGAAGTGATGAAAATGGTCGGCGAAGACCTCCACCAATATCTCACCGGCATGAAGGCCAAGCTCGAAGAAGTCGCCCGCCTCTGCGAGTGGTGGGACATGGGCTTTGGGAAAAAAGTTCTCTTCATGCCACGCGTCGAGCCACTCAGCGATGACGCCTCCTCTGGGATGGGCCGCTTCGTAAAAGACAGCGAATTTGCCGAAGAAACCGTCGGCCTCGTCTACCCCGACCGCCGTGGGAGCGGCTACGGCATGTCTCGTTTTAATGACGACAAGCGTCTTGAGTTCACGAACGTAGGAGAAGAAGACGATGTCCACTTCGCCCACGCAAAAGGATTCATCGCCAAGACTTCAGCCACCGATAAAGCGCGCCTCAAGAAGCTCATCGAGCAGTCTTGGGTCGGGTAAGCTTACCAGCGACCCTTCAGGTCGCGCATGTTCTTCGGGCAAGAACCCCGGACTGAAGAGGCTGTCGGAAAACCTACTCCTCCCCTAAAGCATCTCGATGATGCGGAGGAAGAAGATCAAACCCAAGGTCAGCCAGATGATCCCTAGCGATCCACTCGTGAACGTCAGCGAGCAGTCATATTTCCAGCCAGTCACCAGCACGAGGATGTGCGCAAAGAGGAATCCGAGCAACCCAATCAAGAGCGACAACTCTGCGCCGGGAACCACGACGAACTTCGAAAAATAGCTCCCTAGTAGCGAGCCGCTAGTCATGAGTGACAGGAGAAGCAAAGACCAGCTGAGGACATGAAATTCAAGTCGCTTCAGCTTCGGCTTGGACTTCATCAATCCGCCTCCGAGTAAAGCTCCTCTCGACCGGTGGCCCGTCGGAGTCGGTCCTGGGCTGGCGGGCTTGGGCTTTCTGAAGGGGCTCCTATTCATAACGACACCAGAATACCGTCTCGCGCCCTTCTCGCGATGAGAATAGGAGATCCCTTTTGTAAAAGGAATCAGTCTTCCGCACGCAAGGTCACGGAATTTCCATGACCGAAGAGCCCTTCCATAGAAGCAAAGTGCTCGACGTGCTTTTGCGATTTGCGCACCGCTTTTTGATCCATCCGCACCACGCTCGCGCGGCGCTGGAATTGATCGGCGCGGAGGCCTGAGAAGCTGCGGCCGCTGCCCTCGGTAGGAAGCGTGTGACTCGGTCCGGCGAGGAAGTCCCCTACTGCGACAGCGGAGTAGTTCCCGACGTAGATCGCGCCTGCGGTGCGGACTTGATCGAGCCATTTGTCTTCGTCTTTTGCAACGAGGACGAGGTGCTCGGGAGCCCAGTCATTCACGATGGCGATCGCTTCCTTCATCGACTTCACGAGAAGCATGAAGCCCGCTTTCTTAAAGGCAGCTTTCGCGATATCCTTACGCGGAAGTTCGGCGAGTTGCTTGGCAACTTCAGCTTGAGTGTCCGCGAGGAGTTTTTTCGAAGTGGTGACAAAACCAACGACGCTATCTGGCCCGTGCTCGGCTTGCGCAAGAAGATCGGCTGCTAAAAAGCGTGGATTCCCCGTCGCGTCTGCCGCGATAAGGACTTCAGAAGGCCCAGGGAGAAGATCGATTGAGACCGCTCCGACCATCTGGCGCTTGGCCTCAACAACGAACTTATTACCGGGTCCGAAGACCTTATCGACAGGTCCAATCGTCTTCGTGCCGAGCGAAAGAGCAGCGATGCCGTGAGCGCCGCCCATTTTATAAATCTCAGTAGCTCCTGCTTCGGTAAGCGCGTAGAGGAGGTCAGGGTTCACCGAGCCATCTGGCCCCGGAGGAGTCGCCGCGATGATCTCTGGGACGCCTGCTGCTTGAGCGAAGGCACCCGTCATGAGCGCGGTGGAAACAAGGGGAGCCTTGCCTCCTGGCACGTAGATTCCTACGCGATCAAAGGGAGTAAAGCGCTCGCCGACCTCTGCGCCTTCGGCATTTTTATACGACCAGTCCTTACGCATGGAGCGCTTGGCAAAGGCGTGGATATTTTTCCGCGAAGCGGCCACCGCAGCTTTCGTCTCGGGGCTGACTTGCGCGACAGCATAGGCGAGCTCGGCATCACTGACGCGGAGCTGGCTCTTCTTGAGCGTGGCACCATCAAACCTCTTCGCGAAGTCCACGAGAGCGGCGTCACCGCGCTTGGCAACATCCGCAATAATGGCGCTGACCGAATCCCGCACATTATCGGTGGGGATGGCACGGCGGTGAAGCTTCTTCACGAAGCGCTCGTAACCGGAATCGCTGTGGCTCAGGACTTTCATGGCTTTTGCATAAGCTCAATCTCCTCCGCAGGCAATGCATAGTAAGGCTTAAGCATGAAGTAGCAGATCGGACCAGTGACGGCGACGAAGAGCCAGAGCGGGAAAACTTTTCGCGCCAGCTTGCGGTGCTTCACGAAGTCATTCGTCCAAGCGTGGACGAAGGTCATGAGGATCATCGGGAAGCTCACCGCGGCGGCGATGATGTGAGTAAACAGAAGAAAGAAGTAGACCGTGCGGCTCATTCCCGCCTCCGCCTTTTCGGCATCGCTGACGCGGCCACTGCCATCAAAGTCGCCAAATTTTGTCTCCACGGTGGTGAAATGATAGGACACGTAGCCGATCAGAAAGAGCCCCGAGAAAAAAAGAGCCGCAGTCATGAAGCGCTTGTGCAGCGTGATCTTTTTTCTCCCGACCGCGAAAAGTGCAGCGAGTAAACAGGCCGCTACGAGACAATTGAGAGCGGCGTGAACCTTCGGGAGGATTGAAAAATCGACCCCATCAGGCAGCGGGATTTTATAAGGCGAGCGCATCGCTGCCACTAGGATGAAGACGAGGATACTCACGATCCAAACCACGCGACGCAAGACGCGGGCGCGATCTGTCAGGATCGGCCGATTGAGGTAGTCTTCTCGCTCACTCATTGTCCTCGAGAGATTGAAGTGCTTTCGCTACGAGATTAGTCAGATCCTCAGGCGGGAGGCCTTCATGCCACTTCTTGAGAAGGGTGTCGCCGCGATAGACTTGGATGCCCATGTCGTGCGCCCACTTCCCCTTCTCATCGATCTCGGATTGGACTGTCCGCAGCTTGATATCGCCAAAGAGCATTTCAAAGCGCATGTATTCACGCATCTTCTCAGTCTCGGTTTTGACAAACCACCAGTTGTCGCCATCGACCGCGAGGCCTTTTTCGAGATTCATGAGGTGCTCATCGGTATCCGACTCGGGATCGATCGAGAGGCAGACGACCTTGAAGTTCGGGTTGTCTTTGAACTGATTGTAGACTTGGAGAAGGCGCGTGCCATTACGCTCAGCGCACATCGGGCAGACCGCGTAGAACTGGGTCGCGATCCAGACTTTGTCCTCCAGATCAGAGATCTTCACGGCCTCGCCATCCTGCTTCACGAGGTCGAGATCTCTCTCCAGGCTCATGATTTCTGTCACTTCTACTTTTCCAACGTCTTCCGCATAGGGGCCGTTCTCGGATTTGGTCCTCTTGAGGCTCGCGAGCCAGACTGACATCCCAATGATGAGGGCGCAGACAATGGCGACGACACTGTAGATGAGGACGATTTGCTTTTTCTCGGTCATTTTTGGCCTTTCTCTTCAGGGTTTGCGTAAAGGTAGTTGATCGATTTGATCAGAAGCTGAGTGAGCCGCTCGGTGGTCATGTAGGGAGGCTGGAGTTCCTTATCAGGATGCTCTTCTTTTGCGGCGGAATATTTCGCCTCCATCCCAGCGACGACATCGAAAGCCCAGCCTTCGTTCGATCCGGGAAGTCCGCGGAGATGCAGGTGCTGATCGAGCAGGATGAGCTTGGGATCGAAAGACCACTTCTCGTTCCGCTTCTCGGGATAGGTTCCGAAGCGCATGCGGTTCTTCAAAAAGGCACGCACCGAGACTTTTCCATCCTCATTAGCAGCCACTCGCCACACTTCTGTCATGGAATCGAACTCGCTGAGGACGCCCTCCATTTTTTCAGGAGATTCCTCGGAGGCATCGAGCACGAAGACGAGGAGATTTGGCTTCTCCTCTCCCTCAGGAAGCGACTTGTAAACCTCGCGGAGAGCCACGAGGACATTTTCAGAGGAGCCTTCCTCAAGAGTCGTGATGAGAGAGATGGTGACCTTTTCCTTGAGATCTTGAATATCGCGCTCTTCACCATCGGCCGTGATCATACGGCAATCATCCGTGATCTTAGCCTCCATGCTGGGGCGATCACTCTGGCTTGTGCGCTTTCCGAAAGAGGCATAGGCCCAGAGAATCACAGTCGCGCCCACGATCATGAGACCGACCAAAATAAGGGCAGTGTTCCGGAGCTTGACCGGGTCACGGTCCGCGGGTTCCAACTGGCTGACGTCCATTCGGCGGACGCTAGCCTAGCTCCACGTAAAGGCAAGACCGAGAAGCACGATTGGCAGGTAAAGCAGCGTGCCGAAGAAGGCCTTCCGCATCTTCCCGCGATCCGCATCTTTACCATACTTGAGCGCCGGAAGCATCATCACAAACACCATCACCCCATGGAGGATGCCGACCCAGTGCGGGTAGAGATTCAAAAAACTGCCCAAAATCCCGAGCGCGATCATCGCCACCGAGAAGATATTATAAAGCTTCACGGTGTGCTGGCCTGTGATGTCGCCATTTGACCACATCTGATAGCCTGCATCCTCATACTCCTCACGGCAGAGCCAGCTGATCGCCACGAAATGAGGGAGCTGCCAGAAGAAAAGAAGCGCGAAAAGAAACCACCCACCCGCATCGAGCCATCCCCCACCCGCACCGACCCAGCCGATCAGCGGAGGAATCGCACCCGGAATCGCCCCCACCAGCGTGTTGGTAGAGTGCCACTTTTTCATCGGCGTGTAGACAAAGACGTAGACCACGATCGTCACCGCCGCGAGCACCGCCGCAGCGTGATTCACCTTCGCCGCGAGATGGATGCAGCCGAAGGCCGAGAGCCCCCAAGCGATCGCGAAAGCCCGCATCACCGTCATCCGGCGCGAAGGCAAGGGCCGGTCCGCCGTCCGCTTCATCTGCGCATCATCCTCGATCTCCATCAGCTGATTAAAAGCCGCCGAACCGAAAGCCGCCGCCGCCGTGCCTAAGATCGTGTGAAAAAGGAGCCACCACTTATCAGACATCCCTCCTAGCCCCTTCGCCGCTAGGAAGAAGCCAAAGAGCGTCGTGATGAGCACAAAGACATTGAGGCGCATCTTCGTAAGCACCTGCAGGTCTTTCGCCATTCCAGGAGTCACGTAAGCTTCGGGAGTTGATTCTTTCTCGGCCAAGGACGGGAGTCTGCCTCGTCTTCGCCCATCCCGCAATCCTCACTCACCAAAGAAGGTGAAATTTTTCAATCCCCCCTCTCCTTTCGGAAATTTACCACTCATCTGAAAAACCGGACGCTTTTTCCTTTTCCTCAGCCATCTCCTTCCTAACAGTTGTCTGACATGAGCGATCAATCACAACGCGAACTCGATGTCATCGATTCCGTAGCAGACAAAGGCGGAATCACGAAATTCTTCGCCTACGCCAAGATCTCCGGCCCCGGCTGGCTCCAAGGCGCGATCACCCTCGGCGGTGGCTCACTCGGTGGAGCTCTCTATCTTGGCAGCACTTCGGGCTTTGACGCGATGTGGGTGCAGCCCCTCGCCATGATCTGCGGCATCATCATGCTTTCCGCAATTGCCTATATTACTCTTTCCACCGGAGATCGCCCCTTCCATTCGATCAATCGCCACATCAACCCTCTTCTCGGCTGGGCCTGGCTCATTGCTACCATCATGGCCAACCTCGTCTGGACCATGCCCCAGTTCGCCCTCGCCACCGAGGCTCTGCAGCAAAATCTCGGCATTCTCTCCGACCCAAAATTTGTTCCCCTCATCATCGCCATTCTCTTTGCCATCGGGATTGGGGTGAATGCCCTCTACCAAGCTGGGGGCCAGGGCGCTAAAACCTTTGACCTTATCATCAAGATGATGGTTGGTGTGATCGTCCTCTCCTTCTTCGCTGTTGTCTTCGCCCTCCTCAAGAGCGGACAGTTGCCAGTCGCTAAAATCCTTGGCGGCTACGTCCCTGATCCTTCTGCGCTTTTCAAGCCAATTGCCACTTACGAACCCTTCATTGCTCAATCAAACTTCGCTGATTACTGGACCGCAAAAATTGCCGACCAGCAGCGCGATGTCACCTTCGCCGCCTTCGGCTCTGCGGTGGGCATCAACATGACTTTCCTTCTCCCCTACACCCTTCTTAGAAAGCGCTGGGGTAAGAAGCACCGCGGCCTCTCTATCACTGACCTCTCAATTGGTCTCTTCGTTCCCTTCTTTCTCGCCACTTCCTGTGTCGTCATCGCTGCCGCAAGCAGCTTCCACGGGAAAGCAGACGCACTTGAGGGCGAGGCACTGCAAAATGCGATCGTCGCCGTCTCCGCACAACTTCCAAGCAATGGCGCAGTCGTAGGAACAGCCGATGTCCAACTCGCTCAAATGCTCACAAAGCACGGCGCGGGCTCTCTCGCAGTCACTCTCGAGCCTTTCGCCGGAAAAGCGGTCTCCCAGAAGATCTTCGGCGTCGGAGTTCTCGGCATGGCTGTCTCCACGCTCATCATCCTGATGCTTATGAACGGCCTCGCCTTTCAAGAGGTCTTCTCAAAGCCACCAAGCGCCGAAGCTTTAGCCTCGAACGAGCCGAACATTAATAACAACAAGAAGCTCTACTTCCTCGGCTGCAGTCTCTCCGGCCTCTCGGGCTGCCTGTTCCCCATCCTTTGGACAGGCGAGTCAAAAGCAGCACTCGTTGTCCCCACCTCGGTCATCGGCGGTTCACTCATTCCCATCGCCTATTTCACCTTCTTCCTCATGATGAACTCGAAGAAAATCCTCGGCGAACACCGCCCAGAAGGAACGGCTCGAATCATCTGGAACTCCCTCATGATCTTCGCCACCGCAATCGCGACCCTCGGATCCGTCTGGGTCCTCGAAGGAAAAAGCCACGCGTCAGGCTGGAGTGGAAATGTCGCTATCGGAGGCCTCGTCTTCCTCGTCTTCCTCTTCTTCGTCGGCACCTTCTCCTTCTTGAAGAACGAGAAGAGGCCATAATCCAAGTAGGAAAATCTCCCACCAAATCAGAGCCTTTTCGAAGATTCTGGTTTTTTTCCTCGGCCCAAAATAGGGATCATCTACCACTTAGATTGATCTCATCGATGTTTGAGTCCTTGCAATCAATTTTGGTAAAAGAGACGCCCCTGCTTCACTCCTCAGCATGGAAAAGGAAAGCAGCACAGCGTCCATTCTCGCCCTCTTTTTAGTCGCACCCCTCTTATTCTTCATAACCGCATTCACCGGAGCTATGAAAGGAGCTTTAGTATTGTGGGGTCTCAGTCTGATGAGCACGGCCGTCCTTCAGGGCTGCATGTCGGCCACTCGTAAAGAAGGAAGAATCTCTGTTGTATGGACCTTCATCTGGTTCTTTGCCCAACTTCTCTTCGGCTTCTTTCTCTTTTGGGGAGCCATTCTCTACCTCTCGCGCCTAATTTAATCAGCGAAGGCTTGGCAAATGGAATCCCTAAGGTTCAACTTGTCGCACAAATTTATGAAATTCGGAATCATCGGCGCCGGCATGATCGGCCACTTTCACGCCAAGGCCATCACTGCAATGACAGGTGGCACTCTTCACTCAGTCTTCGACCTCCGCCAAGAAGCTGCGGATAAGCTCGCTGGCGAATATGGCGCTAAGGCCTACTCGGACATGGCGGAATTCCTCGCCGACCCTGAGCTGGAGATCGTCACCGTAGGAACTCCCAGCGGCGCGCACCTCGACCCCACTCTCGCAGCTCTGAATGCCGGAAAGCACGCCATTGTTGAGAAGCCTCTTGAGATCACTCTTGAACGCATCGACCAGCTCATGGAAGCCGCCAAGGCGAATGGCAAGACGCTCGCCGCCGTCCTCAACC
>JALZWA010000077.1 GCA_023299815.1 Akkermansiaceae bacterium
TCTCGGTGGTCTTTTGAAGGGAGGTTCCGGGGCTGGCGGTGGTGGCGATGACGGCGGTGGGCTCGCGGAAGGTGGGGAGGAAATTTTTCCCCATCTCGGGATAGGTGATGGCACCGAGGGCGACGACGAAGGCGGCGAGCGCGATGACAACGAAGGGCTGGGCGAGGGCTCCGCGGAGGATGAACGCGAAGAGAGACTTGAGGCCGCGGAGGAAGAAGTGATCGCGGTGGACTTTGTCAGGGTTCGGCTTGAGGAGGTAGGACGAGAGGACGGGGATGATGGTGAGGGAGACGAGGAAGGAGGCGGCCATGCTCACGATGGTGGCGATGGCGATGGGGGAGAAGAGGCGGCCCTCGACTCCGGAAAGTGAGAGGAGGGGGACGAAGACGAGGATGATGAGGAGGGTGGCGTAGAGAATGGAGGAGCGGATCTCGGAGGAGGCGTCGGCGATGACTTTGAGGCGCGGTTTCTGTGGGTTCTCGCGGAGGCGGCGGTAGACGTTTTCTACGTCTACGATGGCGTCATCTACGACCATGCCGATGGCGACGGCGAAGCCGCCGAGGGTCATGGAATTGATACCGAGATCGAAGAAGGAAAAGACGATGATGGAGATGGCGAGCGAGAGGGGGATCGCGGTGAGGGTGATGAGGGTGACGCGGAAGTTGAAGAGGAAGAGAAGGAGGACGAGGGCGACCATGATGGCGCCATCGCGGAGGGCGTGCTTGAGGTTATCGAGCGAGAGATTGATGTAGTCGGCCTGGCGGTAGCTGACGAGGAGCTGGGTGTCGCCGGGGAGGGTGGTGCGGAGGTCGTCGAGGGCGGTTTCGAGTTGGTCGGTAAGGGCTAGGGTGTCGTAGCCGGGGGCTTTGGTGATGGAGAGGATCACTGATGGATGTGATTTCTCTCCGGAGGTGGTGCCGGCGTCGCCGCGCATGGGCTCGGTGTCCCAGACGACGTTTGCGACGTCCTTGATGCGGAGGGGGCGGTCGTTCTCGTGGCGGACGGTGGTGTTTGCGATCTTGTTGAGATCGGTGGTCATGGCGAGATTGCGGACCATGATTTCTTGGGAGTCGCCCTCGATGTAGCCACCGGTGGTGTTGCGCACGGCATTGGCAGCGGCGGTGCGGAGTTCATCGTAAGTGACGCCGAGGGCGAGCATGCGCTGGGGATCGGGCTGGACTTGGATCTGCTTGATGCCGCCGCCCATGGGGAGGACTTCGGCGATGCCGGGGATGGATTGGAGGCGTCGGGCGATGGTCCAGTCGGAGAGGGTGCGGAGGTCTTGTGGGGAGATGTTTCCGGAGGGATCGAGGACGCTGACGAGCATGATGTTTCCCATGAGGGAAGTGGCTGGCGTCATGTAGGGGGTGATGTCCTTCGGGAGTTCGGCGGAGGTGAGTCGTTCTTGGACGAACTGGCGGGCTTGGTAGATGTCGGTGCCCCAATCGAACTCGATGTAGGTGAGGGAGAGGCCGATGTCGTTGATGGTGCGGAGTCGGTCGAGGCCATTGACGCCCATGAGGGATCTTTCTAGGGGGATGGTGACTCGGGTTTCTACTTCTTCAGGGGAGAGGCCGGGGGATTCTGTTAGAATGGTGACGGTGGGTTTCGTGAGGTCTGGGAGGACGTCGACGGGGAGGCGCGTCATGGTTTGGTAACCGGTGACGAGGATGATAACTCCGATGGCGAGGATGAGGGCTCGCTGGGCTAGGGAGAAGTTGATGAGCTTGTTCAGCATGGGACGGGGAGAGGTTTTTTAACCGCAGATGAATGGGATGGGTGGGATCTTGGTTGAGGGGGCTTGACCACGAATCTCACGAATGAGCACGAATCTTGGATGGGGGCTTGGTTGAGGGGGTTATTTTTTGGCGAGTTTGATGCTGGCTAGGATGAGGAGGACTAGGAGGATGATGTTTGTGAGGACTAGGAGTTTGTTGGTGGGGCCGTGGGAGGCGTGGTCATGGTGGTCCTCGGAGGGGGATTTTTGGTCTTCGGTGATTTCTGAGCCGTCTTCGTTGTGTTCGTGGCCGTGGGCGGCATCGAGGACTTCTTTGAGGGAGAGGTTTCCGCCTCCGGCGAAGCCGAGGAGGTAGGCGCCGGTGGTGACGACTTCGTCGCCGGGGAAGAGGCCGCTCTTTATTTCGATGAATTGGTCGTTTTCTTCGCCGGTGATGACGGGGGCTTTGATGAAGGAGTTGGGGAGGTCGAAGTCTTTGACGTAGACGACGCGGTTGGTGATGTCGCCTTGGACGGCTTTCTTGGGGACGGCGGTGACGTCTTCGCGGGTGGCGGTGATGATGGAGAACTCGGCGCGCATGCCGGGGCGGAGGGTGGAGTCGGGGTTATCGATGAGGAAGATGGCATCAAAGGTTCCTGAGGCGGGATCGGCGGTGGTGCCGAAGCGGATGAGCTCGCCGGTGATGGGTTGATCGCCGAGAGCGGCGATTTGGATGCGGGCTTTGGTGCCGACTTTGAGCTTTCCGGCTTCTTGCTGGGGGACGCGGGCGATGGCCCAGAGTTTGCGGAGGTCGAGGATATCGAGGAGTTCCTTGGAGGGGTCGACGGGTTCACCGAGGCGGACGTGGCTCTCGGCGACGATGCCGGAGCTGGGGGCGAAGAGGGTGATGGTGGGCGGCGGGTTGCCGGCCTGACGACTCTGGACTTTTAAGATGGGGTCTCCTTTTTTGACGAAGTCTCCGGCGATGACATTGAGCTCGGTGACGTGGCCGGGGATGCGGGTGGAGACGACGGCGTGGCTGCTGGGGATTTCTTGGAGACGGCCGATGACGAAGAAGGTGGACTCGAAGGTGATGTCCTCTGATTCGGCGAGCTGGATGCCGAGGTTTTTGGCGGCGCTGGCGGAGAGGTTGATGCGCTCTTCGTCTTCGCCGAAAAGGGGAAGGGTGAGTAAGAAAATGAGGAGTCGTTTCATTGGGCGGTGGCGGTGAGGTAGTTGGCGTAGGCGAGGTGGAAATCGCGGATCGCTTCGAGCTGGGAGGTCTGGAGGGAGAGGCGCTGCTCTTGGGCGCGGAGGACGTCCTGGAGGGGAGCTTCGCCACGGGAGTAGGCGTCTTTTGTTTTTTGAATCTGGGAGTCGGCGAGAGGGATGAGTTTCTGCTCAATCTGGGTGGAGAGGGCAGACCACTGCGTCATTTCCTGGTAGTAGGCGTGGGCCTCGGCGGAGATGCTGCGCTGGAGTGCGGTGGCTTCAGCAGTGAGGCGCTGGTGGCGGGCATTGGCGGCGAGGATGTTGCCGGAGTTGTCATTGTAGTGGGCGAAGGGGATTTTGAAGCGGACGCCGATGGTTTGTTCGGAGTGGATTCCTTCTGGGGCGTCTTCGGCACGGCCGAGACCGGCGAAGACTCCGGCTTCGTAGTCGTCCTTCACGCGGGCGCGCTCGAGGTCTGAGGAGACGGCGGCGCTTTTTGCGCGGAGCTGGGCGGCTTGGAGATCGGGCCGCTGAGTGGTGGCGACGAGCATGGCGGGGAGGCTGGGTTTTGGCAGTGTCTCGCTGGTGGTGAGGGTGGCATCGAGGGAGAGACCGAGGAGGGGCTTGAGGGAGGCGAGGGCGAGTTGGGAGCGGATGTTGATTTGCTGGGCGCGGTTTGAGAGGCGGGTGGCCTCGAGGAGGGCGGTGCCGGCCTCGAGGGGGGAGGCTTCTCCGCGCTGGGCGGACTGGGTGATGAAGTCGGCAAGCTGGCGGGCATTGGCTTCTTGTTTTTTGATGAGGGCTTGTTCTTGGCGGAGGGCGAGGACTTTGGTGAAGGCGGTGCGGGCTTCGCCGATGAGCTGTCGCTCGACATCGCGGATCTCGGCGGAGGCGGCTTGGACGAGGATGGAGGAGGCGCGCTTTTCGATGGCGAGTCGATTGGTGCGGGGGAAGCGCTGGGAGACGCCGACGGTGAGCATGAGGTCGTGGAAGCGATTGCCGGCCTCGAATTCTACTTCGAGCTCGGGGTTGCTACGGAGTCCGGACTGGCGGAGGCGACCTTGGGCTTCGCCGATGAGGTGGCGGGCGGCGGCGAGGTGGGGATTGAGGGCGCGGACCTTGGCGGGGAGGTTTGCGAAGGTGAGGTCGGCAGCGGTGGTGCTGTGCTTGGTAGCGGTCTGGACGAGGGGTTTGGCTTGCACGATGGGGATGTCGGCCTGCGGGGTGGTGCAGGAGGCGAGAAGTGCGGGGATGAGAAAGAGGAGCTTTTTCATGAGAGGATCAGAGATGGATGGGGTAGATTCTGGCCAGAGATGAAGAATTTGATCTGGGTGAGTCTGCTGATGGGAGTGGTGGTGTCGTGCGCGCCGCTGGAGGTGGGGGAGGTGAGAGAGCCGGTGAAGGCTCTGAAGAAAGAGAAGAAGATTCCGGAGGTGGTGAAGAAGCCAGAGCAGGTGGTGGTGAGAGAGGTGGCTAAGGAAGAAGTCGTGCCGAAAGAGGCTGCTCGGAAAGAGAAGCTGCTGACGGGGAAGGTGACTTTTTCAGGATTCACGGCGGCGGGGTTAGAGGATTTCCGGGTGATTCCGGAGAGTGGAAAAAGGGTGAAGGTGCCGAAGAATGAGAGGGATCCGGCGGTGGATGGATTCTGGTGGAGAGGGGATCGGACTCGGTGGTTTAAGATACCGGATCACGCGGAGGCGTGGGTGGTGGCTGATTCAGGAAAGAAGCCGAGTGGTTACGGTGGCTCGGTGGAGCGTGATGGTTTCTCGGTTTTCTGGAAGACGCTTCCGGGATTGGGCTGGGCAAATGCCCTGCGGGGAGGCGTGAGTGAGCCGGGGTTCTACCCTAATGCGGGCAAGAGTCGGATCGGGGTGAGCTGGCCTTTTTGATCAAAGGCGGCACCATTTTAAATCAGAGTCTCCAGACAGCTTGGAGACGGAAGAGAGGTTCTCCAGGAGGTGGTGGGGGACGCGGGATTTTCTTGAGTTCAATGTTCCGATGAGGAGCAGCGAGGAAATCGTTCGCCGAGAAGAAAGGGGCGATGGTTGGAAATTTTAATTCCGGTGAGCTGCTGGTGGCGGACCAGAGGAAGTCATCGACATCGAGCGAGATGAATTCGTGGGAGTCATCGCAGGGATTTGGCTCCGGTGCGGGCTCTTCATGCTCGTGATGATGGTCGCGGTGATGATGTTGGTGGTCGCACTCATCTTCAGCAGGTTCGCAGTGGTGCTCGCTGACGAAGAAGGTCTGCGAGTGCTGGCAGAAGCCGAGCAGGGGAGCCTGCAAGCCGATGAGAAGACTCATGGCTGCTAGCAGAACTGACGCTGACGCTTTTTGAAGCACTGGTTATTTGATAGCAGTATCGTGGGGGAAGTCAATGAAGCGCAGGGGTTGGTTTTTTCTTTGATTTAGAGTAGGGGGGGGCGTGCAGAATCGATTTTACGGAGCATTTGATATCGAGCGGGAGTCCGGACGGACGGATGAGGGGGACTTTAGGAGTCCGTTTCAGGTGGATCGTGATCGGGTGTTGCACACTCCGACGTTCCGGAGGATGCAGAGTAAGACGCAGGTTTTTTGGAGCGGGGAGTATGACTTTTATCGGACGCGGCTGACGCACTCGCTGGAGGTGGCGCAGATTGGAAAGTCGATCTGCCGCTGGCTGAAGCATTCGAGTGATCTGTTAGAGGATGATTTTTATGTGGATGAGGATTTGATGGAGGCGGTGTGTCTTTCGCACGACTTGGGGCATCCACCTTTTGGGCATGCGGGGGAGCGCTCGCTGAACCACTTCATGGCGGGTTATGGGGGGTTTGAGGGGAATGCGCAGACGCTGCGGCTTCTGACGAATCGTATTTTTTCCCAAAGCCGGACGGGGATGGATCCGACGAGGGCTTTCACGGATGGGGTGCTGAAATATAAGTCGCTTTGGAGCGAGCTGAAGTCGGCTACGGGGAAGCTTCCGAAGAATCATTTCCTCTATGATGAGCAGGTGGGACGGCTCGACTGGGCGCTGGGGGGGCATGACTTCCCGGTGGAGCTGGTGCCGGGGGATGTGCGGGATTCTTTTAAGTCGATCGAGTGCCAGATCATGGACTGGGCGGATGACACGGCATATTCGCTGAATGATCTCGCAGACTCGGTGCGGGCGGGATTTTTGACGGTGGAAAAAGTGGAGCGCTGGGCGGAGAAGAATGCGGTGGAGGTCTCGGATGAGAGCCCGATCGGCAAGCTGGTGCGCGCGATTCGCGGTGGGCGGATTGAGCCTTTTGTGGGGAAGCGGATCGGGAAGTTTATTCAGGCGGCGAGCTTGGAACGTGAGGTGAATTTTTTAAGCGCGGTGTCTCATCGCTACGCCTTCAAGGTGGTGGTGGATGAAGTGGTGCGTGAAGAAAGTGAGCTCTTCAAGAAGCTGGCTTATGAGGTGGTCTTTCTTTCACCGCAGCTCAAGCAGCTGGAGCATAAGGGGAGCTTGATGCTGCGTCGGCTCTGGGAGGTGCTGGAGCAATGTTACGTGAAGGGTGAGAAGATTGATGGGCAGAAATTCGAGCTTCTTGGCGAAGAAGATGCTGCTGAGATCGAGGCGGCAGAAACGGAAGCTGAGAAGGCGCGCTTGGTCTGTGACTTCCTAGCGGGGATGACGGACGGCTATGCGGTGCGGATGTATCGTCGTCTTTTCGAGCCCGGGTTTGGAAGCATCGGGGATCTCGTAGGTTAAGAATTTTTCCTCGTAAGAACGAGCGCGGCCATGAGGGCGGCGCAGGTGAGGGTGGCGATGATGGGGGTGAGGCCGAGGGCCATGAGGGTGTAGGCGATGGTGGCTCCGAGGGCGGTGAGGAGAGCGTAAGGAAGTTGAGTGAGAACGTGTGAAGTCGGTGAGCAACCGGAGGCCATGGCGGAGACGATGGTGGTGTCCGAGAAGGGGGAGCAGTGATCGCCAAAGACGGCGCCTCCGAAGACGGCTCCGATGACCATGGGGAGGATGGTGAGCATTTCGGCGGAGTCGCCAAGACCGAGGGCGATGGGGAGGACGATGGGCATGAGGAGTCCCATGGTGCCCCAGGAGGTGCCGGTCATGAAGCTCATGATGGCTCCGAGGAGGAAGACGGCGAGGGGGAGGTAGGTGAGTGAGATGGAGCCTCGGATGAACTCGGAGAGCATGTCTGCGGTGCCGAGTTCTTTGAGGACGGAGCCGAGGGACCAGGCGAAGATGAGAATGATGAGGGCAGGGAGGAGGCTGGCGGCACCATCGGTGGCGTGCTTACCGAGTTCGCTGCGCCGTTCTTTAGGGAAGCAGAGGCAGGCGGCGATGAGGGCGATGAAGCCGGCGGCGGTCATGGCGTAGGGGACGCCATCAGAGGAGAAGGCATTTTTCCAGGACGGTGGAATTGGGACCTCTTCTTTTAAAATAATCTGATGAGTGTCTTGCCAGAGGTAGATGAGGCCGGGGAGGGTGATGACGAGGACGGCGAGGGGGATGAGGGCGTTGCGCACTTTAAAGTCATCGCCTTTTAGGGAGGCTTCGGGAGTTTCGACGGGCTGGGCTTTTCCCATGGGGCCGGGTTGCCAGGATTTGGCGATGACGAGGGGGATGAGGAGGAGGGTGAGGAGGCAGTAGGGGTTTGCGGGGATGGAGTGGAAGAAGAGGGAGACGGGGCTGGCGTCGATGCCGGAGTCTGCGATGCCTTCTTTGATGAGGGAGAGCTGGGTGGCGATCCAGGTGGAGATGAAGGCGACGCAGGCGACACAGGCGCTGGTGGAGTCGATGAGGTAGGCGAGGAATTGGCGTGAGACTTTGAGGGCGTCGGTGAGGGGACGGGAGATGCGGCCGAGGAGGACGGCATTGGCTAGGCCATCGAAAAAGCAGAGGAGGCCGAGTCCGTAGATGCCGAAGAGGAGGCGCTTCTTGGGGGCTTTGGTTTCTGAGTTGAGGAGGCGGTGGAGGAGGGCGGTGAAGCCTCCGCTTTTTTCGAGCACGGTGGCGAAGGAGCCGAGGGTGAGGGTGAAGAGGATGGCGCTGAGGTTCCAATCGCTCTTAAAGAGGGGGAAGAGGGTTTTTTGGAAGAGGTGCTGGAGTGAGGTGAGTGGGTCTCCGCCTTTTAGAAGAAGAACGCCGGTGAGGACGGCGGCGGCGAGGGAGAGGGCGGCTTGCCGAGTGAGCAAGATGAGGACGAGGGCGATGATGGGGGGAAGGAGAGGGAGGAGGTCCACGGGGTGAGTTTAGCGGAATTAGGGAGGGGATGGGGAGTTTTCAGTTTTTAGTTTTTAGTTTTGGTCGACTGGGGGGATAAAAAACCCGCTCTCCTGGGAGGGAGGGCGGGTTTTTGAAGGGGGTGTTAGAGGGGGCGCTGTTAGCGGATTTTCTCTAGGAGCCAGGGGAGGAGGTCGGCGATGGCGATGCGCTCTTGTTCCATGGAGTCACGATGACGGATGGTGACGGTGTCTTTGAGCGAGGCGTCTTCTTCTCCGAGGGTCTCGAAGTCGATGGCGATGCAGAAGGGGGTGCCGATTTCATCCTGACGGCGGTAGCGGCGGCCGATGGCTGCGGCTTCATCGTAAAAGACGTTCATGAAGGGCTGAAGGAGGTTTTTCACTTCCTTGGCCTTCTCGACGAGTTCCGGCTTGTTCTTCAGGAGTGGAAGAATGGCGGCTTTGATGGGGGCGACGCAGGGCTTGAAGCGCATGACGGTGCGGATGTCCTGCTTGCCCCCTTCTTTGGTGAGGTCTTCCTCATCGTAAGCTTCGCAAATGACGGCGAGCACGGTGCGGTCACAACCGGCGGAGGGCTCGACGACGTGGGGGATGAATTTCTCTTTGGTCTCTTCATCAAAATACTCAAGCGGCTTGCCGGAGTGCTCCTGGTGCTTGCCGAGGTCGTAGTCGCCACGGTAAGCGACGCCTTCGAGCTCTTGCTGGCCAAAGGGGAAGTCGTATTCGATGTCGTAAGTCTTCTTAGAGTAGTGCGCGCGCTCGCCATCTGGGATGTCGAGAACGTGGAGCTTCTCCTTATCGAGGCCGATGGTCTCGTAGAAGGCGAGGCGGTTCGCGAGCCACTCGTCGGTGAGGCGGAGGCCGTCTTCCGGGCGGCAGAAATACTCGATCTCCATCTGCTCGAATTCACGGGAGCGGAAGGTGAAGTTGCGCGGGTTGATCTCGTTCCGGAATGATTTTCCGATTTGCGCGATGCCGAAGGGAAGCTTCACGCGGTTTGAATCAACGACGTTTTTATACTGAACGAAGATCGACTGAGCGGTTTCCGGGCGGAGGTAAGCGGTGGCGTTTGGATCGTTCTCATCAGCCGATGCTCCCATCTGCGTCTTGAACATGAGTTCAAAGTCGCGGGGTTCAGTGAGGAGTGATCCGTTGTCAGGATTGTAGTTTGTGACATCCTTTTCCTCGGAGGTGGTTTCGCCAGCGAGGGTCAATTTTTTAGGAGAGATCTGCTTGTCGTTGAGGAACTGGGCGTAGAATTCCTTCGCGGTCTTGCGTGCCTTGTTTTCATCCTGATTCGGCTGATTGAGGAGGACGGAATACTCACGCTCGATGGACCAGCCGGATTCTTCGTGGGAAGCTCCGGTGAAGTGGTAAGCGGTGCCGGATTGTGGGTCGATCTGATCGGCACGGAGGCGGGCCTTTGTGAGAAGGCAGTCGCACATTGGATCGGAGAATCCGCCGATGTGGCCTGAAGCAGTGAGGACGGCTTGGTGGGTGAGGATGGAGCCATCGAGCCCGAGGATGTCATCGCGCTCCTGGACGTTCTTGCGCCACCAGTAATCCTTGAGGTTTTTCTTCAGATCGGCACCGAGTGGGCCGTAGTCCCAGCAGCCATTCAGCCCGCCGTAGAGCTCGGCAGATTGGAAAATGAATCCTTTTCTCTTACACAGGGAGACAATCTTCTCCATGCGGGCGGTGTCGGTTTGGTCTTTATTAGCCATCGGTCTAAATGTGCGGGAGCGGGAGGAAACAGGAAGAACGCCGCAGGGGAAAGGGTTTTTTGGCTTGAGATCGCAGAAGATTTCCTGAGTTGCACATTATAAAAAATCGGGAATACTTTGGCGGGTGAGAGCTTCTTACCTATTGAAATAATGAAAGGATTTTTAGTCGGAACAGGTGTTGTCGGAGGTTACTTCGCGCTGCAGTTGTGGGTTCTCCCAGCGCTGGGAGTCCCTACATGAATGAGTAAATCAACATCCTCCGGTGGGGGATGAGGAAAGGCGAATGTGACACTTCCGGTCGGAAGTGAAATTGAAGTCAAGACAGAGGCAAAGCCTGAGGTTGTTCCTGCGGAGGAGCAGTAGTCCGCGGTTATGTGCACTCTCACTTGGTCCCGGGCTAGCTTGGATGGCTCGGATAAACTAGAGGTGTGGTTTAATCGCGATGAACAAAAGGCGCGACCCATTGCTGATCCGCCATCGCTGCGCTTGCTCGATGACGTTTCGTTCCTGAGCCCTCGTGACCCACAGGGTGGGGGGACGTGGATGCTGGCGAATGAGTTTGGCGTCGTCGTGTGCCTCCTCAATAAGTGGGAGCTTGACGCTCGGCCCACTCAGGGGCGGCGAAAAAGCCGTGGCCAGCTTGTCTGGCAGATGGCGACTGCGCGGTGCGTGGATGATCTTGCTGGTTTCTTGGTGGAGCTAGAAAACTACCCAGCCTTCACTTTAGTAGGGCTCTCCTCAGAGGGTGAGCGATTCTGGGAGTGGGATGGTGAGATTCTCAGTGAGACTAAAGGTGCGATGCCGATGACTTCATCGAGTTATTGTTTCGATGCGGTTAAAGAGGCTCGTGAAAGATCCTACGCTGAAGGTAAGAGAGGTCACCATTTTCACGAAGGCTCAGGAGATCAGGCGAGCGCCTTCACGGTGCGCATGAATCGGCCTGACGCTCAGACCTGGAGCCGGAGTCACCTCACGGTGGGCGAAAAGGTGACTTGGGAATATCTTGCCGAGCAGCCCGATTTAGCGGGTGAGCCGGAGCGCTCTCTGCTAGATCTTCCTGCGCAATGACTTGGCGGACAAAAAGACTTCTCTGGGGACGCTGGCAGCGCCTCATTCGCTGGGAGTTCTGGCCGGTGTGGGCGGTCTATCCTCCGGTCTTTCTCTGGTGGGTGATCGAGGCGCTGCGCCACGGTGGCTGGACGCTCTGGACGAACTGTAATCCCGGCATGCTCGCGAGCGGGATGGCGATGGAGTCTAAAGGCGAGATCCTGGATGCTTTCGAGGGCGATGAGGGAAAGGTGCGCCTCGCAAAGTATCTCCGTCTCCAGGAAGGTGCTGATTTTTCAGAAATGGCGAGTTGGATGACGGACCAAGGCCTCAGTTTTCCAATCGTCCTCAAGCCTGATCTCGGCCTCCGTGGCCAAGGGGTGGAGATCGTCAAAGATGAAGCGGCAGCCCGCCGCTGGCTCGCCGAATGCCGAGATGAGATCGTGGTGCAGGAGATGATCGGTGGGATCGAGTTCGGGGTGCATTGGGCTAGGTTTCCTGATGAAAAAGGCGGCCGCATCGATTCGCTCTGCGGCAAGCTTACGCAATCAATCACCGCCGATGGCTCCCGCACGCTCGAGGAACTCATCCTAGCGGATGACCGAGCGGTGATGATGGCTGGCTATTACCTCTCGAAATACGAGGATCAGCTGAGTCGCGTCCTTGCTGAGGGTGAAGAATTCGACCTCGCCCCTATTGGGACCCATTCACGCGGTGCAGTCTTCACCGATGAGCGCAAGCTCGTCACCCCGGAGCTCCTCGCCGCCTTTGATGAACTCGGCGCGCGCTACGAGGGGTTCCACTTCGGCCGCTACGATGTCAAAGTCCCCAGTGTCGAAGACTTCCAAGCGGGAAAAAATATCGCCGTTCTCGAGCTCAATGGTGTCACGGGCGAGCCCGCTCACATCTACCAACCCGGCTACCCTTGGTGGAAGGGGATGCGAGACCTCTGTCTTCACTTTTCGACTGCGACTAAGATCGGCGCTGCGCATCGCGATCTGGGGGTTGTGCCTCCGACCTTCGGTGAACTCTGGGAGCTTACCCGAGCCCACGCCGGAAAAGATTATCTGGAAGTCGATGAATTCAAAAAGGTAGAGTCGTCACCTGAAAGCTGATGGAAAAAAAATTCGCTGATGTCGCCAAGCACCTCCCGTGGTTTTCTTCGCATCCCACCTTGGGGCGCTGGGTAGAATCCTTCTGCGGGATCACGCGAGTTCGGGAATATTTCGCGGCTGCGGCCCATGAGACGAATCCCTTTGCGGGAGTCGTGCGCCGTGCGCGGATGAAGGTTTCCCTGGAGGGATTGGAAAAGGAAATACCAAAAGAAGGCCCGGTCGTCATCGCGGCAAACCATTCTCACGGAGGCCCTGATGCGGTCGCGCTCTCCGCAAAGTGTCTTGAGCTACGGCCCGACACGCTCATCCTCTGCAATGCCGAGCTGATGGCGCTTCCCGGAGCTAATCGGCATTTTCTCCCCGTCACTCTCATGATGGAAGGACATGAAGCGGAGAATTCTGGCAGTCTCCGGGCGATGCTGAAGCACGTGAAGGGTGGGGGCGCACTCGTCGTTTTTCCCGCAGGTCGGATCGCCTTTTGGCAAAATGGTGAGGTGAAGGATCCCCCGTGGAATGATCACGTCGTGAAGCTGGTCTCGCGGATGAATGCCACCGTCGTTCCCATCTGGTTCTTCGGGGGCGTCCAGCCTTGGATTCAGATTCTGGCCAAATTTCATGGCTTTGTGCGCACCGCACTCATTCCCCGCGGCCTCGCTGGCCTGCGGCATCGCACGCTGGTGGGGCGGGTTGGGAAGTCCTTCCATTCGGACTTTTTGAAAAATGCTGAACCCCACTGGTTACGAAAGCATTTAGAAGGTCTGCGAGATTTAGGGAATTAGATGGACGACTCGGCTCTCCTAACTTAACAAAATGGCAATGGAGCAATTGATTCGCGCGAACGTGCACTTTCTCGACCAAGCCGAGCGGCTTCTCGTGCAAGTGCTTGATCAGGATTATGGCTGCGCGGTTGAGTCCTTCTATGGCTCCACGCTCGGGCAGCACTTTAGGCACTGCCTCGATCACTACACCTCGCTCCTCGCGGGTTTAGATAAGGCGAAGGTCGATTACGATTGCCGTGCCCGCCAGCTAGACCTCGAAGCCTCTACCGAGAGCGCCATTCAAGAAGTCAGCCGAATCCGCACTGAGCTCGAAGCCCTCCTTAAGCGCGAGACCCCCGTCGGGCTGCTTGTGAAAATGGACTGCGGTGGAGGAGAAGTGGATTGGCAGCCCTCAACCCTCGGCAGGGAGCTTCAATTCCTCGTGAGTCACACCGTGCATCACTTCGCCATGATCGGTGGAATGTGCGGCTGTCTCGGGGTTCAGATGGAGGATGGCTTTGGCGTCGCCCCCTCGACCCTGCGTCATCGCGAAAAAGTGACCATCGACTAAAGCAATTTTATGACTTGGTTTTTCGATGACGAGAATCCGAGCTGTGACCTCTAAGATCACGTAACTCAAAAAAAAGAAATCGTGACGAACGATACTCTCCAACAAGACATCGCCCCCGCCATTCCGGTAGAGGCGCAGCTTGAAGAAATTGCAGCCCTTGGTGAGCGCGGTAAGATCGCCCAGCAGGCGAACCTTGATGTCTACCTTGCTTCCGCCGATGCGATTCCAAATATCATGCTCGAGATCGGCCGCCTTCGGGAGGTGACCTTCCGCGCTGTGGGCGAGGGCACCGGCAAGCCGCGCGATCTCGATCGTTTTGACGAATATTACTACCACCTTTTCCTCTGGGATCGTGATGCACAACAGATCGCAGGTGCCTACCGCCTCGGTCGCACTGATCTCATCTTAGCGGAGTTCGGGTTCGAGGGCCTCTATTCCTCGTCACTCTGCGATTTTGAAAAACCTCTTTTGGACTTCCTCAACCCCGCGCTCGAGCTGGGTCGTTCTTGGGTCGTGCCGGACTACCAGCGCTCGATCCACTCACTCCTCGGGCTGTGGAAGGGGATTGGCCAATTCGTCGTCCGCTACCCGCGCTACCACAAGCTCTTCGGAGCGGTAAGCATCAGCGATGACTACACCTTTCTCTCGCAGAATCTCATCGTGCGCTACCTGCGCCGGACCAAGGCGGATGCCACCTGGGGCGAGCGCGTCCGAGCCTTGCTCCCATTCCAAGACAAGCCTGAGGAACTCAGTTCCAGTTTCGATAGCATCGATGAGGTTTCCGCCTGCGTCGCCAGCAATGAGCCGGATGGAAAAGGCGTCCCCGTTCTTCTACGGCAGTATTTCAAGATGAATGCCACCTTGCTGGACTTCGCCTTTGATCCGAACTTCATGAACTGCCTTGATGCCATGGTGCTCGTGGATCTCAAGCAAGCCCCAGCGCGGCTCCTCACGAAATACATGGGGAAAGAAGGCTACGCTAAGTTTCTCGCGGAGAGTTAGGGTAGGCTGGCCGTCTTGGCCGT
>JALZWA010000078.1 GCA_023299815.1 Akkermansiaceae bacterium
CCAGATTTTGACCAAAAACTCCAGCTCGAAATGACCTCTCATCCTCGCATCAAAGTTCTTGCTTCCTAGCCGCTCCGCCATTAAATCCCCGCCCCGCCCGTGCCTCAATCACTCAAAATAGCCCTACCCAAGGGAAGTCTTCAGGAGCCTACTCTTAAGCTCCTCGAAAAGGCTGGTTACAATATCTACACCTCAGATCGTGGTCTTCGCCCGTCTTCTGATGATGATTCCTTGGACATCTACATGATCCGCGCGCAAGAAATTGCCCGCTACATCGACCAAGGATTCATTGATTGCGGCATCACCGGCTACGACTGGGCCTACGAGAACGGCGTCGACCTCGTCGACATGGCCGAACTCCCCTACTCCCGTGCCACCGTGCGACCCACCCGCTGGGTTCTCGTTGTTCCTGAAGATTCTCCTATTAAAACAGTTCAGGATCTCGAAGGAAAACACATCGCCACCGAGGGCATCGGCATCACCGAGCGCTACCTCAAGGAAAAAGGCGTCACCGCAAAAGTCGAATTCTCCTGGGGAGCCACCGAAGTCAAAGTCCCTGACCTCGTCGATGCCATCGTAGACGTCACCGAGACCGGCTCCTCCATCCGCGCCAACAAGCTTCGCATCGTAGACGAACTCCTCCGCTCCTTCCCCCACTTCTACGCCAGCAAGGACGCCTTCGCTGACGAATGGAAGAAGCACAAAATGGAGCGCATGGTCATGATGCTCAAAGGTGCCCTCGAAGCGCGTGACAAAGTCGGCCTCAAGCTCAACCTTCCCGCCGACAAGCTCGACTCCGTCCTCGAGAAACTCCCCTCCCTCCGACGCCCCACCGTCTCCCGCCTCGCGGATGAGAACTGGGTCGCCATTGAAACCATCATTTGTGAGAGCGTCGCCCGCTCCCTCATCCCTGATCTGAAGGACCTTGGTGCTGAAGGCATCATCGAATACCCCCTCAACAAGATCATTCTCTAAACCAATTTCCTAGGAACCGCCGTCCCAGACTCAACCCTGGGACACACTACACCACCACTGACCAAACTGCTTACCATGGGTAATCTCAAAAAGCGTCGTAAGACCAAAATCAGCAAGCACAAGCGTCGGAAGCGCATGAAGGCGAATCGCCACAAGAAGCGCCTCCGCTACAAGTCCTAGTCATAGGATTTGCGAGCCCGCATGTGCCGCCAAGAGGTCGTATTTCTAAAATAGCGACCGTCGAAACAGATTTCGCCACCGAGAGCCCGCTCTCGGTGGCTTTTGTGCGCACTGGAACGTAGGACGATCATCCTGATTCTCTTCCCTACCCTCAACCAAGCCCTCTCAACCAAGATCCCATCCATCCCATTTATCTGCGGCTAAAAATCTCCCCAAAATTCCTTCTGTAAATTCCCCTTTCCTCATCCACCCTCACCCCATGCCCGAACTCGCTGAAGTCGAACTCGCCCGCCGCCAATGGGCCGCCTTTCATGGCCAAAAAATCCTCACCGCCGAGACCCACCCCAAGGCCCGCATCTACCGAGACTGCCCCGCCCCCGCCCTCCGCATTCTCGAGGGCAAAAAACTCCTCAGCTCAAAGGCCCACGGCAAGCGCATGCTCTTCACCTTCGGCCCCCAGCTCCATCTCGAAGTCCACCTCGGCATGTCCGGCAAGCTCTCCACCAGCTCAGCCGATCATGCCATCGAAAAGCACGACCACCTCATCCTCCGCACCTCCAAGGCCTCCCTCATCTTCAATGACTACCGCATGTTCGGCCGTGTCATGCTCTATGACCTCGCCGACCCTTGGGCCGAACTCCCGCCCCAGCCCCAAGACTCCCGCTTTTCCGTCGCCTACCTTCGGAAAAAAATGACCCGCCACGCCAAGAAGCCCCTCAAAGCCCTCCTCCTCGACCAAACCATCTGCCCCGGCATCGGCAACTGGATGGCCGATGAAATCTGCTGGAAACTCGGCCTCCACCCCGCCGCCCCCTCCGGCCAGCTCGATCCCGCCTCTGTCCGAAAAGCCACCCGATTTGTCACCCTCGGCGCCCTCAAGCACATCGCCGATAAAAACGAAACCGCCTCCACAGACGGCTTCGCCCCCGGCTCCTACGTCGCCCAAGTCCCACCCAAAAACTGGCTCTTCCAGCACCGCTGGAAAAAAGGCGGCACCTGCCCCAAGTGCAAGACCGACCTCGCCCGCGACACCATCGCCACCCGCACCACCGCCTGGTGCCCGACCTGCCAGAAACCCTAGCAAGAAGACAAATCCGAACAGCCCGCTCACTCTCAAGACATCATGAACCGACGCCACGCTCTCTTCCTCCTCACTGGAGCCACCATTCTCCCTGCCCATGCCTGCCTTTGGGACCGAGACACCCTTGCCGATGAGATCGCCCTCACCCCCGAGACGCTCGACCTCATCCTCGGCCAATTCCCCCATCACGGCGATGCCTACTACAAACTCCGCATCGCACGACTCAGTAAGATCACAAAACCCAGCATCGAGGACCTGAACGACCTCGCCGTCGCTCACGTCCGGCTCAAAGAGTTCGCCAAAGCAGAGGCCCACCTCGATTCCGCGATCAAGATCAACCCCACCCACTACGAAACCCTCTCAAACATCGGCGTCACCGCCAAAAAGCAGAGTGACTTTAAAAAAGGCGCCACCTTTATCAAAAAGGCCCTCGCCCAAAAACCCAAAGGCCACATGGGACTCGGCGACTCCTATCTCAAAGCCCTCATCTGGCGCTCAAAATTCGAAAAAGCCACCGAAGCCAATCCACCCGAAAACAACCACCTCGGGAAAGCCTACGCCGCCAGCTTCCCAAAATACCTTGGAAAAGGAAAAGGGTCCAAAGTAAAGAATTCCACCACCCGCTACCACCAGATGGTGCGCAATGACCAATCCTTCGCCGATGGCTTCTCCACCCTCGGCGACTACCTAGCCACCAAAGGCCATCTCAACCTCGCCTTTCTGAGCTACACTCGGGCCACGCTTCTTGGTCACCAAAACCCTGCGGAAATCGAGCGAAGGAAACACGCACTCCTCACACATATCCTGATGCGGCCTAATGTAAGAAATAAGCAAGATCCCTCATTCGCACCCATCATTGCCAATGCTGAGAAGAAGATCGCCGCCGGAGACACCTGGCTCACTCAATTCAAACAAACCGAAGCCGCCCTCCTCCGAGGAAAGACCGATGAGCGAGAAGTCACCCTCCCCATCGTCCTTAAGGAAATGGAGCGCCTTGGCATCAAAAAAGCCCGCTAATCCAGCCCTCCAAATCATTCTTGAAAGCTCTCGCGAAAACCCTCAGTATCAAAGTTGTTATGAAATCAATGATTACTCGCAGCCTCCTCGCCCTCGGATTGGCGATGTCGCACGCGACCGCACAAGAAGGGGAACTCCCCGATCACAAGCTCTCCGAGTGGACCCTCGGCGAACACCTCTTCGGTGATGAAGTCACCATGAAAAGCCTCAAGGGCCGCGTCGTCGCCATCGAAATATGGGGCGTCCAATGACCACCCTGCATTAGCTTAATGCCCCATCTCGTGAAGATGGACAAAAAAATGAAGCCACAGGGTCTCTCGATCATCGCCGCCGAGAGTCAGAACACTCCTAGTGAAAAGGTCAAAACTCTCCTCGATAAGAACAAAGCAGAATTCACCGTCACCCGTCAGGTCCGTGGACCTCTCAGCTCACGTGGCATTCCGCATTCCTATGTCTTCGATGTCGAGGGACAGCTCATCTTCCAGGGTCATCCCGGGGACCCTAAGTTTGAAAAGACGATCAAGGCCGCCCTCAAAGACTTCGAAGTAGAAGCCGACGAGCCGCAAGGAGACCTCTTCCCTCAGCGCACTTGGAAAAATAGCGATGGCAAGCCCCTCGTAGCTGCAATCACCGAGATCAACGGTGACACCATCACCTTCAAGCTCAAAAATGGCCGTAAGATCCCTTACGACATCTCCAAGCTCTCCGAGGAAGATCAGAAACTCATCAAAGAGAAGACCGCAACGGAGGACGAAGAATAAAACCTTCCAAATCAACGACCTTCAAAAAGCCCGGCCCTTGCGCCGGGCTTTTTTGTTACCCCCCTCATTCATAGAAACTTCCCCCTTGGGCCTTGCCATCGCCACTCCGAGCCGTCATTTCTTAAATCCTCCTGCGCCCCAAGATATGTCTGAAGTAAACCAGCAAGCGATCGCCGACCGGCTCGGACTCTCCCGTGCCACCGTCTCCCGCTGCTTTACTAACCACCCCGGAATCAATGCCGTCACCCGGGCCAAGGTCTTTCAAGTCGCTGCCGAGATCGGATACACCCACCTCGAAAACCGTAGCCCGAAAGCCAAAAAAAAGAAGATTCAGCAAAAATTCACCGCCCTCATCTGCAGTGACCCGGATGAATACTTCAGCGGCAGCTACGAGAGCCCCGGCGAGCAGATCCTCGCAGGCGTCTCAGAATTTGCGCAAAATAACGACGCCCGAGTCGACGTCCACCTCATCTCACCAGATGCCACCGGACTCGATGACCCCTCATTCGAAAACGTCACCGGACTCAAAGACCGCCAAGACCGCGGCATCCTCCTCATCTACCCCTTCCCCGCTCCCGTCATTCAGGAACTCGCCGGCCGCTTCCCACTCGTCTCACTCGTCGATCAAGTCCAGCACAAAGAGATCGACTGTGTTGATGTCGATCACAACGCCGGCATCTCAGCCGCCATCAAGCACCTCGTCGCCGCCGGCCACCAGCGCATCGGCTTCTACACCCGGGACTACCCCGTAGACGCCACCTGGTCCTACCGCCGCTACGCCTCCTTCACAGAAAAAATGGCGCGGCTCAAATTCTCCGTCGCCCCGAAGGACATCATCGGCGTCTTCCCCCGCTCCTTCCCTGATGTCCAAGAAGGCATCGCCCAAGCCGTCGCCCGCACAAAAGATGGCGTCACCGCCTGGATCTGCGCTGCAGACCACCAAGCCTATGACCTCATCGATCGCTTTGAGAAAGAAGGCCTCAAAGTCCCAAAAGATGTCTCCGTCACCGGCTTCGATGGCATCGAACCTGGTAAAGGAAAACCCTCCCTCGACACCATTCAAGTTCCCTACCGCGCCATCGGCATGACCGGAGCAGAGCGCCTCGCCGCCCGCCTCCGCAAGCGCTTCGGCGGTAAGCAGCACGTCTACATCTCCGGAAAACTCCGGAAGGGAAAGACCGTCGCTAAGCCCAAGAGCTAAGCCTGTGCCTGTGCTCGGCGCTCCTCTAATTCTTTCGCAATCTCATCCACCTCTGGATCCGAGAGAGGATACCAGAAGAGAACGATACCCGAGAGAACCGTGAGCACTCCAGGGATGATCGAGAACATCAGGAGAATTCCGTGGGATGACTCAGCAGATTGCTCAACATTCGCCACATAGCCAAAGTAGGACATGAGCACTCCCACAAGACTACCCCCGATTGCGAGCCCCGCCTTTTGCACAAACATCGCCGCCGCAAAAGTCAGCGCAGTCGTGCGACGGCCAAACTTCCACTCGCCGTAATCCACCACATCAGTGTAGATCGACCAAACGAGAACCGGCATCGGCCCAGCTACGAAAGCGGAGAAAATATTCAGCCAAAAAATATGCTCAAAGTTGCTCGCAGGAACGAAGTAAAAGGCAATCACCGAGAAAGCATTCAACATCGTGAGACCAATCAGCGCATTCCTTTTTCCAAAGCGCTTCGTCAGCGGTTTCGTCATCAGGAGCCCGATCACGAGCGCGATGGAAGCGGAGGCATAAAAGATCGAGATGCGATCAAGATACCAGAAGTAGGTTTCGCCGCTGAAGTTCGCGACATATTTGAGGTAAGGATAGGTGATCCCCCAGCGCAGCCCGGAAAACAACAGCGTGATGAACGCAACAACCAGCATCACCACGAGAGGCTTATTTTTAAACAGAAAACCGAAGTCTTTCCCGAAGCTTCCCTGCTCCTGCTTCGATGGTTTCACCCGCTCTTTGGTCGTCGCGAAGGTGTAAAGAAAGAGAATCGTCGCTAGGACCGCAAAGACCGCCATCGCATTCCGCCAAGCCTCCGGGTTATCCCGTCCGCCGAAATATCCGAGCATCGGGAAGAGCGCCAGACCGATCACCACTTGCGCAGAAAAGGCACCCGCAAAACGAAAGTTCGAGAGCGAAGTCCTCTCAGCAGGATCCGCCGTAATCGTCCCCATCATTGCTGAGTAAGGCACATTGATCGCAGTGTAGACTGTCATCAATGCGATGTAGGTCACGTAAGCGTAGATCAATTTCCCCGTGTCGCTAAAGTCAGGCCCGAGGAAGGCGAGGAAACCAATCACGCCGTAAGGGATCGCGATCCACAAAAGATAAGGCCGGTATCTCCCCCAGCGCGTCTGCGTCCGGTCAGCAAGTCCACCCATCAGCGGATCAGAAATGGCATCCCAAATCCGTGCTACCAGATAAAGCGTCCCCACCGCGAGCGGGTTCAAGCCCATGACATCCGTGTAATAGGAGATCAAAAAGGCGTTCACGATGTGGAACACAAAGTTCGACGCGGTATCCCCGAGTCCGAAACCAATCTTCTCCTGAATTGAGAGTGAGGTCTTTTGATCTGACATATTTTTAGGACTTAGGAAATGAGCCACTGAGCGGGCACCTGCACATCGATTTTGGCGACCTTACCAGTCTGACGCATGATCGCGAGAGTCGTCTCGCGGTCCATCTCAGCGTCTTGGGAGATGACTTCAGAGCCATCGGAAAAATGAACAACCGCACTCGCAGCAGTAAGGCCTTCGACTCTCCGGTAAGTGATCGGAGTCTGGGCGAAGGTGAAGAAAATCATCCCCTCGGGAACCGCCTCGTGGTTTGGCCCGGCAGCAAGTCCTTGGAACTCCGCCGCACGCAAAAGATGCGGCGTGAAGCTGAGACACCCCCCTTTGAAATCAACTCCCAGCTCGCCAAAGCGGCAGAGGATTCCCTCTTTCACCTGACCCGTGAGGCCAGGCTGCTGAGCCCCGGCCTGACCTGAGCTGTGAGAATAAGGCTCGGCTGGGAAAGCGCCAAACTGCTCCGGCGATTGACGAAAACCAAGACCACGCTGGACTGAGTAATAGGCCGCGAAAAAGCGATTGATGATTTCATCACTCGCGCCCTCTTCCACTGCGCTGAGAGTCGCCTCCTGCGTGGCAAGCATAAGCTTGGAAATCATGTGCCAATAGACGCAACCGAGGCCCTCGTAACCGAACATCGATCCACTACGCCCCGTGAAGGACTGGTGGTTAAAGACCTCCTCGTAGAGCTCTTCGATCTGGCTGCGGTCGTTCGCGGAAAGTCCATCCACCTTGTCCATCGCATCGCTCAGCGCATAGCCATTCACCAGCAAGTCCGCGAAGCGGAAGCCACCCGCAGGATCGCTCACGATGAGGTCCGAATCCTTAAGAGCCGGAACGTCCGCAAGCTGCTCCGCGCTAAAGAGGTTCTTCTCCAAAAAGCGCGGAAGCTCACGATCAGGGTAGAGAAGATAAGTCGGGTGTTTCGAGGAGCGGAGATCACTCACCGCCATCGCCTCTAACAGCTCAACCGCTTCAGCAGACGCCAGCATCCCTGAACTCAAAATAGCCACTTGGCCCTCGAGCATTACAGACAGGTATTTAATCCCCATCGCCTGATCTTCCTTCCGGATATCAAGCACGTTGTAAGCATGAAAAAGTCCATCAGCGCGCTCGTTCAAGCGGAGGAGTCCTTCCACCGCAGCCCGCGCACTCGCGACAAACTGCGCCAATTTTTCAGCCGAAATCTCAACCGTCTCCACACCCGGCGTCTCCGCACGATAGGACTCAGCCAGACGACCAGAAGCTTCCACGAGCGCAAAGCGATCTTCATCACTCAGCGACCCCTGATTCTGCCAGCGGGCGTCATCGAAGACTCCCGTGAGCCCTTCGATCATGCGAGCGAGCGGCGCGGAAACCTTCGCCCCACTCAGATACTCCTCCATGAAGCGGAGGTAGCGCAAAAGGTAACCCGCCGTGACCACCGAGAGGCCGCATCCGGCGAGCGCATTATTCGCATCATTCCACTCCGGCTTCTGGGTGTTGAGCCAGACGCCACCACCCGGGACGAGGTTCGCCAGCTTGATCGCGGCAGGAAGAAGGATCTTTTCCGCGAGAGTCGCACGCACCAGCTCGCCCGAACCATCACGCAGAAGCAAGCCATCGGCTCCGATCTCCTCCTTCCGCGCGAGAAGTTTTTCGTGGCGCTCTTGATCAAAGAAAATGGTGTCACGCGGATCATCCAGAATATCCCCCCACGGCTTAAAGCCATAAGGGACATCAGCGTAGACGTAGCTCGGCGACTCAAGACGCTCGGCCAGCTGCACCGGATTCATCTTTGCCTCCAGCTCGAGAAGCTTCAAAAGATAAATGATCTGGTGATCGCCCCAGTAGCCGATCGAAACCCAAGGATCATCTTCATCCGGCGCTTCCCAATCAATCCCGCCCGAAGTGATGCGGTAAGGATTATAGCCATCGATCGTGGAAGCATTGAGGAACTTCGAAATGAAGCCGCCCAAGAAATCAGGGTAGCTCCACGCGAGCGCTTCCCAGTTTTGGAAAATATCGCGCCAGTTCCCCTCGAAGTGATGGATCGGCTGCCCCTCTTCATCGTGAAGGCGGATATCAAAGCGGTTCCAAGGCCGACTCGGATCGCCATGACGACGGCTCAGGATGAGCGGAAGATATTCCTCCGCAAGACGCAGGAGATCAAGGTCACCCGTCTCCTCGATTTTCGAAATCAGATCCGGCCGCTCGATCGTCTCGGGCAGCGCCTCCAAGAAAGCCGCATGCTTAGCACCCAGAGAAGCCTGATGAATCGCGAGGTAGCTGATGAACTGCCCCTTTCTAAAAAGTGATCCCTGCTCAGGCACTCCTCCACGGAGAATATTACAAAGGGTATTCTGGTAGTGATAAAGCGCGTAATCACGGTCCGCAGTCTGCTGGAAACCATCAGAGGAAGCCACCACCTCATGAAGACGGTTGCGCCCCTTCTGAAGATCCTTTTCCACCTCAGCCCGAAGCGCAGCGGGATCAGCAAGTTGCTGGCGCAGCACCTCGACTTCCGCCTGAGTTTGCTCCACTTCAGCCACCATAATCCATTCACGCGACTCACCCGGAGCGAGCGTCATTTCACGAGCAAGAAGGAGAGCACCTCGGTTTGCTCGGATGCGATCAGGAGCTGCAGGGGTTTTCCCTTGAAGGAATTTTTCCGCATCGCGGCGCGAAAGATAAGCAGGCCCCTCGCCCAGTCCATCCGTCCACACCGTCGTCGCACGCAGATTCTCCAGCGGGATCGGCGCATCGATGATTCCCGCCGCAAGACGATGAACCATCAGCGTGCTCCCGCATTCCAGCTCGCTCAATTTATAAGCATCCGCCAAGCAGCTATAGCTCAGCTGCATCCGGCTATCCACCCCAGGAGGGAGAAAATTATCAAGCCCATCCACCATGCGCAGATCACAAGGCTCAGTCCCCTCATTCGTGAGAGTCGCCTTCCGCACGAAGCCGTGCTTGTCAGAAAGCTGCCAGCGATAAGTCATCCGCAAGCCCAATCCCTCGTGAAGCTCATCAAAGACCACCTCATCTCCGAGAAGACTTTTCAAAAGCCGACGCCGAATCGGCGCAAGATGCGCCACCGGAGGAGTAAAAGGACTCCAGAGCAGCCCCCCAGAAACCACGCCAGTGTATGGCCCAGTCGAATTCCAGTTATCGATGATTTTATCGACGGTGTAGTAGGGAAAAAGCGCCGCCTCAGGCGAGCGCCGCCCAGCAGAGAGCGCCCCATTGCTACTGCAAAAGAGCCACTGCTCTCCAGCCGTGACAATATTGAGAAAAAAGGGATCGAAGGACTCGAGATTCTCGATCACGACATATTCGCGGCCAGACTCGACAGTCCACTGATTGGCCCCAGAAAAAGTGGCCTCAGAAACAGCATAAAGAGAGCGAGTAGATGGATGAGGAGCGGTCATTTCAGACAAAAAATGGAGAATTACCAAAATATCGGCCTCGCGACCGATATTGTGAATGTAACTTTATGCAACCCTAAGAGAACACAGACCTGTGACAAGTGCTAAAATCTTCCCCATCAGGAACTCACCACGCCCCATTCTCTTCATCCCAAAAAATCAGTGCCCATCCGCGCAAATCCCTCCTCAACCTGTGTCAGAACACCTCCTCAACCCCTCTCCCAAAAAATCTGCGTCAATCCGCGCAAATCCTTCTCAATCTGCGCTAAAAATCCCCCAACAATCAAACCACCAGAGTTCAGCCTTCGTGTTCACTGTTCAAAGTTCATTCCTCCTCCCTCCGTAAATTCTACGAAAACCTCCTCTGGGCCCTCCTGAACTCAAACGAG
>JALZWA010000079.1 GCA_023299815.1 Akkermansiaceae bacterium
TGTGGAGGCGGAGCTGAAGGAGCTTGGTGCGGAGGAGTCGCGAGATTTGAAGATTAGCAAGGTGGTGCGCTGCCGGGTGCGATATTTTAAGGATGGCGCGGTGCTAGGGAGTCGGGCTTTTGTGGACGCAATTTTTCAGCTGAGGAAGAAGCAGTTCGGCCAGAAGCGCACGACGGGTGCGCGTAAGCCGAGAGGGGCGCTTGGGGATCTCGCAGGGGAGGTTTGGGCGCTACGAGATTTACAGCGGGAGTAGGTGTGACAAGGTTCAGTCAATGAGGGTGAATCGCCTTAATGGCTGGTCCAATGTCTCGTGCCTCATTGAGTTTTTCTTAGTGGGGCAGTAGCTCCAATTCAAGGTCGGCACTTGATGTTCTCTCAAATTTCAAGTGCTCCAGTATGAGTCTGTTTACAAATCGATCTCCAGAGTCACTGGGCAATGATCTGATCCTAGCACGTCTGCATTGATCACGGCTGAGGTCATCTTTGGCACGAGCTCGGGTGAGACGCACCAGTAGTCGATTCTCCAGCCGACATTATTCCCGCGAGCGCCCGCACGGTAGCTCCACCAGGAATAAGCGCCTTCGGTCTCGGGATGGAAATGGCGGAAGGTGTCGACGAATCCGGCTTTGAAGAGGTCTCGTAAGCCATCGCGCTCTTGGTCACTGAAGCCTGCGCTGAAGTGGTTCGTCTTTGGGCGTGCGAGATCGATGTCTTCATGGGCGACATTGAGGTCGCCGCAAATCATCACTGGCTTGCCCTCAGCCTCAAGCGCCTTGAGGTATTCACGGAAGGCGATGTCCCATTCCATGCGGTAAGGAAGTCGGAGGAGTTCGTTTTTTGAATTGGGTGTGTAGACGGTGACTACGAAGTAATTTTCATACTCGAGGGCGATGACACGGCCTTCCTTATCGTGTTCCTCGATTCCCATGCCATAGCGCTCACTGAGAGGCTTGGTCTTGGTGAAAATAGCAGTGCCTGAGTAACCGGCTTTCTCGGCCGAGTTCCAGTAGACGCGGTAATGGCCGAGATCCAGTGGGAGTTCGACTTGCTCTGGACGTGCTTTGGTTTCCTGAAGGCAGAGGAAATCGGGGTCATGCTCGAGCACGAACTCGGTGAAGTTTTTCTTCAGCACGGCACGCAGGCCGTTGACGTTCCAGGAGATCAATTTCATGGGCGAAATCTAAGAAAGAAAAAAGCCGCGACCCAGAAGGAATCGCGGCTTTTTGAAAAGAATCGGCAAATCGCCGAAGTGCTGGATTAGCGCTTCGAGAATTGGAAGCGCTTGCGTGCACCTGGCTGACCAGGCTTCTTGCGCTCACGTGCCCGTGGGTCACGGCGAAGAAGCATCGCAGCCTTGAGAGCAGGACGAAGTTCAGGATCGAACTGGATCAGCGCGCGGGAAATCGCGAGCTTGATTGCGTCAGCTTGACCATGAGATCCACCACCACGAGTGTGAGCGGTGATGTCGAACTTGTTCCGAAGGCTCGTGAGCTGAAGTGGCTCAAGAATGGTGCCTTGGAGAATGAGAGTAGGAAGGGCTTCTTCGAAAGGATCGCCATTGATGACGATGTTTCCGCTGCCTTCAACGAGGGTGATGCTAGCAACTGCAGTCTTACGACGGCCGGATGCGGTAAAAATTTCGCTCATAAAATAAAAAGGTCAGAAGTTAAAGTTCAACGGGCTGTGGCTCCTGGGCTTCGTGGGGATGCTCAGATCCCGCATAAACCTTCAGCTTAGAAAGCTGTGCATTGCCAAGCTTGGTGCGGGGCACCATTCCTTTGACAGCCCACTCTACGAGATACTCAGGGCGACGCTGACGAACCTTGGAAGGGGTCTCGATGGTCTGACCGCCGACGTAACCGGAGTGACGTGCGTAAATTTTGTGCTGCTCTTTGCTACCTGAAAGGCGGACATCAGCGGCATTGATCACGACGACAAAGTCACCAGTATCAATGTGCGGAGTGAAGATAGGCTTATTTTTTCCACGAAGGAGGGTAGCTGCTTTCACAGCAACTTGTCCGAGGATGGCATCTTTGGCGTCGATGACGTGCCACTTGCGCTCGACGTCGGTAGGTTTGGCAGAGAACGTTTTCATTTCCTGAAAATCCCTTACGATTCGTTGTTACAAGACTGAGCGAACCGAAGGGGCGCAGAACCTAGTGAGAGCAATATGAGGTGTCAACGCAAATATCAAGAATCCCAGACTTGTAAAAAGGAGGGCTTCGGCTCAGTAATCGGCCCGTGCAAGATTTGCTCACTAAGCCTCTCTGGGATGCCAGCACCATTGGCCGCCCCCTCCCTGATTCTCCTCATGCCGTCGCGGTCTCGCTTCCTACGTGGGATAGCGTCGTGGGTTATGAAGAAGGACGCGAAAAGGTGATCCAGAAACTCGAGACCGGTTACCCCCGGTTTTTCGTGAATCCTATGGTGAGGCGTCTTTTTGCCAAAGCGACCGATGAGGTGGCCGAAGCAGGGAAGCGGGCAGTGCTCTTTCCTACGAGGGATGCTGCGCAGCGAGCTCAGCGCTATGTGGAGCGTCGTATTAATGGCGCGGCCCAAATCGCGAGTTACGAGGATGGGCTCCAAGCTCTCATCGTTCCTGAGGAAGTGCTGGGTGTCGCGCTGGAATACTGGCGTCACACCGGAGAGATCGTGAGCAGTCGTCAGGCCGACGACATTCTTAACGAGAGGGAAGAGGAGGGAGTTTCGAGTGTCATTCTGCGGCAGCAGCTCGCAGAGACCACGGGAGCGGAGCTTGATGACCACTTCGTGTTCGAAAGCGGGATGAGTGCGATCTTTGGCGCCTTCCGTGCCGTGATGGAGCAATTTCCGAGCAAAAAGACTCTTCAGCTGGAGTTTCCTTATGTAGATGGCCTCAAGATTCAGGAGAAATTTGGAAATGGCGCGGTCTTTCTCTACGAAACTGAGGGAGAGGACTTCGATGCCGCGGTGCGCCGCATCCAGGAAGGGGAGTTTGCCGCGGTCTTTTGTGAGGTTCCCAGTAATCCGCTGCTGCGCTCGGTGAATCTCGCTCGGGTATCCGAGGCTTGTCGTCAGGGAGGTGTTCCGCTCGTGGTCGATGACACCGTGGCCAGTAGTGTAAACGTCGATGTTTTGCAGTATGCCGACATGGTCACCACCAGCCTCACCAAGTGGGTCAGTGGAAAAGGTGACGTCATGGGGGGGCTCGTTACCTTGAATGAGAACTCTCAGTGGGCCACCGAATTTCGTGACTACCTCAGCGCGGCCACAAAAGGAGGCTCTCTTTTATATAAAGGAGATTGTCGCGTCCTGATCTCTAATATGAAGGACTACCCCGAGCGGGTGCGCCGCTCGAATGAGAATGGCGAACTCGTGGCAGATTACCTCGCAGAGCATCCTGCGGTGGGTCGGGTCTGGTATCCTAAGTTTGTCACGCCGCATGAGTATCAGCTCGTTCGCCGTGATTCAGGTGGCTACGGAGGATTGATTTCCTTTACCCTGAAACAGCCCCGCAAGATGCCCCGCGTCTACGATGCTCTGGAGCTTTGTAAGGGACCTAGCTTGGGGAATGAATTCTCGCTGGCCTGTCCTTACACCATGCTGGCTCACTATTTTGAGCTCGATTGGGCGGAAGCTTGCGGCGTCTCGCCGAACCTTTTGCGCCTCTCAGTGGGGTCTGAGGATGGCGCGATGATCATCGGAGCCCTCGCAAGAGCGCTCGACCTGGCTTAACGGATCTGGCGGAACTGCTGGGCGATTCCGATGCTGAAGCCTTGCGTTACGTCTGAGGCGTAGCCGTGCTTCGGCCAGTTGTTGAGTGCGCTTCTCACTTCATTGATAATGCTTTTTGCGCGGCGTGGTTTCACCTCGGCCTTCGTTGCTGCTGCTAATAGATCGGCCATCTCAAAGCCGTCTCGTTTCCCATTCAGGGTCATTTGGTGCTCGCTCTTCTGCAGGCCATTAGGTTGATAGGAAAAGGTGATGTCATATGCTGGGGCGAGGAACCACTGACCGCGGCGGTCCATCAAGAGCGAGATGTTCTTGGCGTGATCGTTTTGATTTCGCGCGAGAATGTTAAAGACCGCGCGTCGGTAGAGCTCTTCGATTTCCGGATATCCGAGGCCCATCTTACGGCAAATTTGAAAAGCTTGCTCGTAGCTGTGT
>JALZWA010000080.1 GCA_023299815.1 Akkermansiaceae bacterium
AAAGCAGCCAAGCCGGAGCGAGATCGCCGTGCCATTCTGGCGATGGCGGGGGATTACCGCGTGAGTTTCGACTTTATCGAGACGATGGGCTTCTCCGAGAACTACGAGCCACCGGCGCCCTACTTTTCTTGGGGAACCGAGCATATCGAAGTGATCGCGAATGAGCCTGAATTTGTCTCCCTGCAGCACACCCTTGTGATGTTTTTCAAAGACAAAGAGGGTAAGCAAATGGGACCGATGGTGATGAAGCATTGGCGTCAGGATTGGCGCTATGAGGACGACGATCTTCACGTCTATATCGGCAATCAAACTTGGCAACGGAGGAAGGAAAAAGACGTCGCCGGACTTTGGTCTCAGGCTGTTTATCAAGTGGACGATTCGCCCCGCTACGAAGTGGTCGGGCGCTGGTTTCACCGCGGCGGAGTCTCGACGTGGAAGAGCCATAATTGCTGGCGCCCGCTCCCGCGACGAGAGTTTGCGCAGCGTGATGACTACAATATTTTGGCCGGGAATCACCAAATTACCCTCACTCCGACCGGGTGGGTGCATATGCAGCAGAATGAAAAGCTCAATTCCGGAGCCCAAGGAGAGGAATCCATTGTGGGAAAAGAGATTGGAGTGAATCGATACGAGAGAATTAGCGCCCCATCACTCGTCGCCGCTTCCGAAAGTTGGCAGAAAACTGCGCCATACTGGTCAGAAGTCCGCTCAAAATGGGCGGGAATCTACCTGAATGAAGAGAGCTTCTCGTTGAAATCCAAGATCGATGGTCAGAAGCTTTATCAGCACCACTTCGGCTACGCCGCGGAGGTGGAAGAAAAGGGTTATGATGCAGAGGCTGGCCGGAAGCACGCTCGAGAGACGATCGAAAAATTCCTCGGAAAAGAGGAGACCGAAAGCGGAAAATACTGATGCCGAAGCTTCACATTATCTGTGGCGCGGCAGGAGTGGGAAAGACCACTTATGGGCGGAAGCTCGCTGCCGAAATCGAGGCCTGTTTTCTCGATAGTGATACCGTGACCGAGTCGGTCGTGCGGGCCGGAATGCTGGCGGCAGGGATGGATCCTGACGATCGCGATTCGCCGGAATACAAAGTCGCCTTTCGAGGTGCTGTCTATGAGTCCCTCTATGCCATTGCGGCAGAGAATCTTCCTGTGGTTCCCGTGGTAATGGTGGGGCCGTTCACCAGTGAAATTGCTCAAACGGACTGGCTGGAGTCTCTTAAGGCCCGTTTCGGAGTCGAAGTAGAATGCCTATTTGTTAGCTGTGATGAGGAGATTCGGCGGGATCGCATCGAAAAGCGGGCAAATTCCCGCGATGCTTGGAAGTTGGTAAACTGGGAAGAGTATCTTGAAAAATCAGCGATTTCGCCGCCGGTCTTTCAATATCAGTCGGTCAGAACTTGATTCGCTTGTCCGTCCTGTTAGCACTTCGATATGTGGGTTTGGTCTAAGTTATCAGCATTGAAGTGGATGGACGCTTGGGAGGAGCGCTTTTATGGAAATACGAACTCCGTCATTTCTGAGATTAAGGGCGGCAAGACGATTCGGGTAGAAGTTTATTGTGAGACCGAAAAAGACGCCCAAGAGATCAAGAAGCTGTTCGGAGGGAGTGTCCGCGAGCTGAAGTCCAAGAACTGGGCATCGCTGGGGCCCGCTAACACCGATCCAATTATCATCCGTGACCGCCTTGTCATCTCTCCGCTGGAGGACCGCGCGGCACTCATCAGAGAATATCCAGGCCGTGAGATCATCGTCATTCCCGCTGAGATGGCTTTTGGCACTGGCGATCATCCGACTACGGCAACCTGCCTGCGGCTTTTGGTCGATCATGCCAAGGACTTGAAAAAAGGGTGGAGTTTTCTCGATCTCGGCACGGGAAGTGGAGTGCTCGCCATCGCAGGTAAGCTCCTCGGAGCCGGCGAGGTGAAGGCCTTTGACTACGATCCCAAGGCGGTGGAAGTGGCCCAACTCAATGCCTCTCGAAATGGCGTGGACGAGCTCGAGATCTTCGAGGCGGATGTCTTTGAGTGGAAGAATCGCAAAAAATTCGAAATCGTCGCAGCCAATCTCTTTTCCACTGTTCTGATCGAGGCACTTCCTCTGATCCGGAAGTGGATTAAACCAGGCGGAAGGCTCATTCTTTCCGGCATTCTCTACGAGCAGTGGAAAGATGTCTCTGCGACTGCTAAGGAATGCGGATTCGAGCTCCTCGAGCACAAAAAAATAGGGAAGTGGGTGACCGCGAGCTTTGATGCTCCGGTGTGAGTGAAAAATGCCTCCGGTAGGGAGCATTTCTCTTGCATGAATGCGTCCCACTGTGCAGAAGAACGGCGCTCCCCGGGGGGAAGTTTGCCGCTAGGCTCCATCATCGACATTCTTGTCTTCGCTCCGGTTTTAGGGGCCAACACATATTCGATTCTATGGAAAGTATCTCAAGCCGCATTCAGTCTGTCAGCCCATCTCTGACCCTCGCCGTGACCAATCAAGCTAAGGCACTTCGTGCTGCTGGTGAAGAAGTTTACGGTCTTGCCGGAGGCGAGCCAGACTGCGACACTCCAGATTTTATCAAGCAAGCCGCTTACACCGCTCTCACTGAGGGGAAAACCAAGTATACTC
>JALZWA010000081.1 GCA_023299815.1 Akkermansiaceae bacterium
GGGAGTATCCACGTGGCTTATGTGGAGGTGGAGAAGTTGGCGGAGCCGATGGTGCTGACTTACGAGAAGAAGTACGGGGGGTGCCGTAGTTGGGTGGAGTTGGAGGTTTAGGGGATTGGGTCGTGGTTTTTTTGACCACAGAATGAGCGGAAGGGAGCAGAAGCTTGCTAGAGGGGGATTTAGAAATCTGTGTCATCCTTTCTCAATCCGTTAAAATCTGTGTTGAAAATTCGATCTCCTAGGAATGGGGAATTTTTACACAGATGTTGCCGAGTTCGATGCCACATTTTGATGTTACCTGATGACTCAGATTTCGCTCGCGGTGGACCCCTTACTTGCGCACCTTCAAACCTATGCTTAGTTCTCCCGTGAAATTTCTTCTCCTCCCCCTCGTCGCGCTCATCTCATCCTGCTCTCTTCCGGCGGAGGACGTGGTTCCTAAATACACGAATGAAGCGGCGCTCCCGAAGGACTGGCCCACACCAGGCCCTTACAATGAGGTCACGGAAAAAGAATACCCCGCTTACCGTGCCGCCTTCACCGATGGTAAAGGCTCATTCGGCTCCTTTTGGACGCTCTTCAATCACATCAAAAAGAACGACATCCCCATGACCGCTCCTGTAGAAATGGCGATGGAGGAAGAAGATGATGGCGATATGGAGATGGCCTCGATGGGCTTCCTTTATCAAAGCTCCGAAGTCGGCAAGGCCGGGAAAGATGGAGAAAAGGTAGAGGTCCGTGATGTCGCTAAGGAAAAAGTGCTCAGCTACACTTGGATGGGCGGACGCGGTGATGCAAATCTCAAGACGGCGAAGGAGGCTTTAGTAAAAGCACTCGCTGAGAAGAAGCTGACGCTGAAGAGCTATCGGCTTCTCGGGTATAACGGCCCGAGCACTCCCGCTAAGAAGCGGACACATGAGCTGCAGGCTCTGCTGAAGTAGGCAAAGCTGTGGAGATTTAACCAACCACGAAATTTACGAAAAAGACGAAACTTTTGCTCTGCTGAATCAGGGCGGAGATTTTCGTTTTTTTCGTAGATTTCGTGGTTGTTCTATTTCTACTTACGGGAGCTTTTACGTAATATCTTCCAGCCACCAGGCACGCGCTGGAGGAGGTAAGTCCAAACCTCTTCCGACTCACCATCGGGCTCTTCAACAAGGGTGAGTCTGATCTTTCGCGCTCCGCTTTTAGCGGGCTTAAGCTCTTCTGCCATGACGAACATCTGTGCTCCGTCATGTCGAATTGTCCATTTACCGGGTTCATTGATTACTCCGTCTTCCTCGACGACCCAACGGCGAGTTTCCTCGTAGCCTCCCTCAAAGACAGGCAGAGCTAAAGCGAGGTCTTGGAGCGAGGCGGTAGCGGGATTCGCGATCGGGCTAGTATCGATGATGACCTTTTGGCCGTGCGTTTCAAGAGGCTCAATTGGGGTCGAGCAGCTAACAAGGAAGCTCGCAAGGGCGATAAGAAAGATCAGCTTCATTCCTGCGGTGCTGTTTCTTCTGGCGCAGCTCCTCCTTCCGGTGCGACGTCTTCTGGCATCACCTCCTCCGGCGGAGCTTTCGGCGCCAAGGTGTCCTCCCACTCGTGGAGTTGAAACTCAGGATTGAGGCCACCGATTTCTTCGAGAAGCTTCGCGCACTCGGCTCGCCATTCCGAGTAGTTCGGCGCTTTCCATTTTCCAGAGCTCCTCGGGAAGATGAGATAGGTCGCGGAGACGTCTGACACGGGCCGATGATAGGGCGTAGAGATGGGATTGAGCTCTTTCGCTAAGCGCAGGCTCGCCTCGCCGACTTTAAAAGTAGGCCCGCCATCACCGACAATCGCGGGAAGAATTTTCTTCTGATAAATGACGCAGACGTAGTCGCCCACGTTCGGACCAAAGGGGTCATCGCGGTCTTTGATGAAGTTCACCGGAATGACGATGAAAGGGTCATGCTCCGCAATGAGAAAGGAGCGCTTCTCCATGTCATCAATCCCCGTCTTGAGCATCTTGATGCGGTCACGGAGCCAAGACTTTCTCGTAGCGGAGGTGGCAGAATCTCCCAGTTCGCGCTCGGCTTTCCCAACCCGTCTTTTCCACCCCGTGGCCATGGGGTTTTCAACCGTGCCCGTCTTAGGCCAGCCGAAGCTGGTGAAGGGCTGGTAGTGAGTCGAGTTAACGATGTCCTCAGGCATCTGCGCGAGGCGGTCACCATCGGAGCCATCTGCCACGACATCCATATCAGCCTGAATAAGGAAGACCTTCCGCTTGGTATCGGGATGCTCCATCTGAAGCATGGTCTGGCAGTCGAAGTAGTTGTGCTTGCTCAGAAGCTTATCGAGCTTATGAGCTCCGGACTTCAGACGATCCGCTTTATTCTGATAAAGGGTGTCGTAGAAGTGGGAGACTTTGGCATTCTCCAACAAGCGTGGGAGATCCGGAAGCATGTCGCTGAGGGAGGGATTGACCGAGCGGACGTCCTCGACACTGACGGCCGGCTTAGGCAGAGTAATATCGAGGGTGTAATTTGCGGCATAGGACCCAGGTGTGAGGCGCTCTCGGGAAGCGAGACCTCCTTTTTCCAAGACCACGGAGGACTTAAAATCGAAGCCAGACGAAGTGCGGCCAACATCGGTGCCATCCTTTAATTGATAGTAGCTGGCTTTGGGGACGACTATTTTTTCGACGATGCGTTCTTCGTAGACGATTTTCGTCTCTATTTTAGGGGGAACCTTTTTCTCAACAGAAAGACCGAGCTTACGGCGAATCTTCTCCGGATAGGGAGTAAGAATCAAAAGCCCTAAAATGAGAGCGATGAGGGCAAAGAAAAGAGCCGTAAGAGGAAAGATGGACTTGTGAGAGCGAGCGCGCACTCCTTCAAGTTCGTGGGGATCAGATGATGAAGCCATTGGGGTGGGTAGATACTAACAGATAAAAAGAGAGGCTCAATTCCAGAAGACTACTTTTCGCGCACTGTGATCACGCCCCGCCAATCGGGGAGTTGATCGAGATAGAGCTGGCTCAGACGGGAAGCGGGGGCATTTTCAAAATGTGCCCGCGCTTCCACAAGATCGCCCGCTTCCACCGCAGCCCGCCCCTTGACGAAGCTCTCGGAAAGCTGCGCTCCGGGAGCGAAAATATCGATGGCCCGAGAACGCCCTTTTAAGAGAAACATTCCCAGCGAAGCCGAGGGAAATTCCAGCTCCTGAGCCACATCACGAGAAACAAGAAGAGAGAGGCCGATTTGGCGCGTGAAGCTCTCGATCCGCGAGGCGAGATTCACCGCATCCCCTAAGACCGTGAAATCCGCACGGCTCTGCGACCCCACCTCACCTGCGATGGCGTCACCGATATGAATTCCAATTCCGACCTCAAAGGTCGGGCGCTCTTCCTCCCTCCAGCGAGCATTGAGAACAGCGAGGCGAGAAATCATCTCCTGAGCAGCGGTGACCGAGGAGCGTGCGAGTTCCGCAGAAGTAAAATCACGAATTCCTCCCCACGAGGCCATCACTGCATCCCCGATGAATTTATCAAGGGTGCCGCCGTGCGCGAAGACCGCCTCCGTCATTTCTGCAAAGTATTCATTCAGTTGACTCACCAGAGCCGCCGCATCGAGACGCTCAGCGAGCTCCGTGAAATTTCGGATATCGGAAAAGAGCACCGCGACCTGCCGCTTCTCGCCGCGGGCGGCATCGAGGTAACCATTCGGCGCAGCCATGAGAGCCGCCGCGACATTCGGCGAGACCGAACGCTGGAGCTGACGCCGGAGTCCCTCACGGCGTCTGGCCTCACTCATGAGACAAGCCGCCTGCGAGATAAAGAAGATCAACGTGATCGATGCCAAACCGATCAAAACTGGCGACAAAATGTAATAGTAAGCCAACCCCAAGGCCAGCAAGAGCAAAAACCCCGCACTGGCCAGGCAGCCAACAAAAACCAACCAAGGTCGCTTCACAAAAAGCACCACCAAGGTCGCCAGCAAGGTGCCGAGGAAAAACCAGAGCCAGAGGTGCGCTTCATCAGTATGATAAAAGGCACCCGCGCGGGCCGCGGCGAGCATTTCGAGGTGAAGTTGGGGACCGAAGAGTAAGCCGACGGGAGTGGCATGTTGATCCTGAAAGCGCTCCGCCGCAGGACCAATCATCACCGTCTTCCCCTCAAAGATCGCAGAATCTCCCGTGAACACTTTGTAAAAACTCACCGGCGGATAAGCCGCGCGCCCCGCTGTTGAGAACGCGATCTGCTGACGCCCCTGCGGCACCTCCCCCCTCAGCGCCGCCCCCGCCAGTGAGCGGTAGACCTCCTCATCAGCATGCGCCTTTTCCCCATGAACCTCGCGCAGAGTTCTCTCATAGGTTCCCCCGCGCACCATTCCATCCTCGGGGTGCGGCCAGAAATTCACATAACCGATGCGCCCCCCACCATCAATCGGACCGGTAAACTCAAAAAGTGGCTCCACATAAGTCAGCTCATTTTGAAAAGCAGGAGCAAAAATCGAAGCCAAAATGACCCGATCTCGATTTGCCGCAAGAACCGCAGCCAGCGCCTCATCCTCCGCCGGATCATCAGAGGGCTCGGTAAAAAGGAGATCTACAATCACCGTCTCCGCCCCCGCATCGAGCAAGCGCGTAATGGCCTCCGCATAAACCCTCCGATCCCAAGGGAAGCGGTCCTGCATCCGAACCAAGTTTTCATCCGCCCCGATCGCCTCAGGACCCAGCGACGAAAGAGAGAGACTCTTCTCATCAATCCCTAGAAAAAGAAGATCAGCGTCATCGTCTCCCCCCTTCAAACGACTCAGACGATCCTCAAAAGAGCGATCCAGACCCCCACAAGCATTTCCTAACAAGGGAGTTACCCAAATAACCCCCACCAAGAAAGCGCCCGCAAGACAGCAACCAAGCAGCATCCAGCGCGAAATGGATTGATAATTGTTAGATCGTTGTGAAGGAGAACTTGTCACAGCTCGCTCCTTTTATAGTCTTACGCCCTCTCCCACAATCTTTGGAATGCATCTTATGCGGTATCTCTCTCTCATCCTTGTGCTCACTAGCATGCAAGCGCAGGCGATTGATGCCTTTTCCTCCATCGAGAACTTCTTTGGATCAAAAGACGAATCCGAAGAAAACTTCATCGAAAGAACCGCAGACCGCGGCGCCAGATTCACTCCCCTCTCCCCCGGAGATTCCGACCTCGGAGAACAACTCATCCTCCAACGGGAAGAAAAAGTCACCCACTTCCAGCTCACCCTCCAGTCCGCGCTCTACCGGACCGATAACGTCTTCGCAGCAGCCAGTGACACAGATAGCAGCTTCCTCTGGTTCAACTCAGCCGAAGTCTCCTGGCGCCCCACCCTTGCGCCCAACCTCATCATAGACAGCTTCATCAGCGCTCAATCCTTCGTCTTTGAAGAAGATGCCGTGCTGAACTTCGAGAGCTACCTCGTCGGGCTCGGCCTCGTCAAAGTCTTCCCCGAGCTCGGTGGCCTCGTCGTCTTCGGCCGCTACGAGTTCCAGAACGTCCAGCTCGACCAAAGCATCACCCCCAATCCTACCCAGTTTCACATCCTCCGCTTCGGGGCCTATAAAGAGCTTTTCGACACCCGTCGCCACCACGGCTACGTCTCTATAGGAACTCGCTTTGATCTCGATAGCACCCCCTCATCAGTTTCTCGTGACGAATATGCCCTCCGCCTCGGCTACAGCTACACCCTCACTGACAAACTCAAGGCCAATGGCTTCTACCGCATCGGCCGGAGAAACTTCCAACACATCGACCGAGACGACACCTTCCAAATGATCGGAGCAGATTTGACATACGAGTTTTCCCGCTCTCTCTTAATGACAGCCTCCGCCCTCTGGACAGAAAATGATTCCGATAGCAGCCCATTTGCGCAAGACTACCACTCCATACAGCTCGGCCTAGCCGTCAGCTATCAGCACAAATTCTAATCCCTCCCCCCAATGATGAAGCTCCCCCTGCTCCTCCTCTCAGCATTTGCCCTTCCGCTCCAAGCAGCCCAGTTGGACTCCGCCTCCGTCACCCGCGTCATCAATGACGTCCGCATCCTCACCCCTCAAAAAGCAGCCCGCCCTGCCAAGAACGGTGATCAAATCAGCGGATCAACCTCCCTCCAAACCGGACGCCGATCCCGTGCCGAGGTCACCTTTCTCGATAAAACCATCACCCGCGTCGGAGCAAACTCCCTCTTCAGCCTCAGCAGCAAGCGCCGGGAAGTAGAGCTCAACTCCGGCAGCATGCTCCTCCAAGTCCCTAAGGGAAAAGGAGCCACTCACATCCGCACCGCCACCGTCACCGCCGCCATCACCGGAACCACCCTCATGATGGAATATAGCGTCGGAAACTGGGTCAAACTCATCGTCATCGAGGGAGAGGTCAAACTCGCCATCAATGGCCAAAAGCGCGCCGTCACCATCGGACCTGGCCAGATTGTCGTCATGGACCCCAAGGGCCGAGTCGTCCCTGAAGTCATGGACATCAACCTCCAGCGCCTCCTCGACACCTCCCAGCTCATGAGTAAAAAGCTCTTCGGCCCACTCCCTCCGAGCACCGAGTCCCTCATCTCCGCCGCGCTCAAAAAACAAAAAGCCGCCATCGAGAGCGGAGCCATGACCGCCCTCGCATCATCCGCCCAAGCCTCTGACCAAGCCAGCCAAGCGATCGACACCACCACCACTTCTCCCAGAAACCCCCGCGGACCAGATCGCACCAATAACATCCCCGTCCGCCCCGTCACCCCCTCGCGACCCTAGTTTCCCGATCTCTGAACCATGGCTGAAACTAACGAACTCAAGCTCGTCGAACGAGCCCTCGCAGGGGACAACACCGCCTGCGCCGAGATTCGATCCAAGGAAAACACCTCCTGGCTGGAAGTCCTCCTCGTCAAGCGCGGCGCCTCCTCCACCGAGGCCGTCGATCTCACCGCCGACCTCTTTGCTGACTGCTTTGGAGCCAAACTCGGAAAACCCCCACTTCTAGAAAAATTCAACGGTCTCGGCAAACTCCGTGCCTTCCTCTCACGCGCCGCCATCAATCGCCTCATTGACCTCAAGCGCCACCAAAAATTCGAGGGCAACCTCCCCACCCCCAGCGAGGGCGCCGCCCCCACCGACGAATTCGACCTCCTCGAGGGAGACTCCCTCGTCCAACCTTCTGAAGACACCCTCGTCGCCCTTCTCCGCGACTGCCTCACCATCGCCTACGCAGAGTGCGATCCCATCGCCCTCCTTCTCCTCCGCCTCGTCTTCGTCCACCGCGTCAATCAAGCAAAAGCCGGAGAACTCCTCGGCTGGAGCCAATCAAAGGTCAGCCGCTCCCTCAGCGCCGCCATGGAAACCCTCCGTGAAGCAACCCTCCGCGAAGTCCACGCCGCCGACCCCTGGCTTGAACTCGAGTGGGAAGACTTCATCACCCTCTGTCGCTCCTCCAGCGATTTCCTCGTCGGCCAGCCATAAGAATTTTGCATGAATCCGAAATCAACTCGTCATTTCCCTGAACCCCCTCATAGAACCATGGAATCATTTGCTGAACTCGATCGTTTTTTCTCCGCCTTCTCACCTGAAGTCGCCGGACGCTCCGCTGATACCGTCTCCTCAGACATGGCCGCCCGCCTCGACCTCCTCCAAGCAGGCAAGCTCAATGAAGATGAAATCCGCGATCTCTCCAAAGAGCTTCTTTCCAGCCCAAAAGCACTGGACCAGCTCGCTACTCTCCTCAAAGATTAGCCGTGGCTAATTTCCCTGACGAACTCCCGGCTCGCTGGCTCGACAGCGGCCTCCTTGACCCGGGAACATCCGGACTCGCCGAAGAAATGCTTCGCCGGTCCGCCCATCAAGTCGGCGCAAAAGACGCCGCCCTCTGGCTCGCCAGCGAGAGCCACCTCATCCCCCTCATCGGAGTCGGGCCGAACTCTGAGGGCTTCCTTGGAAACTTCCAGCAGCCCCTCAGCGAGGGCCTCATCTCACTCGTCCACGCCTCCGGTCAAGGACTCTGTGAGAATGCCATCAGCGAAAACCCCCAGCACTCCGCCCTTCTCGACCACCAACTCGGCATCCGCACCGAGTCCATGATCGCCCTCCCCCTCGCCGTCCTTGGTCGGCCCATCGGAGTCATCACCTGCGTCCACACCCGCACCGCCGGATCAGACGAACCTATTGAGCGCTTCGATCTCCAAGCCATGGCCGAGTTCGAGTTCGCCACCGCATGCATCGCCCGCTTTATCGAAGCCGGACTCCTCTCAAACCCTCTCTAAAATGTCCTCAGGCTCCTGGATCAGCCTAGAACAGGCCCGCCAAGCCCTCAGCGAGGGCCAGGGCTCCGGCGTCCGCATCGCCGTCCTAGACTCCGGCATCGAATCTAGCCACCCCGGACTCCAAGGCTGCACCTTAAAAGACGACCTCGCCATCATCCCCCGAGGCGGACGCCTCCAAGTCGAGCCCGGCGGCGGCATCGATGTCTTCGGCCACGGCACCGCCGTCGCCGGCATCATCCACCAAGAAGCCCCCAAAGCGCAAATCGGTTCCATCCGCGTCCTCGGCCACTTCAAAGAATCTCGTGCCGCTGTCATCCGCGAGGGCGTCAAGCAAGCTGCCCGCCTCGGCTACCACATTCTCCAATGCTCCTTCGGCGCCCCTCCACGCGTCCAAGACGCCCTCATCTACAAAGGCTGGCTCGATGCCGTCTACCTCCGCGGCATCCACGTCGTCGCCGCCGGAGCAAACAGCAGCTTCCAAGCCACCGAATGGCCCGCCCACTTCACCAGCGTCATCGGCGTCGGAGCAGACCTCAAGAACCGCCGCGCCCTCCAGCGCCAGCGCGGCTCCCTCATCGAGCTCGCCATCGGCGGGCACGAAGAAAATGCCCTCTGGCCCGGCGGCCAGCAGCGCGAAGTCATTGGCTCCTCCTTCTCCGCCCCCCGAGCCACCGCCCTCCTCGCTAAACTCCTCTCCTGCTACCCAAAGCTCTCTCCTTCAGTCGCAAAATCGCTCCTCATCCAACTCTCTGAAGAATAGCGTCAATTCTGACTTGCCAAAAATCAAAAGATCACTCAGCTTCCCGCCGACCTCACAGTCGGCGGGGAGTAGCTCAGCTTGGTAGAGCGCTGCGTTTGGGACGCAGATGTCGCAGGTTCGAATCCTGTCTCCCCGACCATCTTAATTTTCTGAAACCCTTGAGCAATCAAGGGTTTCTTTGTTTCTAGGATTCAAGTCCCACAAGAATTCCCTAGCAGAGACAACCATTTTCCCAAGCTCTCCTTCACCGCTTCATTGAGCGCTTTTAGAAGATCCCCTTTTTTACCGTGATCGATGACTTTCAAACGAGAATCATGATACTTATGAAAAAGTTCCCTCACTTCGACAGGGCAGCCATTGAGCACGACAATGATTTCCAAAGACTTCCAAGTTTGATCCAGAAGATCCTGCAGAGCAGTTTCAGCATCATGAGCATCCGGACCTACCGGAAATGTCACGGAGACGAGATCTCTCACTCCTGCAGGCCCTCGGCATAGAGACTCCCGTCAGACTCCACCACGAGAATCAAGGGCCGGCAGCACACCTCACAGTCGTAATCCATCCGACTTCCATAATCCTCGGGCGCCACTTCGGACACCTCAAAATATTCAAAACAAGTAGGGCACTGAATCATTTCTGGTAAGCTAATACTAGACAATCCAAGATAGAGTGGTAAAGGACGAACGTCCGTTCGACTAAATTCGAGAACAGATCCCCCCTGGGGAACAACCCAAAAACTACTAATGAAACTGAAAACTATCGCTCTCCTCTCCACAGGATTCGCCCTTCTTACTTCTTGTAAGCAAGCTCAAGACGCTGCAGCTGGTGCTGCTGACGCTGCTAAGGATGCCGCCGCTGGTGCTGCTGACTCAGCTAAGGACGCCGCCGCTGGCGCTGTCGAAGGTGCCAAAGAAGCTGCTAAAGAAGCTGCTACTGGCGCCATGGACGCTGCCAAGGAATCCGCCACTGGCGCTATGGATGCTGCTAAAGAGTCAGCTACCGGCGCTATGGATGCCGCTAAGGACGCTGCTAC
>JALZWA010000082.1 GCA_023299815.1 Akkermansiaceae bacterium
TGAGATTGTAGCCGGCAGAGCGATCGAAAGTGCTCACGGCAACCTGGTAGCCAAGATCTCTCAGTGCGGCGGCGTCAATTTTTGTGAGGAACTTCCGTCTGCCACTGATGATATTTGGATCGAGGGCAGTTTCAGAAAAGATGCCCGTGGCGCCCCATATTTCAGACTGAGTGTCGAAATCAAAGTGTCCTCCAGAGAGGGGAACAGGGCCGCCATACTCAGCAACGAGGTTTTCCCCGATTGCTTCGCCGCTCGCATTCACCCCGATGTAGGCCGGAAAGTTGCTCGAGGTTAGGCCTAATGCATGAAGGAGCTCGTGCAGGGCGACGGAGTAGAGATCGTGGGTTGAGCTCCTGATGGAGGGGTCGATGGTGTCTAATTGAAATCCGTTCCAGATCTTAGATGAGTTATCCCAGTCCCAGTTGTCCGTTGAGATGTCTGAGGTCGGAAAGAGTCTCGGATCTTGGGTTCCGTAGTCATCGGTGGGGTCTGAGCCAGGGTCGCTCCCTGAATACCAATCGTATTCCAGGTTGAACCACATTCGTCCGCCCCAGGTGTTGAATTCAGTTTGCGAGATTCCGGCGGAGTTTCGGCGGTCGGAGCTGTCCCAGCCTCCGATCGCTAGGGCGGTCGTTTCAGAATCCAAGTAAAAGGCACCCACGTAGACGATGTATTCGTTCGCTCCGACGGAGGTGCGATTACTTGTGTTCACGCTAAAACGATAGCCAGCACCGTCGGTCTCGGGGGTCCCAGAGATCGTCGCGCCGCTTAGATCCTTAATGGTGGAATCTCTGATGTCACTGAATGTGACTCCTTCATCGAGGGTCGGTAAGGTATTCCAATCATCATTTTCGATGATCGTGGAAAGGAAATCCGCAGCGGATTGGAGAGCTTGCCGCCGCGCTAATCCCTCAGACTGGTTCGGGTTGAACCAGTTAGAATTCTGCTCATCGAGAGTGAAGTCGAGGACGATCTCAATTGCTGGAGCCTGAGAACTTAGCAGGATGTAAGTTCCAGAGAGCAGTTGGGTGAGGGTCATTGAGAGATGAGCGAGAATCGGGTCTCTTTTCGTCTAAAATATCGTGAATGATCTTCGGCTAGTTCGCCTCTCTAGAAAATAGTTCAGCTATCCGCGGAGGAGCCTAGGGCTGGTTGTTGTAGTTCTTATCGTCGGTGACGGTGAGGAACTCGAAGACGGCTGATTTTTTGATGATGTTGTTGTGGATGGAGCGAATCGAACCATCTACAAAGCACAGCGAGACACGGTCTGCATTGTTTCCCTGAGGGGCGGAGGAGGTGCCGGTGAAGATCCAGCCTGCGCCCTCGTGGTCGTCATCAGACTCGCCGAACCAGATGGTCTGACTGGCGTCCTGGATCCGAGAAGCGCGCACGACGAATGCTCCCTCTGACTCGCCGCCAGATCCAGCGTCATCGCCGAGCTCGCTATTGTATGCGAAACCACCGCGGCTGTCCTTGGTGCTGTTGCCTAATGAGCGCCATTGTTTCCGGTTTCCGCCGAGCTTGTGTTGAGAGAGGGGGTTTTGAAAGACCGTCTTGGAGTAGGGGTCGATCCAGTCGAAGTTGCTTCCCTCGCGAGTGGCGATATTCATCTGCTCCGCGCAGAGGTCCCACCAAACGAACTCGGTGCCTTGCTCATCATCCATCGCGCCGGAAGCGGGAGGATAGGAGCCGGGGTTGTGGTTCCCGGTGTCGACCCCATCATCTCGCAGAATGATGAGTGAGGCGTAGATATTCCTCATGTTATTGCCTACTTTAGTGCCCTTAGCGGCTTTCATGGCCTTCTGGGTGCCTACGAAAGCGAGTCCGGCAAGGGCGGCGACGATGGCGATGACGACGAGAAGCTCGACGAGGGTAAAGCCCTTCGAGCGGCGTGGTGAGGTGATGTTTTTCATATTGACGATAGCTTGGAGAGATCAGGAGAAGCTGTGAAGAGTAAAAGTCTCTTCGGGCGTGATCTTGAGGTCGTTTTTAAAAGGAGACCTAGGCTTCTTTCTCGAACTTGGTGAAGGTGCGGAAGCCGTAGGCGGCGATGACGACGAAGCAAATCGCAACAAGCCAGAAGGAGGTGGGGACATCGTGATTGGTGATGACACCGCCCTGAAGTTTAGCACCGATGGCACCACCGACGATGGACATGATCAGGAAGGCGGATCCGAGCTTGGACTCTTCTTCCTCCATGCCACCGAGTGCGATCCCGTAGATGGTAGGGAACATGAGAGACATGCAGCCGGAGACGCACACGAGACAAGTCATGCCGGCGGTGCCTGTGAGCTGGATGGTGCCGATGACAAAGCCAAGGCCGGCAAGGGCAAAGATGGTGAGAAGTTTTCCGGGGCTGATGATGCGGAGGAGGAAGGTGCAGATGAAGCGGGAGATGAGGAAGAGGATCATCGCGGCCATATTCCATTTCTGAGCTTCACCGAGACTCAGGCCCACTTGCTCGATGCCGTAGTGGACGATGTAGGTCCAACACATGATCTGCGCACCGACGTAGAAGGCTTGCGCAATAATGCCGCCGACAAAGTTTCCTTTGCGAAAGATGCGGCCACAGATTTCAAAGAAGGGGGCGTCTTTTTCAGCTTTGTCAAAGTTAGGAACCTTGGTGAAGGCGTAGATCAATAGGAAAATCAGGACGATGATGGCGATGGCAATGTAGGGCCCTCGGACATTGGCGAGGTCCTGATTTTGGAAGTCTTTAAATGCGGCTGGGTCCTTCGCGGAGAAGCCCTTGAGCGCGGGGGCCACTGCGCCATCGAGAACGGCGGGAAGTTCATCTTTGAAGGTAGGGACCTCTTCATAAAGCGGCACTTCTACTCCATTTCCGAGATCGATGATGTCGCCTTTGACCTCAGCGTCTTCAGGGAGTTCGCTGTTAGCAGTGAAAAGATATTGGGTCACTGCAGGGTCGTTATCGCCAAGCTTTTCCGCGAATTTTCCGGTGAGAAGGGCGGGAGCGAGGAAGAAGGTGGCAATGGCCATGCCGGTAAGGGAGCCGATGGGGTTGAAGGCTTGAGCAAGATTGAGCCGCTGCGTGGCCGTTTCCTTGGGGCCCATCGCTAGGATGTAGGGATTACAAGCGGTTTCGAGAAAGGCGAGCCCACAAGGGATGATATAGGAGCCAAGAACGAGAAGGGGGAATGAGAGGGTCAAGCTGCCTGGAATCGCCATAAGAGAACCTGCGGCATAAAGGCCGAGCCCGATAAGAATGGCGGCTTTATAAGAAAATTTGCGGATGAAAAACACCGCGGGAAGAGCCATGCAGAAGTAGCCGAAGTAGAAGGCGAACTGCAGCCACGACGCTTGAGCGGTGGGGATGATGAAGACCCGCTCGTAAACCTTCACGAGTGGGTTGGTGAAGTCATTCGCAAAGCCCCAGAGCGAAAAGCAGCAGGTGGTGAGGATGAAGGCGAGGAGGTATTTCTTCGGCACGACGGCCGGTTTCTGGGAATCTTGGCTCACGAAAGTTGTTGGTTGTGTTTTGCCTGTGTGGGAAGGCGTTGGACAAACTGTCATGCAGGGTTCGCCTTGTGGAGCTGAAAATGCCCGCTCACTTCCTGCCGGAGGGTGGGCGAGAAGATTAGGATATCATGAGGAGTGGAAAAGTGACTTCATTTGACTTGAGTTGATACTTCAGGTATTAGGTCTATCTTATCGGAAGATAAGTAATGTTGTTTAATGTGTCGTTTGTTTAAAAAAGGCCACTCTGTGAATCTCACGGGGTGGCCTTTTTATTTGGTTTTTCGGGGAATTTAGTGCGCGATTTTGGTGCTGAGGGCCAGCTTTCCGCAGCTAAATAGGATTCGATTACGGAAATTTTTGAAGCTCCTAAATTCTCGCGCTGAAGCTTTGATTGATTGAATCTTACTGTTGAGTCCTTCGCTGACCGCATGGCCAGCCCCAAGTCGCCATCTCTCTCCTCGCCTTCGGCATCTCAGGATTCATCGGAATCATCTTTGCATCTACCTTGCCTCGCAAGTTGCGAAGTTAGATCCGATCGATGCGCTGAGACTGGAGTAGCTGATGCAGCTTTGCGATTCCCGTGCGAGTTTGACAAACGAGTAGGAGGAATCAGGGTGTTTCCATGATCAAAATAGCTTTTTTAAGTATCGGCTTAATCGTCTCCGCACTCGCAGATGACTGGCCCCGCTGGATGGGTGCGGAGTCTGATGGCATCTGGCGCGAAGACGGAATCCGCACCGATCTCCCTGCGGAGGGAGCGAAGGTTCTCTGGCGCGCCCCTGTCGGATGGGGATATGCCGGACCTTCTGTCGCAGGCGGGAACGTCTACCTCCCAGAATATGTCCGAACCGAGGGCGAGCTGATGAACAACCCCGGCAAGGCAGTCGAGTGGAAGGGCCATGAGCGCCTCCGCTGTCTCGATATGGGAACCGGCAAGGAGAAGTGGGTCTTCGAGCAAGCCGTCGACTACCTCCTTTCTTATCCCGGCGGACCGCGCTCCACGCCCACCATCGCCGATGGGCACGTCTACTTCCTCGGAGCGATGGGTCACTTTACCTGCCTCGATGCCGAAACCGGAAAGGTTATTTGGAAGACCGATTTCCAAAAGGACTTCGGCGCGCCTCTCCCGATCTGGGGTTTCTCCGCTCATCCGCTCGTAAAAGGGGACACGGTTTATTGTCTCGTCGGTGGAGAGGGAAGCACCGCCGTCGCCTTTGATGCCAAGACAGGAAAGGTGAAGTGGAAGTCGCTGAGCGCCGAGAAACAAGGCTACTGCCCGCCCTCCATCGTGAAGGCCGGCGGAGTCGATCAGCTCATCATCTGGCACACCGAATCCATCAACGGCTTGAACCCCACCACCGGCGAAAAATACTGGTCCCTCCCGCTCAAGCCGAACTACGGCATGTCGGTCATCACTCCGCGCCTCGTCGACAACCGCATGTTCGCCAGCGCCATCGGCCGCGTCGGCGCGCTCATCGAGCTCGACCGCGAAAAGCCCGCCGCTAGCTTCGTCTGGAAAGGCAAACCCAAGACCGCACTCTATTGCTGCAACAGCACCCCGATCGTGGTCGATGGCGTCATTTATGGTTCCGACATCGATTCGAACTGCCTCATCGCCGCGAACTGGGAGGATGGAAAACGTCTCTGGCAGACCGAAGAGCCCACCATGGCAAAGGAGCATCGCACCAGCGGCCGTCACGCCACCGTCTACCTCACCCTTCACGAGGAGAGCGGCAAGTTCTGGCTCGTGAACGAAAGCGGCGATCTCATTTTAGCAGAGCTCAGCAAGGAGGGTTACAAAGAGCTCGGCCGACAGCACATTCTCGAACCCACCAATGAAGCCTTCGGCCGCCCCGTCGTCTGGAGCGCCCCGGCATTCGCCAAAAAAAGTGTCTTCATGCGTAATGATAAAGAACTTGTCCGCGTAGACTTATCCAAATGAATCTCAATACAAGAAGAGGCTTCCTCAGCGGAGCCGCAGCATGGATGGCCGCTCCGTCATTCGCCGCAGAGGGGCGCGCCATTAAGACGGTCTCGCTCTTCCACACCACCGATCTCCATGGCCACATCCTGCCCGCCGAGACCTACGATGGCATCGGAAACGTCGGCGGTCTCGCCCGCTGCGCCACCCAGATCCGCAAGTGGCGGAAGGACAGCCCAGACAACCTCCTCTTCGATATCGGAGACGTCTACCAAGGCACCATCGAGGGCTACCAGACGAAGGGCGCCATCATGATCGATGCCTTTAATAAAATGAACTACGATGGCTGGGTCCTCGGAAACCATGAGTTCGATTGGGGACTCGATGTCGTCTCCGGAGCCGTCGAGCGATCCAAGATGCCCGTCATCACCGGAAACGTCACCATCGATGGCAAAGCTCCCGGTAAGATCAACGGCAACCCCTTTTCCAAAATCGCCCCATACATCATCAAGGAAGTTGGTGGATTCAAAGTCGGCCTCGTAGGACTCGTCACCCCCGGCATTCCCTACTGGTCACGCCCCGAACTCCTCAAGGAATTCGGCGTCACCCCGCCGCTCGAATCTCTCAAGAAAAGCGTCAAAGAACTCCAAGCGCAGAGAGTCGACGCCATCGTCTGCCTCGGCCACATGGGCTGGAAGCGCGCCGATGACTACGCCAACCCGATCCAAGATCTCCTGAAAAAAGTCGATGGCATCGACGTCTACATCGGAGGCCACACCCACCAAGACCGCCCCTCGTGGTATTGGTCAAACGTCCTCTGCACTCAGGCAAACTACTACGGCATCAACTGCGGCCGCGTCGATCTCAGCTTCGATCTCGAGTCCCGCAAGCTCGTCAAGCGCAACGCCTGGACCGTCCTCATGGATGACCGCGTCGCCCTCGACCCCCTCATTTTAGAAAGCTCAAAGGAAGCCGTCGCCACCGCCGAAGAACGCCGCAAGGTCGTCATCGGCGAAGTGAAAACAAAGATCAGCTCGCGTGGAAAAACGAGCCCCTACTGGGAGCTCCTCTGCAAATCATTCCTCGCCTCCGCCGCGAAGCATGATGGCGCAGCCGACCTCGTCTTCCACGGCACCTTTGGCACCAAAGACGTCCAACCCGGCATCAAAACGATCGACGACGCCTGGAAATGGCTCCCTTATGAGAACTGGCTCGTCCACGCCACCCTCACCGGAGCGCAGATCAAAGCCGTCGTCGCCGACGCAAAAAACGACCGCTACTCCGACCGCGCGCTCTACGGCATCGCCCTCGAAGAACTCGTCCCCGACAAGCGCTACGGAATCCTCTTCAACAGCTACGACAGCCAATCCGGCGGCCGCAAGATGATGAAGGTCCGCGAGATCCTTCAGGAAAAAGCCAGCCAAACAAAGCTCCTCCCAATCAACACCCGAGAAGCCCTCATCGACTGGTTCCTCGAGCACAAAACCGTAGGATAAGCGTCCCGCTTGTCCCTTCAGAAGTCCGGCAGGCCCAACGGGCCGATCTATCGCAGCCTAGGGCAGCGCCCTAGGTCCTGAGGTCCCGACAGAATCGGGGGCAAGCCCAGCATTCCGACGTCTGAGATGATCTTCCCGCAGCCCGTCATTCAAGCGCGATGCGAGTAGGGGGGCTGCGATTATTCGCCTCGTTGAGGATTTTGAAACCTAACCCGGAGGCCACTGCATCTGCCTTCCGGCCAGAATATGCAGATGCAAATGCGGCACCGCTTCACCGCCGTGCGCGCCATTATTAATCACCGTCCGGAAGCCTGCTTCGGCGAATCCTTCCGCCCGCGCGATCTCGCCTACCTTCGTCATCATATGACCCAGCGTCGCCTGATCCTCAGTCGTCGCCGCCGCAATCCGCACAATCGGCTTCTTTGGAATCAAGAGAAGATGCACCGGCGCCTGCGGCGAAATATCGCGGAAGCAAAAGCACAGTTCATCCTCGTAAACAACGTCCGCAGGAATCTCACCTGCGATGATTTTTTCAAACAGCGTGGGCTCACTCATGATTCTACTGTTAAATGAAACTGCCGATCCGGTGCCCCGTGATCGGTATGGAAGGTCCGCACGAAATCCTTCATCTCGTTTGCCAGCTTCTGGCAGTCCTTCGTAAAAGTCTTCTTCCCGCGCAAGATCATCGCGCTCTCATCGATATCCTTAAAGCGCACCACCTCCGCGCCATGATCGGCCAGATCGTGCAGGTCTTCCGTCAACAGGCAAAAGAAGACCAGCTCGAAGCCATTCCCCGCCTCCCTCGCAAAGCGCGCTAGCGAGATCGTCACCGGAGGAGCGACAGGCGTGAGCTGATCTGCGATCGCATCACAGCCGATCTTCTGCAGCATGCTCTCGATCCTTAAAAAAAGATCTCCCAGCGGCAGCACCCGCAGCGGGCAGCGGTGCTCTAAATAATGAAGCACCCCATCACGAATATCATCGATGAACGGGAAGTCGTGCCGATTGCAGCGGTCTGCCGCGCGGCTGAGAGCCACATCAATCCACGCCGTATCGTAGCCGATCACCTGATGGCGACCGACTTGTAATACGGGGAGATTTCCGACGAGGCAGATCATACTGTGCTATTTAAAAAACTTACGTTGGAAGACATCGCTCTTCGATCGATTCTCGAGAGCCTGGATTTCACGGATGAACTCGCCGACATCCTCGAACGAGCGATAAACTGAGACGTAGCGGACATAAGCCACCGGATCGATCTCATGGAGCTTGTCCATCACCTTCGCGCCGATCGCACGAGAGGGGACCTCCAGCTGGTGATCCTTATGCAGCTCGGAAAGAATCTCATCCACCGCGCGGCCGATCCGATCCATCGAGACCTTCCGTTTTTCGCAGGCCTTCACCAAGCCCCGGAAAAGCTTCTCCCTCTTGATAGCCTCACGGGAGCCATCGGCCTTGATCACCCGTAGCTCCGTCCGCTCCACCTGCTCGTAAGTCGTAAAGCGTGATCCACAGTTCAGACACTCCCTCCGGCGTCGGATCGACGTGCCGTCTTTGGAGCTGCGCGAGTCCACGACCTTATCGTCTAGTGAACCGCATTGGATACATCGCATATATTTTGGGTGGGGATTTCGAGTAGCCTGCTTTCAAAAATGCCGCTCAAAAGAAAAAAGATAGGGGCACTAGGTTGACAGGATCACTTTTTACTCTCTGCCCCGAGATTGCGTGATTTCGTTAAAAATCGACGAATTTAAGCCCCATCTTTCCCGCAACTCTGAAAATTTTTAGAGGTCACTCACAATTGTGCTGCCTAACAGTTTTATGGGTTTAGTTTAATAAGCTTAACCACCTCGCAAGAATGAGAATTCTTCTTTCGGAGAAGAAAAGGGGGACTTCGCATCAAAAAATTCTTGCGACGAGTCGGTCACGATGGCAAAGAGTCCTCGCAGCGCGGCCTTCCGAGGCAACGTCATGCGGGTGTAGCTCAGTGGTAGAGCGCGACCTTGCCAAGGTCGATGTCGAGAGTTCGAATCTCTTCACCCGCTCCATTTTTCCTAAAAGGCCCTCGAATCTTCGAGGGCCTTTTTTTGTCCCGGTGAAGAGGTTCGAGCTCTCGTATTCTTGCTAAGTTTGAGGCGGAGCGAGGCACGCTGTTTTCAATAGGATATTGACTTTTCGGGACGTCTCTTTCTCTCTCTGCTCAGCATAATGTGCCGAACTTTAACTGGGTGAGCGGGCCAAGTAGTTCATACAATGGCGACCCTAATACGACTCTGACAGTCACCGCTAGTGGCATCGGGAGTGTCGATCTTACCCAAGGAATCACTGCGACGCCGGGGCCTATCTTTAATGCTTTGGTCATGGGGACGAAGACCTCAGGGATTACTGATATCGCAACGATCAACTACTCCCTGATTTTTAGTCAGTCTGTCACCGACTGGAAGTTCTTCGTCATCGGTCTTTCGAACAATAGCTTTTTATTGGAGGAGTTGGGTAACTTCAGTGTCATTCCTGATACGATTACGAATTTCAATAATCAGACCTGGGATGGTAGCACGCTTTCAAGCACTTCTAGCGGTAGCCAAGTTCAGTTTATATTTGATGAGCCGATTTCCGATTTTTCTTTTACTTACACCGGAGCAGGTGTGACTACAGATGGCTTTAGCTTCAGTGGGATGAGCTGGACGACAGTGCCTGAGCCATCAGCGGCTTTCCTTTGTGGGCTCTGTTTGCTCTTCGCGCTTAAGCGCCGGAGAGCTTAAGCTGTCAGAAGCTCCCGCACAGCAGCTCGCTTAAGGGCGAGCTCGCGCCATTCGTTGACGAGGCGGGATTCTTGGATGACGCCACAGCCGCTGGGGAGGACGAATTCGTCTCCCTTCCAGCCGATCATGCGGATGGCTACGAGGGCTTCGAATTCGCCATCGCGGAGGAGGCCGAAGGGGGCTCCAAACTCGGGCGGGCAGTCTAAGCGCTCACGCCAGTCTTTTAGAAGAGACATCGTCTCCTCAGTCCGCGGAAGGGGGCCGAGAGCGGGGGTGGGGTGGAGGCGGTTGATGAGCTTGCCGATCTGCTCGTGCTGGTAGAGCTCGACTTCGATGAGGGTTTGAAAATGGATGAGCTTTCCGAGGTCGAGAATCTCTCGCTCGTTCTTCCGGACCATGCCGAGATCGGAGAGTTTGGCGACGAGCGTCTGGGCGACGAATTCGTGCTCGCGGATTTCTTTGTCATCGACGGCGAAGATGCCCGCTTCCTCGCTCCGGGCGGTTCCGGCCAGAGCCATGGTGTAGATGCGCCCATCAAAGAGGCGAAAGAGCACCTCAGGCGTCGCGCCTAGGAATCCGCCGTCCTCGCCGATCCAGCCGTAGGGGCGCAGGGTCTTGGGGGTGTTAAAAAGGTGGCTCAGGAGAGAGTCGGGCCCACCGCTGGTGGCGCGCCCTTTTGCGGTGACGACAGGGACTGATTTTTCAATGACGCCGCGGCTGATGGCATCGCTGACCTCGCGGAAGACCTTGGCGAAGGGCTCGACCTCCGGCTCGATCCAATCGATTTTGAGTGGGTCTGCCTCGCTGGGCTTTAGTAGCTCGACGCGCGCTGGCACATGCCAGGGCTCGGGCTCGCTGAGGGCGAAATCATTACGATAAAAAGCCACCCCGGAAAGAGGTGGCTCTGCAAAAGTGGTGAATGGTCCGTGGCCGACGAGAATCTCGCCTTCCTTCGTTCCAAATACCGCGCGATCCATGATGCGCTTACTCTACCACACCATTCTTGATGAGGTCGGCAAAAGAGGCGACTTCAAGCGCAGCGCCTCCTACGAGAGCTCCATCGATGTCCTTCTGGCCGAGAAGCTCAGCGGCATTGTCAGGCTTCACGCTGCCGCCGTATTGGATGCGGACTTTCTCGGAAACTGAGACGCCGTAAAGGTCGGTGATGACCGAGCGGACAAATTCATGCGTATCTTGAGCTTGCTTAGGAGTCGCTACGACTCCGGTGCCGATGGCCCAGACAGGCTCGTAAGCGATCACGGTATCGAGCATCTGCTTTTCGCTGACGTCCTTAAGCCCGTCCGTGATTTGCGTGCGGAGGACTTCCTCCAGCTTGCCGCCTTCACGCTCTTGGAGAGTCTCGCCGATACAGAAGATGGGCTTCAGCTCCACCTCGTGCGCCTTGAGAATCTTAGCATTGATCACCGCATCCGTCTCACCGTAGATCGAGCGACGCTCGGAGTGGCCTAGGATCACGTATTGCACGAAAACTTCCTTCAGCATGAAGGCGCTCACCTCACCGGTGTAGGCTCCATTATCCTGCTCAGACATGTTCTGCGCCGAGACCCGCACGCGGGACTGGGAGAGAAGCTCGGTCGCCTTCACGAGAGAGACAAAAGGAGGAGCGATCACGATGTCCACACCCTTCGGCAGGCTCGCAAGTTTGCTTTCAAATCCGCGGATAAAATCCTCGGTGTCAGATGGTCCCTTATTCAGTTTCCAGTTAGCGGCAATAATCGGCTTCCTCATGTCAGAACCGCCTTATGCGCTCCTAGCTCCTTGAGCAAGCGGATTATAAGAGTCTTCAGCTTATCTTTTGACGAAGAATACGTTACCGTAATGGGAGCTTTTGAAAACGTAGGAGTGGCTAAAGCTTCTTCGGTAGAGACTTGGGCCATTCAAGACGAGGTGGTGGCGCTTCGTGTAGTCGGAGTTTTTGAACCTCCATCGGTAATCCGGCCCGGTGAACCACTCCATGTCATGCCTCCATACTTGGTTGAGGTGGTAGTCGCGGACGATGACCTCCTTCCCCGTGATCTCCAGAGTGTAGTGATTGTGCTGCCAGTCGGCATTTGAGCCAGGGTAGTGGTCACGATCAATGACGTAGTGGCCGATGACATCATCACGATCGAGCTTGGTGGGGGAGTTGATCCAACCAATTAAGCTGAGGCAAATGATGAGGAAAGGGTAGGCGATGGCGTTCCACGAGATCGCTTTACGAAACCCCACGAAGATGGCGGTCAAGAGCGTGGTGAAGCTCCATACGATGCCTAGAAGGATGAGACCGAAAATGATCATGCTCGGAGCATGGGAGAGGTGTGTGGATTTTTGATGAAGCGGGTGTGAAGATTAGTAGAAGATGGGGTGCGGCTCGTTTTTCTTAAGCGCGGCTCCATTTTTTGAGCTGGCTAAGAAGCTTTTTCTCGGTGGCTTTTTTCCGGGGTTTGCTCCCGTAGGTGATCTGGTAGTGGTAGCTGAGGAGCTCTTCGGAGAAAGGGGGAGCTTGGTCTTCAGCGCGCAGCGCGATGAGGTGTTGGCGTAATGTGCGGCCGGGTGGCATGGGGAAATCGAGTGCGGCGGAGGCGCGCCGGAAGGCGGTGAGGTAGTTCAGTGGCGGGGGAAGAAGGCCGGATCCAGGGCGGTGCGATGGATCCTTTTTCTCTGGGCGCTTGAGGAAGAGGGAGAAGATGAGGGCGAGAATGCCGGTGCCTCCGATGGCGGCGGCGAAGTTCCTCAGGGGAGCGAGTGGGGGGAGGCCGAGCGAGTCAGAATGGAGGTCATCTAGGCCGAGATCGAAGCCATCGGGCACGGGCGGGGCTTCGTCTGATCCGGCGATGGTGGCATTCCCTTCGCCTCGGTCAGGAGGGGTGGCGTCAAAGATGACCCACTCGCCGGACTCCACCTGCACCTCGGTCCACGCGTGGGCTTCCTTAGCGCGGAAGACGAGCATGTTAGGCGCTTCGTAGTAGCGTCCGCCGGACCAGCCGTAGGCGACGCGGGAGGGGTAGCCGATCTCGCGGGCGAGGAGGGCGGCGGCGGTGGCGAAGTGCTCGCAGTAGCCGCGCTTTTTGGCGACGAGGAATTCGTTGAGCGGGTCGCTTTTTTCATCGAGTCCCGGCTCTAGAGAATATTCGCAGCGGGTGTCGAGGAGTTCTCGGACTTGGTTGAGGCGCTGGCCGGGTGTGCCGGAGGTGGTGGCGGCAAGCTCGGTGATGATGGGCTCGGAGTTGAGTATGAAGCTGCTTGTAGCGGGAAGGAGATCTGGGGTGAAAAAGCGAGGAGCGGAGCGAGCGCGGTAGCGGTAGGCGCTGCTGTCCTCTGGTAGGGGAGGAAGGCGATAGGTGGCGGGTGCGATGCGGCGGAGGGAAGGTGTTTCGATCTGAATAAGATTGGGCAGGGTGACGGCGAGGCTTTGACCGAGGGTGTTGGGCCCGTGGTAGATCTCGTAGGCGAGTGAGTCTGCGGTGTCGGGGGCGATTTGGACGCGGCCATTTTCCGAAGGAATGCTCTTGGGCGCCTCGGGTAGGGCGGTCCAGACGCCATCTTGATAGTTCGAGAGGGTGAAGGTGCGGAGGTAGATTTCGCGCTGGCGGAAAAGGCGGGGGTCATCCGGCCAGAGGTAGACCTCGGGGCGGTTCGAGGGCCGGACTTTTCCGGAGCCGCCGAGCTCGCGGCGACCGTTGTTTTGCCAGAGCCAGTTTCCGGAAGTCTGGAGAGGGCGACCTTTTCCAGGGCCATTTACAGTTCCCGCAGCTGGTGCGTAAGTGCCGGGGTGGAGTTTTTCATCGAGCTCTCTGGCGAGATCTTCCGCAGCTTCTGGGGCGCTGGCAAAGAAGAGGAGAAAGAGCGCCTCGATCACGAGAATGGCGAGGCCCATGCTCAGGAAGTCAGGCCAGCGCGGCGTGCGCTCGGGGGTCGCGATGGTCGATTTCGCTGGGCGCCGCTTGCCCCAGATGGCGAGGCCAAAGACGAGGGAGCAGACGGCAAGGCAGACTCGCAGGATGACGTGCCAGCCCTCGGGCATCCCGCGCAACAGCAGGTAGGCTGCGATGACGGTGAGGATGAGGACGAGCGAGCGCACGGCCTCACGGTAGGTGAAAAAGAGAGGCCTTACAACTTTCCGGGGCCGGTATTCCAGAGGAGGTGCATTTCTTCTACTGAGGGAACTTTCAGCGGGCGGATGATGCGGAAGCCGATGGAGAGGTGATCGCTAAAATACCAGATGGATTTAGGGACCTGTGGATCGGTCGTTTTCCAAGTAGGCTCGGAGATGGTGCGTGAGGCGGAGCGGAGTTGCTCAGGTCCTGTTTCCCAGCTCCCGCCGCGGGCGATGCGTGGGTAGCGCTTGGGCGAGGTGGAGAGGGGGTTGGCGGCGCCATCTGGTGTGGCAGAGTAGTCAGGGCGGTGAGCGTCGAGCGTCCATTCGAGGACATTGCCATGCATGTCGTGAAGGCCCCAGGGGTTAGGTTTCTTAGTGCCTACTTTTTCATATGCAAATTCGGCATTGCCTCGGAACCAGGCGTAGTCGCCGAGCTTGGAGGCGTCATCGCCAAAAAAGTAAGCGGTGGTGGTGTTCGCACGGCAGGCATATTCCCACTCGGCCTCGGTGGGGAGGCGGTAGTAGTGGCCGGTCTGAGCGCTGATCCACTCGCAGAATTTAGAAGCCGCGTGCTGGGTCATCGCGATGGCTGGAAATTCTCCGGTGTAGCCATCGCCCATATTGAAGTGCATGGGGGTATGGGGAGGGGTCGGTTGCGAGACGGCATCGGTGAGTTCTGGCGAGCTAAGGAAAGGTGGATCGGGGGAGTAAATGTCACCGTCGAGATTGAGAGTGCCGTTTTTATTACGATTGTCTCCGCTTTCCATGAAGCGCTGGTAGAGGCTCCAGGTGGTCTCGGTGGTGGCCATCCAGAAGGGGTCGATCTTGATCGTCTTCTGCGGGCCTTCATTCGCGATGTGGCCAGTTTCGCTATCCGGCGAGCCCATGACAAACTCTCCACCAGGGATGGGGACGAGGTCAAAGGTGGCATTATTCGAGAGGGGAACGGTCTCGGTGTAGGCGGTCATTTTTTCAGGAACCGCTTTCTCTAAGAGGGCGTGGATTTTCTTCGTGACCGGCAAGAAGCTGGGATTTCCATCAGGCATTTCGCCGGGGAGGATGGTCATGATCTCTGCCGTCAGCTTCTTGGCTGGGGCTGGGGCGACTGGCTCGGGAGGCAGGAGGACGGGATAAAGCTCGCGCTCACAGCAGCTTGAAAAAAAGACCGAAGTCAGAAGAAGAGTAGTTCCAGTGCGATTCATTGATAAGGAAAGAGATACCAAATGAGGGCTTATGACAAGCGAGGTTCGGGATTGACGGATCGGTTTCGAAAGTCAGCCTGTGTCATCTTTATGAAGAAAATAGGATTCTACCTCAGCATTCTCGCCCTCACCGGTGTTGCTTTAGCGCAAGACAGCCTCGCTCCTCTCACCGTGGTGGGAGATCAGATCGAGGAGATTGAAGGATTCAGTGCGGAAGAGCTGGCGATCTTCCAGACTCAGAAGGTCAAGCAGCTGCTCGGACAGGTTCCAGGCTTCGCTTCTGCTGCTTCTGATTCCGCTGGTTTCGGTGATTTCATCGGTGTGCGTGGCACGGGTAACACCGCCTTTTTTGGCCCTGCCGGAGTGGCTCTGACGGTGGATGGCGTGCCTTACGGGGATGCTTACACTTACTCGACGGATTTTTTCGACCTCGAATCAGCTCAGCTTCACCGCGGGCCCCAAGGCGCATTTTTTGGTAGAAATGGTGCAGGTGGTTTGCTCGAGCTCAAGACTCCAGGGCCGACTGCTGATCCCTACTACCGTCTCACGACTGAGTATGGGAATTACAACGCCTTCGGTGCGCGCTTCCTCGCGAGTGGCCCGATTAATGACAAGTTTTCCTACACCTTCCAAGCCTACTTTAACGAGCGTGAGGGCTACATTGATAACCAATTTCTCAATACAGATGTCGATAGCCGCGAGCGCTTCGGGGCTCTCGCAAACCTCTACTACCGCCCTTCAGCTGATCTTGAGATCCGCTTCCGCGCGATGGTCGAGACCGCGCGCGATGGCGGGCAGCGGCTCTCGCTGATTCCGGGCACGGTGAGCCCCTTCGGAGTTCCTGGAGGTGATCCATTTCAGACGGGTAGTGATGTGCTTGGCGAAACTTCGCTCGATCGGCAGCAGTTCTCCTTCCACGTCACGAGAGATCTTGGTTGGGCGACATTTAAGTCCCTCAGTTCATTCCAAAAATGGAGCATTGGGCCAAATTTTACAGATCTAGACTTCACTGCGAGCCCCTTCATTTCTTCCACTTCTGATATCAAGCAGAATCAAGATTATGTGACGAATGACTTCCGTCTGATTTCTGATGAGACACGGGATTTTCGTTGGCAAGTTGGCTTGTTCCGCTCTGAAGCAGACACGGATGGCGTCGCGACACGGGTCTTGCCATTGGGGGGCGGATTCTCGGGTGTTCAGACAACGACCTTCGATTCCAATCGTGAGACTTATGCTCTTTATGGAAGCGTTGCCAAAGATGTGAATGATCGTCTTACCTTGGAAGCTGGTGGACGGATTGAATACGTTGATACCGACCTGAGCCGACTGCAGGTGAATAATTTTAATCCTGTGGATCCTTCTGTGAGGTTCTCGGGCCAGACTGATGATTGGTATTTTTCACCAACCCTTGGTTTGACCTACGAAGCTTCAAACGATGTTACCCTTTTTGCTCGCACCTCGATCGGGGTGAAGCCTGCGGGATTCACCGCCTTCTCGGATGTCGCTGCAACTTCTTCTTACGAGGATGAGACCGCTTGGGAGACTGAGGTTGGCGTGCGCTACAACAGCCCAGACGAAAACTGGAATATGGAACTTCGTGGTTACTACAAGAAGATCGATGATTATCAGCTGAACCGCTCTACTGCGACGGGCAACTTCATCATCCTCAATGCTGAGGAAGTCCGCGCCATCGGAATCGAAGCTGAAGCGAACTGGAATCCTAGCGACCGCCTTGCCATCTCTGCGAGTGCAGGATTGAGTGAGATTGAGTTCGAAAAATTCGGAACCCTGAGCGGAAACCGCGTTCCTTTTGTTCCTGAGTTCACCGCCTCGCTTGGCTTCCGCTACGACATCGGGAATGGCTTCTACGTTTCCTCTGCTTACCGGACGATCGGCTCGGTAAATTATGAGGATAATGGAACCTCTACCTTCAAGCAGGAGGCTTACCAAATTCTCGATGCGCAGATCGGCTACGAGGCTGAGAACTGGAGTGCTACGATCTTCGGGCACAACATTCTCGATGAGAATTACTACAGCTTCATTTCTCCGCAAATCTCGGCTGGTGCTCCCGGCACTCCCGCACTTTATGGGGTGCGTGTGAGTGTCGAGTTTTAAGCGAGGCGCTACTGTTCTTTTTAAGCAGCAGAACTCTGGAACGTCCGGAGTTCTGCTTTTTTCTGCCCAGAAGGGGGGCTCACACGGTTTTGCACTTGTCAGACTGGGCGATTTCTGGTTTTTGAATCCTCCCCACGGGTAACTTCTTATCCGTGTTGAAACTGAGGACCCATGGACGCCGATAATATTATCCCATTTGACGCACCCCCACCACCTCCTCGTCCCAGCGCAGCTACCATGAAAAACGATCTTGTCGAACAGGCCTCAGAAATCGTCAGTGACCCACTCGTCCTGATTAATCTCGTCTCCAAGCGGGTCGAGCAGCTTAACACCGGCCGTTCACCTCTCGTGAACGCACTTCCCAGCACTGGCTTTGCTGATATTGCTCTGATGGAAATCATCGAGGGTAAGATCAAGCTCCGCGAGAGCTAAAAACCGACCGCTTCTTCAGGAGAAGCGGGGTCCCACCTCGATGGCCCAAGATTCCGTCACTAATAAGCGCGCGCACCGCGATTATATCATCGAGAGCACCCTGGAAGCAGGGCTTGTTCTCGTAGGCACCGAGGTAAAATCAATCCGCGAGGGGAAAGTGAACATTCGTGAGGCCTTCGCGCGGATTGAGAATAATCAGGCCTTTCTCTACGGGTGTGACATCCAGCCCTGGCAGACCGCTGGCGAGTGGTTCCAGCACGCTTCTAAGCGTCCCCGCAAGCTTCTCCTCCATAAGAGTGAGATCCTGAAGCTCGCCATGGCGACGCAGCAGAAGGGCTTCACCATCATCTGCACCCGCCTTTATTTCAAAGGCCGCCGTGTGAAGGTGGAGCTCGGTATTGGAAAAGGAAAAGGTCACAGCGACCAGCGCCAAGATCTCAAGAAGCGCACTGAGCTCCGTGAAGCGCAGCGAGAAGTCGCGCGCTTTAATCGCCGCTAAGACTTTATCGAGTCGTGAGTCTTCTCGCTACTCTCGAGTTCGTGGCAGTTGCGGTCTCTGCGATTTACGGAATTCTCTTAGCTGCTCGCCGAGGAATGGATTTTGTTGGTGTTTTCGCGGTCGCCTTTGTGGCCGCTTTTGGTGGAGGAACTTTGCGTGACCTCTTTCTCGACCGCGTCCCACTCTTCTGGATCGCGAATCCGCACTACGTTCTTGCCGCTCTCTTTGGTGTCATCACCGGGACTTTCGGTGGAGTGCTTGCCGAGATCGTTTGTAGTGAGATCCCGATTCTTTTTAAAGCAGCCCCGTTCTGCGCGATCTGTAATCTCACTCTCCCTGCGCTCAGGGGCTCGTCGTCTACTTCATCGGCGGAGCCTCGTAGTGCTTCCTGAGGCGCTGGAATTCAGCGGTGAGTTCTTTCTGCTCGGTCGCGTAGGTCGGGTCACCATAGACACTTTTCATTTCTTGGGGGTCTTTGATCAGGTCAAACATCTGCCACTCTTTCGTGTCGGGGATGTAGAAGAGTTTGTGGGTCTCGCTGCGGACGCCGAAGTGTGTCGGGACATTGTGTTCTCCCTTTCCGTAGTAGGAGTAGTAGAGGGATTTGCGCCAGCTCTTGGTCTCTCCTTTGAGCGTGGGGAGGATAGATTTCCCCTGGATCTCTGTGGGGATTTTAATTCCTGCTGCTTCGAGAAAAGTGGGTGCGTAGTCGATGTTCTGAATCATCTCCAGCGGGCGTGAGCCGGGTGTGGTGACACCAGGCCAGCGAATTACGAAAGGCATTTTAAAGGACTCCTCAAACATCCAGCGCTTGTCATACCAGCCGTGCTCACCGAGGTAGAAGCCTTGGTCAGAAGAGTAGATGACGATGGTGTTTTCAACTAAGTCATTCTCTTTAAGGTAGTCCAGCATGCGGCCTACGCTGTCATCGACCGCCTTCACGGTGGCGAGGTAGTTCTTCATGTAGCGCTGGTATTTCCAGCTGACGATTTCCTTGTCGCTCATTGAGCCGACTTTCTTAAGAAAGGCCTGATTCTCAGGCCCAAAGTGTGCGTTCCACTCCTTTTTCTGAGCTTCGTCCATGCGGTTATATTCACTAGCGCCGTGGTAATCTAGGCCGGTGAGTTCGACTCCATTCCGCTCGTCCTTGCGGAGCTTTAGATCGTAGGTCCAGTGGAAGTGACGGTCGATTTCCATCTCATTCGTCCCGAGTGTCTTGCTTCGTTCTGCGTAGGTGTCGAAGAGGCTGGAGGGCTCGGGGATGGATACTTCATCGAATGAGCTGAGGTGACGCAGCGCTGGTGCAAAGGTCCGGTGAGGAGCCTTGTGCTGGCACATTAGGAAAAAAGGCTTTTCCTTGTCACGGCTATCGAGCCAATTGATCGCCTTATCGGTCGTGACGTCCGTGCAGTATCCTTGAGATCGCTTTTTACTACCATCCATCTGCAGGAAGTCGGGGTTGTAGTAGCTGCCTTGCCCAGGAAGGACTTCCCAGTGATCGAAGCCGACGGGGTCTGTCCTAAGATGCCATTTTCCGATGACTGCGGTGTTGTAGCCTGCGCCATGAAGTGATTTGGCGACGGTCCACTGTGATTGATCCAAGCCACCTCCGGCGTTGCTCAAAAAGCCATTTTTATGACTGTGTTTTCCGGTCAGGATCGAAGCTCGTGACGGGCCGCAGATCGAGTTTCCACAGAAGGAATTCTTAAAAATTGCGCCGCTCGCAGCAAGCCGGTCGATATTAGGAGTCGGGGCAACCTTTGCTAAATCCCCGCCGTAGGCCGAGATGGAGCGTAGCGCGTGATCATCTGAGAAGAGGAAGAGAATGTTCGGCTGCTTGGCATGGGCCAGAGAGAGCATCCCAAGCGAGAGCAAGGTGAGAGGAGGCCAGTTCATATTCACAATGTGACGAATATAGCGGGGGATTGCCCGTGAGAAGGGGATTTTTCCCGCACAGAATGAAGGCGCTGGTTTTTGCACATGAAAATGTGCGTATGGGTTGTCGCACAAGTCCCTTAGCATAAGAATTCTAACATAAACTGAGGGCTAATTACTTAGCCATCTTCCTGATATTTTTCTCACTGGCCGAATTCTGGTGAGTGCAGTGATTGCCATCCTCTGGTGGCTCGTGGGCGTCTATCTAGATCGCCATTATGACCGTGAGAAAGGTGATGACCCTAGCGCATGTTAGAAGGCCCCAAGATGAAGTAAGAGGCTGACTTTACTGCACGGTCTTTAGCTTCTCCTGAGTCAGCCATTGGTGGATGACGTCGTCACTGCGGGTGATGTTTCCCGTGACGCGATACTTTGATTTACGTAGGGTGTTCGCATTGTCCTCATCTTGATCCACCACGCATTTTGCCGCTCCGCCGGAGGAATGGATGAAGCGAATCTGGCCATCTTCTGCGACGACGATGAAGGCCACGTGGCGGTCAAGCCCCACGATGAGAATTCCAGGACCCCGTCCCTTTACTTTCTCGAGAAATTTTTCGTAGCTCACACCGGCTACAATATGCATCTGGCTGCGCGGGAGAAAGGTGCGGATGATATTTTGCGAGGGCTGTTGGGCGAGGCGGATGCGCTCGAGCTGGAAGCCGGCGTCTCGCATGATGGTGGAGACGAAGTAGCCGCAGGCAATTTTTCCTTCGCCGGGGATTTGGGAGGTGCCATTGAAGTCCCACTCGGTTCCGAGCCAACATCGCATGAGCGCGGGGAGAGCGTCCTCGAGAGTTTCCTTGGCCTCGGTCTGGACTTTTAAGATGTCTCCTGCTGTGCGAGCGGAGTTGTAGCGGAGGGCGAGGCTGCTACGCTTAAGCTGGAGTTCCTGCTTAAGGATCTCGTATCGCTCAGGATCCGGCACTGCCTGCGCTGCCGTAGGGCTCCGCATCTCACGATAGGTCGCTATGAGTTGATCGCGATACTTCCAGCCCCCGTAGGCAAGGCCTGCCGCGATTAGGAAAAGGAAGAAGCGCTTCATCTCGCCTCTATAACGACAGAGAAAGGCTGGATTGTCGATTTGTCTTAAGCTTCTAATTCGGCTTCGACTTTCTCGATGCTGGCGCTGAGGTCCGTCCATTTACTGAAAGGATTTTTCGAGCTTGTCTGCAAGCGCAGCGCAGGCGCGGGTGGATTCGGCGAGTTTTTCGGGATCGCCGCTGATTTCTGGGGAGTC
>JALZWA010000083.1 GCA_023299815.1 Akkermansiaceae bacterium
CAAGTCGCACAGGACTCTTTTGGACGGATACCCCAATGGGCGACGAGAAATTTGCCGAAATCCTCTGCTTTCTCGATTGGCTGCCCTTTCTCAACAATAAGACCTTCGGTATCGATGACCTCGTTATCCTTGAGATACTGATCGGCATCGTAATCAAGATTGAAAACCTCCTCCAGCGGGCGGACGTGCTTCTCAGGAGCTCGGTGACACTCAAGACACCAGCCCATCGAGTGGGACTCGGCGTGATGAACCTTCTCCATCTTGTGAACGTCGCCGTGGCAGCTCTGACAGGAAATACCGCGATTAAGGTGAGCTGAGTGATCGAAGTAGACGTAATCTGGAGCTTTGTGAATACGAACCCAGTTAATGGGCTCCCCTTTCACTGGGTTCCCATTAACGTCTTTAATCGGAAGATGGTTATCATCGACTCCCATCGCGCCGCGAAGAGCAGCCAATTTAGGAGATCCCTTTTGCACGTGCTGGTGGCAGTTCCAGCAAGTGTTCGCAGTCGGCACGTTCGCATGACTGGAGTGCTCAGTAAAACTGTGACAGTAGCGGCAATCCATGCCGAGCTGATTCACATGGAGATTGTGATCGTAAGGAATCGGCTGAGATGGCTGATAACCGACGCGCTGCGCCTTCGGTGTGCCGTAGTAGGTAAAGGCAGCTACCAAACCGGCACCCACAGCACCCAAGCATACCGCAATTTTAAGCGGGAGAATATTTGCCCAACGAGGAAAAATGTTTGCCATGGCCGTTGGAGTTCTAGGAGCTTGTGATTTTTTTCACAAGCTCAATTTGTGATAAAAATCACAAGCTCCACAACATACTTAAAAAGAACAAGTTAAGGATTTAGAGAGTTTCTGAAATCAGTCTCAAAATCTGACCTTTGGTGATTACCTCAACGATGACCTTAATGATCTACCTTGCTTAAGAACAATCTCCAAAAGGAAGACCTGTCAGCTTTTGAATCACCGCAAGAGGTTTCGCGCCATTCCATGAGGTTTTCTAGACCAAATCACGCAAGATTCAGATGCGTCGGCACAATGACGACCTCCATTCCCGCAGCCCTCGCCGCTTTAATTCCCGCAGGAGCATCCTCAAAGACGACACATCCAGCAGGCTCCACCTTCAGTCGACTTGCCGCTTCTAGGAAAATATCGGGAGCAGGCTTCCCGTTCTCTACATCATCCGCCGTGACCACCTCATCGAAGAGATCTCTCACCCCGAGAGTCCGCAGAGTCTTCTCCACCTCTACGCGCCCTCCCCCGCTCGCGATCGCCATGGGAACCCTCCCGTGATTCTCACGCGCGAAGTCGATGACCCCATCGACAAACTTCACCTGATCAAGGCAGTTTAAAAAGTGATGCTTCTTTGAGACTTCGACCGCATCAGGATCTAAACTCAAGCCGTGCTTTTCATTAAGCGCCTTCACGATGTCACGCGTCGGCTGACCACCCATCGCATAGAAAACATCTTCTGGGAAAACATCGTGCGCATCATGATCTGCGAGAGCGAGACCCCAGCTCTCGAAATGAGCCGGCATGGAGTCGACCACCGTGCCATCGAGATCGAAAATAAGAGCCTGAAATCCAGGCTTTGGAAAAGTGATGCTAGAGTGCTTCATGGAGGGCTGCTGGATGGTAGATTTACGACTCACTAACAAGACTCAATCTTCACACATTCCACGACTCATTTTGATAGATTCCCGCAGGAATCTCCTGAGCTGATTTCCCGCTATTTTCAAAGGTCACTTTTCCAATCACCTCGACCGTCTCAGCGAAACTCACCGGACCGCTGATCGAGACTTCATCAGCACCGATCAGCGAAGGAACCCCGAGACCCTCAAGCGCATCAACGAGACGATAATCCGCCGCCAAATTCACGACGGGAGGCTTACCATTACGGGAAGGAGCGAGCTTAATCCGCCCATCATCGCTGAGCTCATAAGCATCTGAGCGCAGCGCGAGCAGATCACTCGTGGATTTCACCGGGGCAAAGCGCGAGCGCGGGACATCGACCGCGAGCGAGCCCTCGAAGCACTCGATTGCCGAACCCATCGCAGTCTCTAATTGATAGACCCTAGTGCTTTCAGGATCGCGAGGATCAGCCGTCTTCGCATTTCGAATCACAGGAAGAGAAAGCACCCCGCCAGAAGCCGCAAGAACATCGCGCAAAGCCTCCAGATTCAGCCAGACATTATTGGTGTTGAAGAACTGATGCTTCTCGATGTTTTGAAATTGCTCCAAATCCTCCTCAGCACACTGCGCCACTTCTCGTAAAATGAGACGCCCATCGGCAGTCCGCTTCGCCAGATGTCCGCCCTTTCGATCCGCATCCGTGCGGCGCGTCACCTCCATCATAAAGGGCGCGGCGCTTTTCGAAAAGTAAGTCAGTAAAGTCGGATCGAGAACCGCTCCGAGATTATCGCTATTTGAGATAAAGGCATATTTCACCCCCTCCTCTAAAAGGCGCTCCAGCCAACCGCTCCCGGACAAGGAGGGGTAAACATCGGCATGACCTGGAGGACACCATTCCAGCGCTGGATTCGCAGCATGACTCACAGGAGCAAGCGTCTCGCGAGACAACTTCGGGGCCCAGCTCTGCATCAGCTCTAGCTCATCAGCTCCGCCTAACTCAGGCACGGTCTGGCCGAGGTGCCCGAGCGTGTCGCCACTGCTCGCCTGGGAGTTCATGAGAAGAAAGCGCACATTTTGACCCGACTGAGCACGGAGCGAGAGAACCTGCCGCGCCATGAGATCGAGAAAATTCACCCCAGGCCGAACTTCAAGAAGACTCTTCACCTTTTCAAGCCCCATGCTCGTCCCCAAGCCGCCATTGAGCTTGATGATGACGGTCTGCCCGAGCAAATCAGAGTCAAAGTCCGCCTGCGCCTCAAGATCTCCATAAGCGAGAACCCCCTCCGCCGGACTGATCTCACCCTCGGAAATTGTCGAGCTAGAGCCACCAGCGACGAACTCGAAGGCTTTCTGAAACGACCGAATCGCCACCTCATTCACCCCTTTCTCCTCCATCTTTACACGAATCTCGTCGAAATCTTGCGCCATGCCCGTGATCTAGCAAAGAACGAGCCAACGCCCTATAAAATTCGCGAACACCTCTACCACTAACAAGCGGGGCCAGTAGCAAAGACTCTTAGCCTCTGAGACCCAGCCGCGCCCCACTCCTCCAGCCCCTCACGGGGCGCTCCTGCATGACGACGAACTCGCTGAGAGCTGCGCATTCCGCCTTCACAGAGCACCTCACGCAAAACAAATGGCACATTTTCTGCTAAGCATTTTACAAAGTGCCCTAGCAGCAGTATCTGTGCCCACCCCTGACATGGCCGATATAGGACTTTCCCAATCCCTCTCTCAGAATCAGACGCTTGCGCCGCAGATGCGCCAGAGTCTTGAGATCTTGCAGGCGAACACCCTCGAGCTAGGCCAGCTCATCACCCAAGCACTGGAGATCAATCCCGTGCTGGAGGATATCATCGACCACGAATCACTCGATGAACTCACGGAGCCTGAAACTCCCGATACGGACGACTTCGATGACTGGCAGGATTCTTACGATGACGACGCCCGCGAACTCGCCATCATGGAGCGTCGCAGTCAAGGAACCGATCACGATGCTGCGGAACGACGTGAACATCTTTACAACTCCATCGTCGCTCCCCTCACCCTTCAAGAACACCTTGCTGAGCAAGCTCAGGGGAGCGGAGTCAGCGAGGAGCGACAAGCCGACGCCATCGTGGTGGTGGGTAATTTAACCGACCACGGCTTTCTCGATAGCCCGCTCGAAGACCTCTCGGTAAGCATCGGCATCCCCCTCAAGCGTCTCGAAAAAGGCCTCACCCTCATCCAGACCTTCGACCCTCCCGGAGTCGGCGGTGCCGATCTCCGCGAGTGTCTCCTCATGCAGCTCTGGCGGCTCGGACTGGCCGGAAGCCTTGAGGCAAAGATCGTCGACCAACACCTCGATGCCCTTGCCAAAAACCACTACCCGCAGATCGCAAAATCTCTCCACGTCCACATCGATAAAATCATCGAGGCCGTAGAGCACATCCGCGCGCTCGACCCCTCCCCCGGCTCACGCTTTTTAGCCGGAGGCAATCCCTACGTGCAACCAGACGTCCGCATCTTTCAAGACGATCACGGAGACTGGCAGGCCGAGCTCACCGGAAACTACCTCCCCCGCCTCCGCATCAACGATCAATATAAGGACCTCCTCTCCAGCTCCACCGGCGATAAGAAAACCCGCAACTACCTCCGGAATCAGATCCGCGATGGCCGCATGATCATCCGCGCCGTCGATCAGCGGCAGGAAACGATCCTCGCCATCGCCCGCGAGATCATCGACCGCCAGGAACCTTTTCTAAAAAATGGCACGCGCTTCCTGAAGCCGCTCACCATGAATGTCATCGCGGAGGTCATCGGCGTCCATCCCACCACCATCTCCCGTGCGGTCGCTGGGAAATACATCGACACCCCGCACGGCATGATGGAGATGCGCAAGTTCTTCGCCACCGGCTATCAAACCTCAGATGGCACGGACATCTCGAACCAAGGAGTCCGCGAGGCCCTCCAAGATCTCGTCG
>JALZWA010000084.1 GCA_023299815.1 Akkermansiaceae bacterium
TCCGGTAAGCAGTGGATGCCGTGGATTCATCTCGCCGATGAGATTTCAGCCATCGTCTTCTGTCTCGAAAAAGAAATCGAAGGCCCGGTAAACCTCGTAGCGCCTGAGAGCGTCACGAATGCCGATTTTACCAAAGCGGCAGGAGCAGTCCTAAGACGTCCCACCATTTTCGCCGCGCCCGCCTTTGCTCTCAATATCGCATTAGGCGACTTCGCCGAGCAAGGCCTCCTCGCAAGCCAGCGCGTCGTCCCGCAAGTCCTCATCGACCACGGCTTCGAATTCCAGTTTCCTGAAATCAAAGCAGCCCTTCAGGATCTCTGCGAGAAATAGGAAAGGAGCAGTGGCGCCTCGCCGCATCGGACGACAGGGTGTCGGATGATAGGGGGCGCTTGGTTACGGGGCGCGGTTGATAAGCGGCGAGGGCGCCACGACTCCCTTGCGCTCCGCTTCCTTTCCTAGCTCTCTGCGTGCTTCTTATGCCAAGCCTCGTAAATCTCCGGTGAGATCTCAGATGGCTTAATCTCGGAGCGTCCGCCCCAGAAGACGTTCGTGTAGGAGACAGGGATGCCGATGGATTCTAGGTGACGATCAATCGCCGCCTTGTGCTCCATCACCTTATCCTTCTCCGTGCCGTGGACCACGCCCATGACATTCACATTTCCAAATTGCGGTCCACCTTCGCGCCAGTAAGCGTGCGTCATGCAGTGATGACGTCCGACTTCGCTGCCAGCTTCCACCTCGCGGCCCTTCGGCACTGCCCAGTGGAAGAGTCCATTAAAGCGCGTCACCCGCTTGCCGGTATCCGATGGCTTCACGTGCTCAAGGAAGGTCGAAAAGCGACCAATCACTTTCTTCCCATTCAGCTCCTCAGCGACTTCACAAAATCTCTCTAAGCTGACCTCCGCGATCTTCGCCCGCGCATCCCAGCAGTTTTGAATGATCTCCTCTGGCTGAAGTTCCTCCTTCAGCGCAAGCAAGACGCGCCATTCTTCTTCGTTCAGCTCGACGACCGTGGTCGTCATCATTTCTGCTGCCACATCGAGTTTCGCGCCCGGCTCAAGTCCCTTGCGACGCACATGTCCCACGCCGAGCGTGAAGACGCCATTGGCGGGCATGAGGATGAATTCATCCGCACCCACGATGCGCTTTAGCACGTTGCCATGTTCTTCTAGCGATTCGCCTTGGGGCACTTTTAAAGTAGTCCAGAGACGGTATCCCGCTCCTGAGATCTGGCCGTCAGTCGAGCGGATGACGACGTGTCCTGAAAAAGGATCTTCTTTCGCCATGAAGTCAAAGGCAGCATTCAGTTTCTCTTCCGGAAGTCTCCAGGCCACCAGCGCGCCGTGAGCAAGCTTCGTCGCCAGAAGAGTCTGGCGCACGCGGCGGATCACGCCCGCCTCTACCATTGCGCGGATGCGCTCCAACACGATCTCGATGTCGACTCCTGACTCCTTGGCGATCACCGAGAAAGGGTCGCTTTGGAATCCTGAGACAAGGTCTTCAGAAATGCTCAAGATCTGGGCGTTGATCGGGTCGTCGTGTTCCGTAGGGATGCTCATGAATTTGTAGGTAAAGTTTTTACGAAGGCGAGGGCCTGATCTCTGTCAGTCAATCTGCCTTCAAGTTGTTCGGTCTGCACCGAGCGCAAGATCTCGCCGAGATGTGGGCCCGGTGCAAGCCCCAGTTCTCCCATCAGGTCGCGTCCGTTCAGAAGTGGCTCGGGGATGAGGGGCTCGTTGGCAAACTCCTCCTTTTTTAAATGGAGGAAGTCGTAGTTGTCCCGAAAGCCATTGCTGCTATCGCAATCCACGCGGTGCAGCTCCAGTTCTAGCGGGAAGCTCTCAGCCGACATAAAGCGCTTGAGCTTCGCAGTTCGCATGTCCTGCACGTGCATGAAGCGCATGTGACGCAGGACCATGAAGGCCACTTCATCGATCATCTTATTCGAGTAGCGCAGGCGGCGGAGGATGACCTCAGCCATTTCAGCGCCGACCCGATCGTGACCATTGAAGCGATGTCTCTTCTGCTCCTCGTCCCAAGTTTGGGTCGCGGGCTTCCCGATGTCATGAAGCAGAACTGCAAGACAGAGGGAGAGGGGAGCTTCGTTTAAAAGCGAGAGCGCAATCCGCGTGTGGACGTAAACATCTCCTTCAGGATGCCACTGCGGCGGCTGCTCGCAGCCGATGAGATCGTAGAGCTCTGGGAAAAACACCTTAGCCATCCCCGTGTCCGCCAGCAGATCCAGTCCACGGTCTCGGTTCTTTGCTCCGATGATTCGTGAAAACTCATCGCGAATTCTCTCCGGAGAAATCTGCTCTAACAGCGCCGCATTTTCACCCAGCGCAGTCAGCGTCTCCTGCTCGATTTCGAATCCCGTCTCGGTCGCGAATCTCACCGCCCGCAGAAGCCTCAGCGCATCCTCCTGAAAGCGCTTCTTCGGCTCGCCGATCGCTCGCAGAATCCCCGCATCCAGATCCGCCCGGCCACCCACGTGGTCGATAATTTCTCCAGTAAAAGGATCCTGAAAAAGTCCATTGATCGTAAAGTCCCGTCGCTGTGCATCTTCCTCCGGCGAGGAAAAAGTCACCGACTCCGGGCTCCGCCCATTTTCATAAACTCCATCCGAGCGGAAAGTCGCCACCTCCACCGCCTCACGATGATGCTTCACCAGGATCACCCCGAAGTGCTCGCCCACCGCATCGCTCTTCTCAAAGAGCGCCTGCACCTCCTTCGGCGTGGCAGATGTCGCGAGATCGTAATCCTTAGGCTCACGGCCAAGCAGTTGATCGCGCACCGCGCCACCGGCATAAAACACGGTGTGGCCAGCATCCCGTAGGACGCTCGCCGTGCTCAGTGCCAGGTCTGCTTGCTTGCTCACGCGCAGAGGCTTGCCTTAGCGGCGGAGGGAGGCAACTGAGAACTCGTCTTTTCAGTCGATTTTCTCACAGGCCTCGGTAGCTTCTTATCCGTGCTTCAGATCTGGCAGAGCGACGTCATGGCGGTGGGGATTCTCTTCATCGGCCTCTGCGTCGGTTCATTTTTAAATGTCGCCATCTACCGCATCCCGCGCGGCCTCTCGGTCAATGAACCCAAGCGCTCCTTCTGCCCGCACTGCAAGGCCCAGCTTCCCGCTTGGCAAAACATCCCCGTCATCACCTGGCTCATCCAAATGGGGAGGTGCCGCAGCTGTCAGGCTCCCATCGCCGTCCGCTACCTCATCGTAGAAGTTCTCACCGGAGCGCTCTACTTCGCCTGCTGGAAGTTCTTCCCGATGACAGCCGCCATTCTGGCGATCATCTTTCTCACCATCCTAGTTACGATCACATTTATCGATGCCGAGCATCAGATCATTCCCGTTACGGGAACTACGGTAGGAAGCATCATCGCGATTGCCGGGGCTTGGTTCGCGAATGACATCCTGAATCTCAATTCTGGAGAGAGCGGGGGAGTTCTCGATGCCGCACTCGGCTGGCTCGTTGGATTCCTCTCTCTCTGGGCTGTCCTCCATCTCGGCAAATGGCTCTTTGGCCGCAAAAAGCACCGCTTTGAAAAAGCCGAGCCATGGCAAATAAGCGAGGGCTACAAAGACGATCCGCAAGTGCACTTCCTCCTAGGCGGAGATGCCTATTCCTGGGACGAACTCTTCTTCCGTGATACCGATGAGCTTATTCTCACTGGCCATTCCTT
>JALZWA010000085.1 GCA_023299815.1 Akkermansiaceae bacterium
AATCGGGTAGACGGTAGGTTTTAACTACCGTCCCCCACACCACCGGCCATACGGATCCGTAGCACGGCGGTTCCAATTCACCACTTGCTAGCCTTTCCTCCCTTTCGGGCCTTCGGGTTAGCGGATGGAACACCCCTGTTTTTCAAGGCTGGGCAGCCCTTTTTCTTCGAGCCAAGCATTGTTGATAGCCCAACGAACCAAGCTCTTTTGGCTCATACCCTGGCGTCTTTCGCTTGGGCACGCGTCCGTCAGCCTGTCCGCTATAGCTTTAACGACGGCGGATGGCCTTTTCTTGCGCGACTTGCTTTGTGGTCCTCGTCTTTTTCCGAGAGCGCAACGCAGGTGCGTTCCTAACGTAGGATAATCCATCTTGGTTGTCCTCCCTGCCCTCTACCAAGCGGCGGTGCCACCTCCGTGTGACCTACTTGATTCGGACTCCTCACGTTCCTAAGCCTGCTTGCGGGCGGGGAGGACAACCAAGATGGTTATCCTACGTCCTTGAAGCTCCTAAGAAGTCTGCGAGAGCATTGAGTCGCTTCTTTGTTTCCGCTCTCAGCACGAGAAGCATCAGGAGTTCAAGAAGCCAGCTCAGGATCCTTGGTTTGGCTGAGAACCTAAATTTATAAGTCGCGAGAGATCCGGCCTCATTGTCTTCATGGCGGATCGAAGCCGCGAACTCGGCAAATAAAGGCGGCGCGTTGATCAATTTCACCGCCGCGATTTTAGGCGGTGTGAAGGTGACATATTTTGTCTCAATCGCAAAGATCCCGAAGAACGGCTTCCCGACGCACAGAGAAGTCGCGCCCTGCTCCGCTCGCTCACAGCCCCTGGTAAGACGTGCGTCCTTTAAAAGAGTATCCCATTCGAGCCGACGCTCATAATTGTGAAGAAGCTCGAAAACTTCAGCGGCAGGCACGGGCATCTGCTGGGAGACGGTGGAGGATTTCATCAGTCACTTATGGCTTCTTCCGGAAGAGGTTCTGAAAATCATCCATGATCAAATAAAGCGCGGGTAGAAGGATCAGCGTAATCGCTGTCGCAAAGAGAATTCCGAAGCCGAGGGACACCGCCATCGGAATGAGGAACTTGGCCTGCATATCGGTCTCTAGGAGCATCGGCATGAGGCCTGCGAAGGTCGTGAGCGAGGTGAGGAGGATCGGTCTAAAGCGGCGCGCGCCTGCCTTCGTGGCAGCCTCGCGCACTGAGACTCCTTTTGCCCGATGTCGGTTCACGTAATCGACCAAGACGAGCGAGTCATTCACGACCACTCCGGCCAGCGCTACGATGCCGCACATCGACATGATGCTGAGATTCAACCCGAGCAAAATGTGCCCCGCAATCGCGCCCACCAGCCCAAAGGGAATGATGCTCATCACGATCAGTGGCTGGACGTAACTCTTCAAGGGGATCGCCATCAGAACATACATGAGCATGAGCGCCCCGATGAAGCCGATCTTCATCTCACGGATGCTATCGCGCTGGTCACTCTGCTCACCCTCATAGGTGAAGCGCACACCGGGGAATCTCTCTCCGATGACACCGAGCACTTCCTTAGTGAAGCGACCCACGATTTCATTCGAGTTATAACCCGCTGCCAGATCGACGTCGCCTTTGAGACTGATCGTGCGGAAGCGATCTACTCGGGTAATGGTCGCTGGACCACGACCGTAATCCGGCTCCACCACCTCCAGCAGCGGCACCTCCCCCCCCTCTGGGGTGCGGAGTTTCATCTGCTCTAGATTCGCCAACGAGCGGCGCTCCTCCTCGGGATAGCGCACCATGACCTTCACCTCATCACGCCCGCGCTGGAGACGCTGGACTTCATTTCCATAAAAGGCGTCACGGACTTGGTTCATGACATTGGTAAGATTAAACCCGAGCGCTTTTCCTCGAGCCGTAAGATCACGCACGATGAATTCCTCACGGCCACGGCGGTCTGAATTTGAGACCTCGATCACGCCCTCGTAACCCTTCAGCTGCTGCGTGGCCCAGGTCGCCGCTTCCACGAGCTGCTCGTTATCATTTCCGGTGAGATTGATATCGATGGCATTTCCGCCACCGGCAGTCTCAGAGGTGAAGGACAGCGCGGCCACCCCCGGTAAATTACCGACGAGCTTCTGCCACTTCACCTTTAGTTCCGCCGTGGAAATCTGCCGATCCTTCGCGGGCGTCAGCTCAAGCGTGACTTCCCCGAGGTGAGTCCCCGTCGCCGGCCCACCGGGGGTGAAACCACCTTGAAAAGGCTGCATCCCAGAAGTGGCGAGGACATTCAGCACGATCGGATTCCCCTTCGTATCGCTGATCTCAGCACCGAGCTGAAGCGCCGCTTCTTGGAGCTTGTGAATGACCTCCTGGGTCTCAGAAAAAGGAGCACCGAGAGGCATTTCCAGCTTCGCCGAGAGAATCTCGCCCTCCACTTTGGGAAAGAACTCAAAGGGCACCCAACCCGTGACTGCGAGACTCATCGCCAGAATTACGAGCGAGCTGAAGGCCACGAGAACGAGGTAGCGGAAGCGCAGGCAGGCCGCGAGAAAAGGCGTGTAGATCGCCTTTACGAAGGTCATGAGGCCGGACGAAATCGCATCCTGAAGTTTAGAAAGCGGATTGCGCTTCGTCTCGTTCGAGGTCGGCTTCAGCAGCGCGAGGTGCGCGGGAAGAACGAACTTAGATTGCAGCAGTGAGAAGCCCAGCACCGGGATGACGACGTAGGGAATATTGGGCCAAATTTTCCCACTCACCCCGCTCAGCCCGAGCATCGGCGTGAAGGCCGCCATCGTGGTAAGGATGCCAAAGATCACCACCACTCCTACCTCGTGCGTCCCCTTCCAACTCGCTTCCCGGGGATGCTCGCCACCTTGGATGCGGGTGTAGACATTCTCGCCCACCACGATCGCGTCATCGACCACGATCCCCAGCACGAGGATGAAGGCGAAGGCCGAGATCATATTAATCGAGACCCCCAGCTCCGGCATCAGCCAGATCCCTCCGGCAAAAGAAACCGGAATTCCGAGTGCGACCAGCAGCGCGAGGCTCGGCCGCAGGAACAGGGCGAGCACCAGCAAAACGAGCACCAGCCCCCAGCCGATGTTCCTTTTGAGAAGATCAAGACGCCCCTTGAGCATGAGGCTTGTGTCATTCCAAACCTCCAACTCCACCCCGGCGGGCTTCTTCAGGTCCGCGAGATATTCCTTCGCAAGCGCGGCGATGGTGAGGGTGTCCTGCTCTCCGACGCGGAAGACGTGGAGGATCACCGCAGTGCGGCCATTAAAAGTAGAAGTGAGCTCGATGTCCTCGAAGCCATCGATGACCGTCGCCACCTGATCGAGGCGGACATCTGAACCATCAGGAAGAGTCTTCACCACGATGCTGCTGAAGTCCTCGCCACGATAGCGCTTACCGACGGCGCGGACGACCACCTCGCCGGAAGCGGTCTTGACCGATCCACTGGGAAGATCGAGTGAGGTGCGACGCACAGCCTCCGCGACTGCTCCGAGGGTGAGTCCATATCGGCGAAGATTGTCCTCAGGAACTTCGATTGAGATTTCAAAAGGACGCA
>JALZWA010000086.1 GCA_023299815.1 Akkermansiaceae bacterium
ATAAGCGAAGACAGAAATCCCCGCGATGGCATAGGAAGCGATCGGGAGAAAGCGGCTCGACACCTTAAGGTGAATCGCGATGAGGATCACCGATTCCAGCAGGAGCGTCAGGAAGAGCTGATGACCGGTGAGCTTCAGCATGATGCCCAGCGTGATGAGGCCGAGTCCCTTGATAAGATGGAGTAAAAAAGACTGCTTAGGGAAGTTCTTCCGCGCCAGGATTCCGATGGCGAGAATGGCTGCACCTAAGATCAGCGCGAAGAGCCATTGGCCATCGATCCACGAGCGAGTCAGCGGATTGATCGAGAAGAGGAGGAAAAATGCACTGTGATTCAGCGAGCAGAACACACGATGCTCAGGGATTTTTTCGATGAGTGTCAGCCCCACAAAGAGGCCCCAGAAGGCGGCCAGAAACCACTCCATTCCCGGCGGGAAGGAAGGCGTGGTAAAGGCCCACCAAGCATAAGAAAAATAACTCCCTGCTAACCCGATGTAGTGAAGCTCGGTCCAGCGATTCTTACGGGCAATGAGCGATCCTCCAAGGCTCAGAACTAAGGCAGAGAGCCCGATCATCCACCCGAGCGGATTGAGGATCACGGCATAAAAGGCAAGCGCGAGGCAGGTCCCGAGCATGAGCTTCGAGTTCTTCCACAGGGAAACCCCACCACAGAGAAGAGCGGTGGCGATGAGTAAAAGTGATCCAGTGACAGAAGATTCGATCACCCTCAGGGCCTCGACATTGTGCGCGGCGTAACTCGTGTAGTAGAGCGCGGCAAGACCTCCGGCGGCCACGATGCGTCCGTAGTTCCGCAGTGATTCTTTCCACTGCTCACAGAAAAGCCCCACTCCCGTGAGCGAGCCAGTGAAGAGATAGAGCAGAGCCAAGCGAATCCCGGGACCGAGATCCTGAACGTAATTTTTATAAGTGTAGGAGCTTAGGAAAACGAGTCCCGTAGTGAGGAGGAGAATCCCGATCCGCACGAACCAGACGCGGCCCAGCTGCATCTCAAAGCTTGAGGAGTAGGCTGGGAGGGAAGGGGGCGCGAGTGGTGGTTTTTCAAGGATGAACACATCCTTTTCCGGGACCGGCGCGGATTTCTCTGGCTCGGGAATCGCTTCCGGATCAACTAGCTTTAAAGGAAGGCGCGGGGGAGGGGCCTTTTCGACCACCACTTCCTCTTCTTCCTCCAGTGAGAGCTTCTTAATCTCATTCAGCGTCAGCCCGAGATTCCGGGCTTCTTCGTGCAGCTTTCGGAGATCTGCTTCGGCTGTGGAAAGTCGTTCGCTGAGAGATTTCATCTCAGGATGATGCACAAGATGCGGTCTTGCGTCTCATCGATAGCGTGAAAGTAATCATTGATTGAAACGATGAAGAGTTTTGCTTAAGATCGCGCCTATGAACATTCACCATCTCGAACTCTTTTATTATGTGGCTAAGTTTGAGGGGATCACTGCCGCCGTTCGCAAGATGCCCTATGGCATTCAGCAGCCAGCGGTGAGTGGGCAGCTGCTCCAGCTTGAGGAAAAGCTGGGGGTGAAGCTCTTCAATCGTCGTCCCTTTGCTCTGACGCCTGCGGGGGAGGAACTTTACGATTATTGCTATCCCTTTTTCTCCCGTCTCAGTGATGTGGAGGAGCGCCTCCGTGGAGAGGAGAGTCAGCACCTGCGCCTCGCTGCTTCCGCTTCTACTTTACGTAATCATCTTCCCGATGTTCTAGCAGACCTTAAGAAGGCGGAGCCCAAGCTGCGTCTTTCGCTCAAAGAGGTGGATCCCTCGGACGTGCATCACCTTTTAACCACTCAGCAGGTAGACGTCGCAGTCAGTGTCCTCGCGGGCAAGCTGGGAGAAGGACTGCGCTCCTTACCGCTGGTCGAGATTCCGGTAGCGCTCTTTGTGCCAGCTAAGCTCAAGGCGAAGTCGCTTAAAGATCTCATTGAGGAAGATCCCTATAATCCCAAGCGCTTTATTGGCCGCGAGCCTCTCGTGGGTTTGCCTCCGCACGAGGTGCTTCAGCAGCTCTTCGAGAGCGAATTTGAAAAGGAGAAGATCACTTGGGCCACGAGCGTCGAGGTGAACTCGATGGAAGTCATTCGAGATTACGTGATCCGTGGGTTTGGCGTCGGTCTAGGGCTGCTCATTCCCGGAGTGACACTGCCGAAGGGGCTAAGGGCAATTCCTTTGAAAAAATTCCCCCCGCTTGTGATTGGCGCGCTTTATCAAGGAAAGCCGAAGGCGCTCGTGACTCGCTTTTTGGAGACGGCGCAGAAGCATGCTTCATCACTGACCTAAGACAGGCTTGATTTTTTCCGAGTTCTCAGCCACCTCATCACCATGCACGAAGGATTGATCCTGAAATTTTCCTGCCCAGATAAACCCGGTCTGGTCGCAAAGATCTCAAGCTACGCTTCTGAGTTCCAAGCGAACTTGGTAGAGCTCAATCAGTTTACTGATCGCGAGCGAGGTCGTTTTTTCGCCCGCGTCGAGATCGATACCTCCAAGATGGAAATCTCGGTCGATGACTTCATCGCGGGATTTGAAGTCCTCGGGAAATCGGTCGAAGGGGAGTGGCACTTCCGTCGTCTCCCTTATAAGATGCGCACCGCGGTCCTCGTCACCAAGACAGATCACTGCCTCAATGAAATCCTCTGGCGCACGCAGCTGGGTGAGATGCCGATTGAGATCACCTCGATCATCGGCAATCGAAAAGACTGTCAGCAGATCGCCGAAAATGCCGGGATTCCTTTTCACCACATCGAGATGAAGGAGGACAAAGAAGCAGGCTTCCGCGAGATCGAGACTCTTCTTGAGGCGCAAGACGTGCAGCTCGTGGTCCTAGCCCGGTTCATGCAGATTATGCCGGACTGGCTGTGCCAGAAATACCATGGCCGCATGATCAATATTCACCATAGCTTTCTCCCGGCCTTTATCGGGGCCAATCCATACCGCCAAGCTTACGAGCGTGGCGTGAAGTTGATCGGTGCGACTTGCCACTACGTGACTGCCGAGCTCGATGCCGGTCCGATCATCCAGCAGGAAGTGGAAAGGGTGATGCACCATCACTCCGTCCAGGATCTCGTCCGTCTCGGGCGTGATTGTGAGCGCTCGGCGCTCGCAAAGGGAATTCGCCACCACGTGCATGATCGCACCATCATCGACGCGCAGCGGGCGATTGTCTTCCAAGACTAAAAGAAAAACCCCGGAGACCAAAGCCTCCGGGGTTTTTAAAACGTTGCGGATCTCCGTGGGGAGTTACGCGATTTCCTGAGCGTGGAACTCTTGCCAGTCCTCAAGGTTATTGAGATTGATCGCGTCTAGGATCGCGCCGTTGTCGGCGATGCCGACAGATGCGAGGATCGCGCCGCGAGTGGCGTCATCGTGATTGTAAGCGACGACTGCTGCATTGTGCGTGTCGATTTTTGCGGTGTCGATGGAGCCGCCATTTTGGTCCAAAACCCACTGCTCACACTGCGTGTAGCTCGGCTTGTGATCCTTGATATAGGTGAGAAAAGCATCACGACTGACTGCCAGAGCATCGAGAGTCATCTGGTCGTAGCCTGCTCCTGCAGCAGGATAGTCTGAGTGAAGTTTCCCTGCGGCGTCGAGCGAAGCTTTCTGCCAGAGACGGGGAAGGTGAAGAACTCCGAGAGGACCGGCGATACCGGAAGTGATGGTAGGAATGATTTGGCTCATTTCAGTAATTTCTTGTTAGGTTTCTGGGGTAAGGGGCCAAGAGGTTTGGCAACTTCTGAAGACTTTTATCCAGAGGGTGCTGGCGTGGCAATCGATTACTGTCCCCATTTGGGATGAGGGTGTCCCGGAGGCTTGAATTTATGGGCGAAATCCCGCACACCAGAGCTGTGGATTTTGCGAAGGTTATGGAAGCGGTGCTTCCGATTTATCTCCTGGCGGGTGTAGGAGTGCTCTTGCGAGGGATGAAGGTCGTGACCGCGGAGATGGAAAAGGGGCTCTTGAAGCTCGTGATCCACTGTCTTTATCCCTGCCTCATTCTCGATAAGACCTTGGGAAATGATCTCGTCCGCCAAGGCGATATCGTGGGCTGGGGGATTGGTCTCGGCTTTGGTTTGGTGATGGTAGGAATGCTGGTCTCCTGGCTGATGGCCACTATTTTAGGTATGAAAGCAGGGCAGGGAAAGCGGACCTTCACCTTTTCCGGAGGAGTGCAGAATTACGGCTACACCGCGATCCCGATTCTCATGGCGCTCTTTGTAGTGGGGGGGAATGACGACGTTCTTGGGGTTCTTTTTGTCCATAGTCTGGGTGTCGAGATCGCGATCTGGGTGGTCGGGCTCATGGTCTTGACCGGCACGGTGCTCAAGAGTCCGAAGCAGCTGATTAATGGCCCCATCGTGGCAGTGGTGCTGGGTGTGGGGCTTTCGTGGACCGGCGGCTGGCGTCTTTTCGATGCCGAGAGCGCGGGGATCTTTGGGCTCATCGTCCGGCAGGTCATGTCTTGGCTCGGCGCTTGTGCCTTTCCCATCGGGCTGCTTCTCATCGGGGCCACGATGTATGACCTCGTGGGGAAGGAAAAGTTGTCACCGAAGGTCGGGCTCGGTGCCTCTCTGGTCCGCCTTCTCATCATGCCGATGATCATTCTGGCGGCCGCGAAGTTTCTCCCGCTGGCCCCGGCCTTGAAGCAGGTGCTACTGGTGCAAGCGGCGATGCCTGCGGCGGTCACCCCGATCATTGTGGCGCGTCACTACGGCGGAAGTCCGGGTGTGGCGGTGCAGGTGGTTCTGGCAACCTCGGTGCTGGCGCTGGCCACGATGCCGCTGTGGATTTCCTGGGGTGTGAAATTTCTGTTTTAGTGTAGCTTCTTTTTAATGAAACACCTTCCGATCCTCATTCTTCTGACCGCGGTCTCCGCCTTTGGGCAAGTCTCAGAGAGCGCGGTAAAAGCCGCTGAGGCGCTTCTGGGTAAGAATGGCGGGAATCGTCTCTTCTACTACCCGACCTCAAAGGGCCCCTACGATCCTAAGGAATATGGTTACGAGTATGAAGAGGTCACTTTTCCTAGCGAGGATGGCACCAAGCTCCACGGCTGGTTTATCCCTCCCGCCGGAGAGGATCAGGATAAACCCAAGGGAACAGTCGTCTTCTCTCACGGAAATGCGGGATCAGTCTCGCACCATCTCGGCTTCATCACTTGGGCCATCAATGGTGGTTATAATGTCCTGCTCTATGATTACCGCGCCTTTGGGAAATCCGAGGGGACCTTGGAACGAAAGGGGATTGTCGAGGATGTCCGTGGAGCTTTCGCTTACGTGAAGACGCGTAAGGATGTGGATCCGCAGAGGTTGATTTCCTTCGGGCACAGTCTCGGCGGGGCGAAGTCGATCGCCGCACTGGGCGAGAAGCCAGTGGAGGGGGTGCGAGGAATCATCAGTTTTGCGGGATTTAGTTCGTATCGTGAGATGGCTCGGAAGATCGCGGGAGAGTTCGGCGCGAAGCTCGTGAGCGATGAATATGCTCCACGCGACTACGTCGCAAAACTCAGCCCAGTTCCCATTCTCTTCATCCATGGCGAGAAAGACGGGGTGGTCCCGATCTCGCAGGCACGTGAGCTTTTTGAAAAAGCCAAGGAGCCGAAAGCTTTCATCGAAGTCAAAGAGGGCAATCACAATGGAAGCCTCTGGATGGATGAAAAAGCCCCTATCAAAAAGCTTCTTACGTGGATGGAGAAGGTGCT
>JALZWA010000087.1 GCA_023299815.1 Akkermansiaceae bacterium
TGCAGCGAGGTCATCGGCGAGGTGGGTTAGCGTGATTTCCGCAGAACCCCAGTCTTCCACTGCCGCTTGCAGCGTGAGGCCATTTGACTGACGGAGCTGATGGGGCAAGGGAGTCTCATCAGGCGAGACCAACTCGTCTCCCGTGCTTAAGATAGTGATCTTAGGCAAGCAGGTCACGGTGAGTTTGGTGGCGCCCACCGAAGCCGCGAGGCCGATCTGTGCAGGCCCGATCCGTGTTCCCTCGAGAACTAAGAGATCCTCAGGAGAGGCATCTGATCCTTCACGGTGAATAAAGCGACCTGTCACCGCTTCCCCGGTGATTTTTGCGTGAGTTTCATCGATTTGAACCTCCTCGTAAGGCACCACCGTATCGCAGTCGGGCGGGAGTGAGGCTCCGGTCATGATCTGCCAGCAGGCACCATCGGGGAGGGCAGGGGGCTTGGGATCGCCTGCGGCATGGAGTCCGTGGAGACGCAGCTCATCGAGATTATTTTTTCGAAAGGCAATACCATCCATCGTCACGCGATCGAAGGGAGGGAAGGGGCGGTCCGCAAGAATCGGCTCCCGTAAGACGCGGCCGAGCGCATGATCCAGCGCCACCACCTCTGCGGGAAGCGGGGTGAGTGAGGAGAGGATGAGAGCCTCGGCTTCGGCTGGCGTGATGAGCGGCATGCCGTCAAGATGCACTGGCTTTTGCGAATTGAAAAGGTAGCTTCCTAGGTGTGAAAGTTTTTCTCCTTGGCCTTCTCATTTCCTCTCCTCTTTTCGGAGGCACTCAGATCCGGGTCGCCACTTATAACACCTCGCTCGCACTCACGAGGGAAGGGGAACTCTTGTCCTCGCTGCGCACAGGTGACTTTACCCAAGCTCGCCAAGTAGCCGAGATCATCCAGCTCATCGAGCCTGATATCCTCGTTCTCAATGAGTTCGACTACGATGCCGGCTCCACCGCGCTCACCCGTTTTCACAACAACTTCCTCGCCGTCAGCCAGAATGGCCAGCCCGCGCAGGACTACCCCTACCGCTACACCGCGCCCTCGAACACCGGAATCCCATCCGGCTTCGATCTCGATAATAATGGCAGCATCGACACCACCTCTGGTGATATCACCTACGGAAATGATTCCTATGGATTCGGCGAGTTTGAGGGGAAATTCGGCATGGCGATCCTCTCCAAGTATCCTCTCGATACCGCTGCCATCCGCACCTTCCAGCTCTTCAAGTGGGCGGATATGCCCGGTCATGTCATTCCGGAGGGATTTTACTCAGCGGAGGAAGAGACCGCCATTCGCCTCTCCTCCAAGTCGCACTGGGATATCCCCATCATCATCGAGGGCCAGCGTCTCCACCTCCTCGTGAGTCATCCCACCCCGCCTGTTTTTGATGGGGCGGAAGATAGAAATGGCCGCCGTAATCATGATGAAATTCGTCTCTGGTCAGACTACCTCGCCCCTGCATCAAGCGGCTACTTGACGGATGACGATGGCCTCGCCGGAGGATTAAAAGGCGAGCGCTTTGTCATCGCCGGAGATCAAAATGCCGACCCCAATGCTGGCGACAGTTTTCAAAATGCCATCAATCAGCTCCTGCTCAACCCGCTCGTAGACGCCTCGATCACCCCAGAGCGCAGCGGCACCTCTACCGCCTCGACTCGTTTTAATACCGCCACCTTTGGCCTCCGCGCCGACTACGTCCTCCCCTCGCAGGTGGGCTTCACAAACCTCGGCGGAGCGGTCTTCTGGCCTATCGGCACTGAGCCCGGAGCGAGTCTCCTCAGCGCGTCCGATCACCGCCCGGTCTACATGGATCTAGAGTTGGAGCCTTTTTTAAATGAAGCTGTGCGGGAGCTCGATATTTCTCAGGCCGATGGCACCGTAACCCTCACCTGGCAAGGCGTGGCGGATGTCGGTTATGGGGTCGAAGCGAGCGATGACCTCCTTGGCTGGTCGCCTCAGCAAGCGACACCATCGTTTGATAATGGCCTTTGGTCAGTCTCGTTTTCCTCCGCACAAGTGCGTCGCTTTTTGAGAGTCACTCTCGAGTGAAGCCTTGAAGACGGTGGTGACTCCCCGCCTCAGACTCCACGTCTCGCTGCTTGAAGCTCCGCCTTTGCTAAGCTACTCTCGGCATCAGCATGAGAGTCGCTCTTCCCCTCGCCTTGATTGGCAGTGTCATCATCGTCGCCTGCTCCACCGGTCCCCGCTGGGAAGGGCGTGATCCTGTCGTTGCAGAACTCCCCGTCTCGCGCAATCCGCTCTATGCAAAGGCGAACCTCATCGAGATCTCGCAAGTCGATTCCTCCATCGCCGTCGACCTCCGCTACACCCGTGAGTCTACCATTTTAAAAGGCCCCCTCTACGAGATGGGCATGCCTGCCCTCGCTCGACCCGAGACCGCCGTCCGCCTCCGCCGTGCGAATGACATCGTCAAGCAGCACGGCTACCGCATCCTCGTCTGGGATTCCTACCGCCCGCCCGCCGCGCAGAAGAAGCTCTGGTTCGCCAGCGGAGAAGATGACCGCTTCGTCGCCAACCCCTTCTCAAAACCCTCCCAGCATTCCTGCGGCACCGCAGTCGATGTCACCCTCGTCACCTCCTCCGGAAAGCCCGTCGAGATGCCCACCGGGTTCGATGTCTTCTCCCCTCAAGCCGCCGCGAAATACCAGCACCCAGACCCCGCCGTCATGAAGCGCAAGCGCCTCCTCCAGCGCGCCATGAATGAGGCTGGCTTCTTCCCCCTCCCGAACGAGTGGTGGCACTTCACCGATAAAAATTTCCGCAACTACCCCGACACCGTCCCCCTCAAGTCCATCCGCCCATGAAAACCCTCCCCCTATTTTTCAGCCTCCTTACCGCCTTTGGTATCCAAAGCGCGGCCGCCCAGATCAAGCCCCACATCTCCACCTACCTCGGTGATGGCCAGCGGAACTTCTACGGAAACGTCGCCCCCTCAAAACTGAACGTGAAGTGGAAGACCCACCTCGGCAGCGGCAAGACCGAGTTCGGCCGTGGCGACATCCGCACCTGGAAGGGCGCAGGCTGGACCGGTCAACCCCTCGTCATCGAGGAAAATGGCGAACTCTACCTCATCCAAGGAACCCTCAGCCACCACGTCAAAAAAATCCGCGCGCGCGATGGTAAAGTCATCTGGTCCACCAGCGTCGGAGACGTCATCAAAGGCACCCCCACCTTCACCGACACCGGCAGCGGAACCCCTGAAGAGCGTCACGTCCTCATCGTCGGCAGCCGCAGCGGATTCGGCCAAGACTTTATCAACGGCACCGCCCACTCCCTCCACGGCATCTCCTTTGCCACCGGCAAGAAACTCTGGCGCCACAACTCCCGCCGCACCGCCTCGAACAGCCGGGACTGTGACGCCTCCGCCCTCATCATCGGCAGCAAAGCCTGCGTCCCCCTAGAAAATGGCTACTTCACCGTCTTCTCCCCCCGCGCAAAAAACACCCACATGGTAGATGGCTTCCCCGCCCCTAAGATCTACAAACAATACCTCCTCTACCGCGAAGCAGACCGTAAGATCTACCGCTCCGAGCTCTGCTGCGAATCCTCACCCACCCTCATCGGCAGCAAGGCCTACGTCGCCGCCGGAGCAGGTCGCCTTTATGCCTGCGGCACCGGCCTCTTCGGCGGAGCTGGCTGGGGCCTAGACATCGGGGGCGACCTCAATGGCACCATGCCCCTCACCAATGACAAGCACCTCCTCGTCGGCATCGAAAAACAATTCATCCCCGGCCAAGGCGGCGTCATGAAGGTCAAGCCCGGCGGCGGAGTGAAATGGTTCTACCCCACGCCC
>JALZWA010000088.1 GCA_023299815.1 Akkermansiaceae bacterium
GCTGACCTCATCAAGAAGCTTGGTTAGGGGGGATTGACCAACCACGAAACTTACGAAATTAACGAAACCTGACCAATGGAGATTGTCTTCAAGAAAGAGAGCTACGCGGTCATGGGAGCTTGTTTTGAGGTCTATAAGGAGAAGGGGCCGGGGTTTCTGGAGCCGATCTATCACGAATGCCTAGAGTTGGAGTTCGAGGCGGTTCAGTTACCTGCGGTCTCGAAACCTCGCCTTGAAATCGAGTATAAGGGGAAGAAGCTCAAGCATCGACCCGAGCCGGACTTCGTCTGCTACGGTAAACTCATTCTAGAAATCAAAGCGGTCAAAGATCTCACTGATCAGCACCGCGCCCAGCTCTTGAGCTATCTACGTGCAACTGGAATCGAGCTAGGCCTCCTCGTAAACTTTTGCGGACTCGAAGAACTCCAGTGGGAAAGAATCCTCCGCACTGACGACCCTAAAAAATACGCACCCTCGGAGGACGTTCCAAAGCTTCGCTAAGATAAATTTAAAGAGAATCCCAGTCGGTCCCTAATCTGCCATGCCAGAGTCTCCTCAACCAAGTTTCGTCAATTTCGTAAGTTTCGTGGTTGGCCCCAATCCCAATTCCAAGTCCCCCCTAGTTCCGTCTAATAAGTGGAGCAAAATCCTAAGCCCAAATGTCTGAAGAAAACCAACTTTCCGGAGGAGCCTATGAGGTCATCCGTGCTCGTCTTGAAAAAGGTGGCTCGGAGCTGACCTCGCGGCTCGCTTCGCTGAATGCTGCGCGCCAAGAAGTCTTCGGCTCCGTGGAGGTCGAGCTTGTTTCGACCGAGCGCGTCTCGACGGATCACAGCTGCATGCCTCGTGACTTGATCGCGATTGGGCAGAACCGTTTTCTCTTTGGCTATAATATTCAGTTTGGCCTCAAGGCGACGACTTCGACCTCCGATGTCTTTGCGGCTTACGATTATAACCAGGAGACGCACGCCTTTTCACCTGTCGATCTCTCTGAGGTCTTCACTGATTCCGCGTTCCAGGAGGACTTCGCCTACCTGTATCGCTACTACAAGACGACGACCTTTCTAAAGTTCATGGTCATCGGGCCGCATCTCTACATGGGGATGCAGGTCGGCAAATCGATCTCTGATCTCAAGGCTTTCAAGTGGCTTTTGAAAGGGGATGGCACTCTTGAATATCTCGGGAATCGCTTCGACCACGAATACAAGTTCCCGGATCAGCAGGAGTTCGAGTGGAAGCGCGCACATCGCGATATGCAGCGCTCCGGTGAGCATCCGCATATCTCGATTGAGGACCGAGTCTTCGTTGAAACCGTCGGCGGTGACCTCACCATCAAGGTCGAGGATAACACCGCCAGTGGCTCGGGGATTTATGAAGAGCCAGTCACGGAAGCTGATCAAACTCTCGATGATGCCGAGATTCTCTATGCCACGGTAGGGCCTCTTATTCTTTTGAAAATCCTTCCTTATCGAGAGGATCTTTACCGCTATCTTGTCTTCAATGAAAAGACGCAGACGGTGCACCGCATCGATGCCATCGGGCATTCCTGCGTTCTTCTTCCTGACGAACAGGGCCTCATTTTTTCAAATGGTTACCTCCTTCTCACCGGGGAGTCTAAGGTCTTCGAAACAGACCTGACCAATATGCGCTTTGAGCGTCGGATTCAGAGTGCGAATGGCGAGGACACACTCTTCGTTTTCTATAACCGGGCGTCCGGTGACTTCGTTCTCCAGAGCTACAATATGATCTCCCAGTCCGTGGAGACTCCTGTGATCTGCAATGGCTATTCGTTGTTCCCAGATGGCCGGATGATTCTCTTCAGAGAGGAATCTGAGGCGTCGAAGCACCACGCCCTGCAAATCTGGCAGACCTCATACTTAAGTGATGAAGCGGCTTCGGCGCAGGCTTCCAATTCAGAATCGCTCCTTTTTAAAATCGGAAACTCCGAGCTGGTGCGAGGGATGTCCGAGTGTCGCGAGGTCCTCACTCTCCTTCGGAAGGATGACACTTACGGAGACCTCTACCTGGATCTCGCCAAGAAGACGGGTGATATCATCGACTCCTACTTCTGGCTTGCGCAAGACGAAACCGGAAAGCTCGACGAGCCACTCAAGGATATCAAGGGAGCCGCAAGCGCTGCCATTGATGAGTTTGAAAAGGTCCAAGCGCTCCGCGAATCCACCAAGTCACGCACCGGTGAAGTCCGTGAGGCTTCCGCTGACTTACTGAGAGCGGTGCGCCACTCGCCACCTGATGACATTTTTGGATTTGTTCACCATCTCTCCGAGCTGCGGAAGCGTCGTGGGGAAGTGATCGGCCTCCGTGATCTTCGCTATGTTGATGCCACTCTCGTCGATGAACTCGAACAAGAGATCGCACAAGCGGCTGAGGAGACCGCAAATAAGACGGTCGCCTTTCTTCTAAAAAAGGAAGCACTCGATCCCTATCGGAATGCCGTCAATGAGCAGCAGGAGCGCGTGCCGAAGCTCAAGAAAGTCATCGACGCTGATTCGGTGTCTGAAGAGCTCGATAAAGCCGGCACGGAACTTGAGATGCTTATCGATGTCGTGGGCAACCTCAAGATCGAGGACGCTACACAGACCACTGCGATCATCGATAGCGTCTCCGGGATTTACTCCACGCTCAATGGCGTGCGTGCTGAGCTGAAGAACAAGCGCAAGGAACTCGCGAAAGGGGAAGGCGTTGCCCAGTTCGGTGCCCAGATGAAGCTGCTCAGTCAAGCGGTGGTCAACTACCTCGACCTCTGCGATAGCCCGGATAAGTGTGAGGAATACCTCACCAAGATCATGGTCCAGCTCGAGGAGTTGGAAGGGGAGTTTGCTGAGTTCGATGAATACGTCGAGGAACTCAGCGCGAAGCGCGAGGAGGTTTACGAGGCTTTTGAAGGCCGGAAACAATCGCTCTTAGAAAAGCGTAGTCGCCGGATCAATCAGCTCGTCAAGTCTGCCGAGCGCATCCTCAGCGGAATTAAGAACCGCCTCGAAAGCTTTGCTGAAATCAACGAGATCAATGGCTACTTCGCTGGTGATCTCATGATCGAAAAGGTTCGCGATGTCATCGCAGAACTCACGGCACAAGGTGATCCTGTCAAAGCGGATGACATCCAGACGCGTCTCAAGACGACGCGTGATGACGCCGTCCGCGCGCTGAAGGATCGCAAGGAACTCTTTGTCGATGGCCAGGCTATCATCAAGTTCGGCAAGCACCGCTTCTCGGTGAACGAGCAGGAGCTGCAGCTCAGCATCGTCCCACGCGAGGATGAGATGTGCTTCCACCTCTCCGGCACCGACTTTTTCGAACCGATCAAAGACGAAGCATTTTTAGCGACTGAATCCGTCTGGGATCAGGAAGTGATCAGTGAGACGAAGGAAGTCTACCGTGCTGAATACTTGGCTTATCAGTTCTTAAAAAGCGGCGAAGAAGACCTTCAGAAGTTCATGCAGCCTCGCTACAATGAGGGTTACCTCAAGGGAGTTCATGATGTGGATGCGCTGAAAATCTACGAAGCCCTCCAGCCCATGGAGGAAAATGCTGGCCTTCTCCGCTATTCACCGCAGGTGAGAGCTGCCGCGGTCCTCTTTTGGAAATCATGGGAAGATTGCCCCGAGAAGCATCGCCTTGCGATCAAGCTCGAGTCACAACGTGGCGGTGCTTTCCAAGCGCCCAGCCAATCTCCCTATCTGGGAGAGCTAGAAGAATTCATGAAGGGCATGGCGCTTGAAAAGCACCGCCACGCTGCCGCGCTCTACCTTGCTGAAGAACTCTCCTCTGGAGAATCCTTCATCGTCTCCCGCCGAGCTGATAAAATCATCAAAGCCTTCAAGCGCTCTAAGGCACTTACTAAATCCCTCGAAGCCCTTTCCGATCACATCCCTAGCCAATATGAGGTCCTTCTCGATTGGATCGAGGACGAGGAGGCCGCCGCTCATCTCCTCCTTAGCGAATACTCTCCGACCCAAGTCAAGGACATCGAACTTTCAGCAAAGGTCGAGGGCCTCAAGGGCTCTCACTCTCAGATCAAAGAGGGAACGATCGAACTCGAATACCACGAATTCATGGATCGGCTCAGCGCCTTTGAGCAATCCCAAGTGCCCACTTTTAAAGCTTACCTTCAGTCTAAGAATTCCTTGGTCGAGGATAAGAAAGATGAAATGCGTCTCGATGAGTTCAAGCCACGCGTCATGTCCTCCTTCGTGCGGAACCGCCTCATCAATGAAGTCTACCTTCCGATGGTCGGCGATAACCTCGCCAAGCAGATGGGCACCGCTGGAAGTGACACGCGCACGGACCGCATGGGTCTTCTCCTCCTGATCTCTCCTCCGGGTTATGGAAAGACGACGCTGATGGAATACATCGGGAATCGTCTCGGCCTGACCTTCATGAAGATCAACGGACCAGCGCTGGGGCATGAGGTGACCTCGCTCGATCCTGCCGATGCTCCCAATGCCGCGGCTCGAGAAGAAATCCAGAAACTGAACCTCGCTCTCGAGATGGGGGATAATGTCATGATCTACCTCGATGACATCCAGCACACCCACTCCGAGTTTCTTCAGAAATTCATCTCCCTCTGTGACGGCCAGCGCAAGATCGAGGGCGTCTATAAAGGGAAAGCCAAGACCTACGATCTCCGTGGTAAAAAGGTTGCCGTTGTCATGGCAGGGAACCCCTACACCGAGACTGGCGGCAAGTTCCAGATCCCGGACATGCTCGCGAACCGGGCGGATACCTACAATCTAGGCGATATTCTCGGTGACCATGAAGAAGCCTTTAAATCCAGCTTCATCGAGAACTGCCTCACGTCTAATAGCGTCCTGAACAAGCTCGCAAACCGAAGTCAGAAGGACGTCTACGCCGCGATGGCGATTGCTGAGACGGGCTCGCAGGAAGGCGTCGATTTCGAGGGCAACTACACCCCGGCTGAGATCGAAGACTTTTCCAAAACTCTCAAGCACCT
>JALZWA010000089.1 GCA_023299815.1 Akkermansiaceae bacterium
AAGAAAACTTCCCCCTCATGGAAATGACCAGCCGTGATGACCTCGTCGGAAATGGAGAGAAGGAAAACAACGCCTACTGCCTCGCCAAAAAAGGCCTCTACCTCGTCTACCTCCCAAATGGCGGCGTGCACAAACTCCAGCTCCTCAAAAGCGACAAAGCAAACACCATCCGCTGGTATAACACCCGCACCGGAGAACACATCGCTAAAATCGGCTTCAAAGGTAGCATCACAGCCCCGGACAAAAACGACTGGCTCGCCATCATTGAATAAAATTTGACTCCCATCTCCCCAATACCCCCAGAGGCAAAAAGCACTCCGCTTTTTGCCTCTTCCTTTTCCCCCTCTCCCATCAAGATCTCACACTGCAAAAAAAATCCTCTTTCCCAAGCCCCTCCTCCCTCTAAACTTTGAAAGATTCTGCAAAGCATCACATTCTCTGCACCTCTGTCTTTCGAAAAGTCCCTTTCACCCGGAAATCTCACACCATGAAATCCCTTCTCCTCCTAACCCTCACCACCCTCTCTCTCAGCGCCGCTCCAGACTGGGAGAATCAGGCCATCTTCCGCGAGAACAAGATGCCAGCCCACGCCGTCAAGATGGCCTTCCCCACCAAAGAAGGAGCCCTCACCAAGAAGCGCATGGAATCCCCCTTCTGCCTTCTCTTAAATGGCGACTGGAAATTCAACTGGGTCAATCACCCCGACAAGCGCCCGACTGACTTCTTCAAGGCCGACTTCGACTCCTCCACCTGGAAGACCATCCCCGTCCCCTCAAACGTCGAGCTCCAGGGCTACGGAACTCCCATCTACTCCAACCACCCCTACCCTTTTAAAAAGAATCCGCCCTTCGTGATGACTGAGCCCCCGAAGCACTTCACCACCTTCAACGAGCGCAACCCCGTCTCCTCCTACCTCAAGACCTTCACCCTCCCCAACTCCTGGGACGGACGCCAGACAACGATCACCTTCAATGGCGTCGCTTCCGCCTTCTACCTCTGGTGCAACGGCCAAAAAATCGGCTACTCACAAGACTCCCGCACCCCCGCTGAATTCGACCTCACCCAGTCTCTCAAAAAAGGCGACAACACCATCGCCGTAGAAGTCTACCGCCACTCCGATGGCTCCTACCTCGAGTGCCAAGACTTCTGGCGCCTCTCCGGCATCTTCCGTGATGTCTACCTCACCTCGAATCCTAAGGAAGGAATCACGGATTTCACCATCGCCGCGACCCTTGATAAAAATGGCAAAGGCCTTTTCTCTTTGAGTGCTCAGCTCACCCCAGCCTCCAGCGACCTCTCAATCCCCGCCTCGCTCATCGATGCCACCGGAAAAACGATCTTCGGTGGCAACCTAATTTCTCAACCTAATCGGACGGCCACTCTCGAATTAGACGGCCTAAACATCACTCCTTGGACCGCAGAAAATCCTGTTCTCTACACTCTCCTTATCCCAGTCGGCCCTGAAGGTAATCAGCCCACCCACTACTACGCCCAAAAAATCGGCTTCAAAACCTCCGAGATCAAAAACGGCCAACTCCTCATCAACGGCAAGCCCATCATGATTAAAGGCGTCAACCGCCACGACCACGACCCCGACACCGGCCACTACATCACAGAAGCCTCCATGCGAAAGGACATCGAGCTCATGAAGCAGCTCAACGTCAACACCGTCCGCACCTCCCACTACCCGAACGATCCACGCTTCTACGAGCTCTGCGACGAATACGGCCTCTACGTCATCTGCGAAGCCAACATCGAATCCCACGGCATGGGTTACGGCAAAGAATCCCTCGCCAAAGACCCCTCCTGGACCGCCGCCCACCTCGATCGCGTCACCAACATGATCCACGCCTTCAAGAACCACGGATCCATCATCATGTGGTCCCTCGGGAACGAAGCCGGAGACGGCGTCTGCTTCAAAGCCTGCTCCCAGTGGATCCGCGAAAGCGCCCCCGTCAAATACCCCATCCACTACGAGCGCGCCGAGAAGAAGCCCCACGTCGACCTCTACACTCCCATGTATGCCTCTCTCAAAGAGTGTGAAAAATATGCACGCTCTGAAGAAAAGAAGCCTCTCGCAAAACAGCGTCCCCTCATCCAGTGCGAATACTCCCACGCCATGGGCAACTCCTCCGGCAACCTCTGGGACTACTGGATGCTCTTTGAAAAAGAGCGCCTCCTCCAAGGCGGCTGCATCTGGGACTGGGTCGATCAAGGCCTCCGCAAAACCAAATCCCCCCAAGGCCAACTCAATCAAACCGGCGGCCACGAAATCAAAGTCGCAGGCGAACTCCACAAAGAACACGGCCTCACCTCTGGCTACGCCACCGTCACCCACAATGACAAACTGAACGTTCAGAAAAACTTCGCCGTCGCCGTCCACCTCCGCCCCGGACGTTCGAACTGGGGAGACAACCCCATCGTCACCAAAGGCGACCAATCATGGTCCATCAAGATCAACAAAGGCCGTAACCTCGAGTTCTTCATCTACGATACCAACTGGCGCTCCGTCTCCGCCAAGCTCCCCGAGAACTGGCAGAACAACTGGCATCACCTCAGCGCCAGCTACGATGGCAAAGTCATCAAACTCTACCTCAACGGAAAAGAAGTCGCCTCAAAGGATCACCAAGGCAGCATCAAAAACTCTCCCTACGACATCGGCATCGGACGCAATACACAATACGGGAACCGCCCCTTCGACGGCCAAATTAAATCCGTCACCATCTACGACCAAGCCATCAACCCCGGCGCCAATGCAGACGCCTCGCCCGAGCCCATCGTCGACCTCGACTTCACCGACTTCACCACCCCTGAAGGCCAACTCGAATTCTTCGCCTACGGCGGCGACTACGGAGACTTCCCGAACGACAACAACTTCTGCGCGAACGGCATCGTAAACTCCGACCGCGTTCCCACTCCGCAGGCACCTGAAGTCTTCAAAACTTACCAAAACCTCCGTCTTCTTGACTCAAAGAGTGGCACGGGACCAGTTCTAGCTCTCACTTTAAAAAACACATCGTCCTTCACGAACCTCTCTGAATATGACGCGGTCGTAACCACCTCCTTTGATGGTGAAACTCATAAAGAGCAAAAGCTTCCTTCTGTCGACATTTCGCCAGGAGCTACCGGAGAAATCACAATCACACCTCTTGACGCAATTCCACATCATCCGACAGAGGTGTATCTTACCCTAGAGCTTAAACTTAAAGCTGACACCTCTTGGGCCAAGGCGGGCCACATTGTCGCCCGAGAACAAATTTCCCTCTCTGAAAGATCTTCTCCTCGAACCCTCTTATCAACTTCAGATATTACTGAGGCTAAGGAAAAACGTTCGAAGCTGCACTTGCCTGAACATCCCATTCTCGTAACCGAACATCGCTTATCAGTCACTACAGACGATCACTTCATCAACGTGCGTTCCGGAAACACCGATCTGAAATTCGACAAAAAAAACGGCCAACTCACCTCCTACAAAATTGGCGACCGCGAACTCCTCGCCTCCCCCCTCCACCTCAACTTCTGGCGTCCACCCGTCGATAACGACCGCGCCAACAAGTTCGGAAACCGATCAGGAATGTGGCGCAATGCCGGTCCGAATGCCCAAGTAACCGCATTCAAACAAAGCAAAGAAGACGGCATCCTCCGCCTCGAATTCGATCTCAAGATCCCAGCAGGCGGAACCAGCGGAAAACTCGTCTACAACATCGGAACCTACGGCGTCATCGACGTGGAAGTCTCCATTTCACCCAAAGGCAAAGTCGGCCACATCCCACGCCTCGGCATGCAGTGCACCGTCCCTTCTAGTTACAACACCGTCTCATGGTTCGGAAACGGCCCTCACGAAACCTACGCCGACCGCAAGGCCGGAGGAATCATCGGACGTTGGAAAACCACAACCGACGAGCTCTTCTTCCCCTACATCGAGCCGCAGGAAACCGGGAACCTCACCGATCTTCGTCACATCTCTCTCACTAACTCAGATGGCCAAGGCTTCACCGCCACCGCGCTTGGAAAAGACCTCCTCTCCGGCGGCACCTACCCCTGCCTTATGTCTGACCTCGAGGGCCGACGCCACCCCGTCGACATCCCCAAGCGTGACATCGTCACCCTGAACATCGACCACGACCAAGTCGGCGTCGGCGGCACCAACTCCTGGGGCGCGCGCCCCCTTCCGAAATACGAGATCGCCCCAAAAGGCACCTACCAGTGGTCCTTCCGCCTCCAAGGCGAGTAAGAGAAATCACAGCCTTCGTGTATATACACTGAATCTACACCTTGATTTGAGTTCGAAAGCCATTAGCGTGTCATACAACACATATGGCACACAAACTCCTTATCTCTCTCGTAATCCCACTGATGCTGGGGCTTTCGCAGGCAGCTTCGACTAACCACCTGGTTTCCTACTGGGCATTTGAATCCGACACCAACGATTCTGCAACCGCTGGAGGCACCGCCGACGATGGGACCTGGGTAGGCACGCCTGACTACGATACAGGAAGATTTGGACAAGCATTCAGAAGCGATGGAAGCTCTTACGTCAGTGTTCCTTCAAGCGCTGACCTCACCGGGAGTTCTAACACGATTTCAGTCTCTGCGTGGTTCCGCGTCAGTGCCTTTGACGCAAATTCGCAGGCTCTCATCGCAAAGGGAGAAGGGGCGAACTGGCGCATCACACGAAGCGCGTCCTCCAGCTCAATTTCCTGGGTCGGCGGAGCCGATGAAGTCTTTGGTGGCAGCGTGAATAACGGAGCTTGGCACCATGTCCTTGGAATTTCAGAAGATGGCGTAGACACCCGTATCTATATCAATGGCGCCCTTTTGGAAGGTGCAGAAACTCCAGATATCATAGACACAACGAGCCCCCTATTCATTGGCAACAATCCCGACGCGCCCACGAGGATCTGGAATGGCAGTATCGATGATGTGGGTATTTTTAACACCGCTCTGAGTGATTATGAAGCGGCTGCCCTTCACTCTTTGGCAACCAATACCGACTTCAACTATAATCTTTCCGAAGTGAACGAGCTCTTCCAGTTAGGCCGATGCCCCTCAGGAACAAAAATAGAAGTTGCAGAAACCGAGTGGATTGCCGTGAGCTCAGATCCCGGCGTTGATCTTTTTTTCGTTCAACTCTCGAGTAACGGATCAGGGGTCGCAGCAATCAGTGGCCCCCAAATCTTCCTCTTCGAGGTTGATCACCCCATCATTCCAGCAGGCGAGCCCATTACCTTCAGTTGGGAAGTCGACCCGCAAACCGAAGGTGTCTTTTTCGACGATGCGGGCACTCTTGTGGACGTGACCGCGAACACGGTCAACGGCGTCGGATCCTTCACCTTCACCCCCGGTCCGACAGATGCTGCGACCTATATTTTCGGTGCCTTAATCAACGGAGAATTCTCAACCCGAGTCCAAGAGATTGTCGTTACCGACCAACCGATCATTGACGCCTTAAAAGCGACACCGGCCAGCGTCGAGCCAGGGGAAACGGCCACCATTTCCTGGAATACCTTCAATACAACCTCGGTCACGCTCAACGGACAAGCAGTTGCCGCAAGCGGGTCCATCGCAGAAAGTCTCTCAATCGCAAAAAGTTATGAACTCATTGCGACAAGCTCTCTAGGAACCGTCAACAGTTCAATCATCGTCCCTGTTATTCCAACTGGCGAACCGATTATCGCGGAATTTGTCGCTTCCAATGACGGCTCACTTTTAGACGAGGATGGTGATTCTCCTGACTGGATTCAACTCACGAACCCCTCAGGAACAGCGGCAATCATCGACGGTGAATATTTTCTTACAGATGATCCTGAAGACCTCCAAAAATGGTCAATCCCGAGCCAAACCCTCGAGCCCGGTGAGTCGGTCTTCTATTTCGCAAGCGGCAAGACGACAACGGTGACCCCTCATGCTAATTTCAGCCTCAGCTCGGCCGGAGAATACCTCGCCCTCGTAAAAGTAAGCGAAGGAATCACGACAATCCTCTCGGAATTTGACGAGTATCCGCGGCAGTTTGAAGGTCTATCGTATGGTGTAGCCGATGATTTCATCACCCTGTCCTACTACCAGGTCCCTACACCCACGGAAGAAAACTCTGGAGCCACCTTCGAAGACTTCGTTCGGGATACTTCCTTTAGTATGAGTCGCGGCTTCTACACCGCATCGCAGTCGGTTGAAATCACCTCGGCGACTCCTGACGCTGACATTTACTACACGACCAATGGCTCTGAGCCCTCCACGACGAATGGCTCGCTCTACACCACAGCGATTGATATCAGCACGACGACCACCCTTCGGGCAATCGCCACAAAAGCGAATCAGATCGCGACCAACATCGATACTCACAGCTACATCTTCACCGCGGACGTAGTGAACCAACCTACCAATCCCTCAGGATGGCCGACTTCGAGTGTGAACGGTCAAGTGATGGATTACTTCATGGACCCCGGTTCCGCGGTCAGCTCGAGCACTCAGGGCGTGATCAATGCGCTTGAGAGCATTCCGACCTTCTCCATCGTCACCGATCAGGCAAACTTAACCGACCCATCGACTGGCGTCTATGTCAACCCCTCGCAGCGAGGAAGAGAGTGGGAGCGTCCTAGCTCAGTGGAGCTCATTTTCCCTCCAGGCTATGTCAATCCAGATGGCCTCACCGAGGGGTTCCAAGAAAATTTCGGCCTGCGCGTCCGAGGAGGAGCCTCACGCAGCACAGGAAACCCTAAGCATGCGTTCCGTCTCTTTTTCAGAAGCGAATATGGAGAATCTACCTTAGAATATCCGCTTTTTGGTCAGAATGGCACCGATGAGTTCTCGGGCTTCGATCTCCGGACTGCTCAGAACTATTCTTGGTCCTTCAAAAACCCAGGAGTCCTTACCACTAACGATGACAACAGCTCAAAAAACACCTTCATGCGTGAAGTCTTTGCTCGGGACACACAGCGCGACATGAACGAGCCGCACACTCGCTCGCGATACGTGCACCTCTACCTGAACGGTATTTACTGGGGTCTCTTCATGACCCAAGAGCGGGCGGAAGCTGAATTTGCCGCCTCATACTTTGGTGGGGATGAAGACGACTATGATGCCATCAAATCAGCAGGATCGAGTGCTTCACCCAGATACAGCACAGAGGCAACCGATGGAGGCAATGTTGACTGGTTGGCTGGGTATCACCTTGCGATTGCCACTTC
>JALZWA010000090.1 GCA_023299815.1 Akkermansiaceae bacterium
GTTTTTCCTGATACCTGCGGCCTTAAACCGACTTTGTGAAATTTTTCACAAAGAATACTTGCTTGAAATCGTCCCTCTGGCTAAATCCCGCCCGTCCTCTTCCCGAGGCAAGGTCTGATGTCTTCATTCTACCGTTTTCTTTCCCTCTTCTTCGGAGCTCTTATCGCCTCCTCTGCGTCTCTTAGTGCCGCGGAGGGAGGAGCGCACAAATTGCCTCTCGGGGCTGAGAAGCTTCACGACGCATTTCCTGCCACCAACTCCATGGTGATGGTCTGGATTACGACGTTGATTATCGTCCTTTTCTGTCGTGCAGCTGCCGGAAAGCTTTCCATGGTTCCTGTCGGCTTTCAGAACTTTGCCGAGTGGCTTATCGAAGGTCTCTACAATTTCTTCGGTGGCCTTCTTGGTGATCATCTCATCAAGAAGACCTTCTGGTTCTTTGGTGGAACTTTCCTCTTTATCCTGATCAATAACTGGCTTGCGCTCATTCCTGGCGTGGGAACGGTTGGAATGGACATTCACTACGAAGGTGGAGGCAAGGGCTTCCTGTCCTTCATGAGGGGTGCAAATGCCGATCTGAATATGACCTCTGCTATGTCAGTTGTCTTCATGGTCTGCTGGACCTTCTGGGCTCTGAAGGAAAATGGCCTGAAGGGTTTTGTGAGCCACATCTTTGCTCCTAAGGGGAAGTTCCAAGGCGGAATGCTCGTTGGAATGGTGGTCGTCTTCTTCATGGTTGGTATCCTTGAGGTTATCTCAATCCTGATCCGCCCGATTGCTCTTTCCTTCCGACTCTTCGGGAATGTTTATGGTGGTGAGCAGACTCTTGAGTCACTCATGCATCTTGTGCCGGCGAAGCTCGCCTTCCTTCCGGCTCTTCCATTCTACTTTATCGAGATTCTCGTTGGACTCGTCCAAGCTCTCGTCTTCACCCTTCTAGCTGCCATCTTCCTGGCCCTCATCTGCGACCACGGCGACGAAGAGCATCACTAAAAATTTCTCCGGTCGGACCATGGGTAGATAACTGTGGAGGCTGGAGTTCAAAACAAAAACAAAACCATGATTACTGAAATCCTCCCAATGCTTGGAATGATCCTCGCCCAAGCCGCTGAAGTCAAAATGCACGTTGCCTACGCCGCTCTCGGTGGTGGTATTGGCATCGGCCTCCTCGGAATGAAGGCTGCTGAAGCTACTGGTCGTAACCCAGGTGCTGCTACTCCAGTCCTCGTCATCGCAATTATTCTTGCAGCTCTTATTGAGGGTATCTTCATCCTCTCAGCATTCGCTGTCTAAGCTTCGTGCTTTTCCCGTGCTCTCTGCGGAGAGCACGGACTCTTTTTACTTTTTCCTGAGTTTCCCAAACCACTTTTTACCATGTTTTACGTTCTTGCTGAATCCGGAGGTCTCCTTGATACCGCTGTCGAGATTGGTCGTAATTTCGGATGGAAGCCTGCCTACTTCATCGCGCAGGTTATCAATTTCGTCCTCGTGCTTTGGGTTCTCAAAAAATTCGCTTTTGGTCCTATTCAGGGAATTCTTGAGCAGCGCAGCGCTCGTATCGCAGAAGGCGAAGCGAAACTCGTAGAAATCGAGACCAAGCTTGCTGAGAGTGAAGCGACTACCGCTGCGCTCATCGCTACCGCAAATGATGACGCCAAGCGTCTCATCACGGAAGCAACAACCAGCGCGGCTAACCTCGGCGAGCAGAAAGCTCAAGAGGCTGTTGCTGAAGCGAAAAACATCATCGCTAAAGCAGAAAAAGCTGCTCAGGCCGAGCGCACAACCATGGCCGCAGAGCTCAAGCAAGAGTTCGGTCGTCTCGTTGTCGCCACCACTTCCCAGGTGTCCGGTAAGGTTCTCACTGCTGATGATCAAGCCCGCATCAACCAAGAGGCGCTCACAAGCGTCCAAAACTAATTTCCCTCTTTCCCTGATCTCACGATGAAAGCTTCCAAGGTCGCCACCACCACTGCTCGTCGCATCTTCCGTCTCTGTTCGCAGAACGGACGCATGAATGAAGAGCATCTCCGCACGGCGATCACGAAGCTCGGCACCGAAAAGCCCCGCGACTATCGCGGCATGCTTCAGGTTCTCCGTCGTCTCGTTCGGGCTGAAGTTGCCTCTAAGCAAGTCACCGTCGAGAGCGCCACCGCGCTTGACGCGAACACTGCCGAGGAACTCGCCACCTCCCTGCGCTCGCAATACGGCCAGGATCTTACCTTTAATTTCAAGACCACCCCCGAGCTTCTCGGCGGTCTCCGCATCCGCGTCGGAAACGATGTCTTCGATGGTTCGGTTCAGTCCCGCCTCGATCGTCTCGCTAACGCATTTTAATCGTCCAAATCTTTCCCAAATATTGTCATGAGCAGCATTCTCCAGGAACTGGAAGCCCAAATTAACAACGTCAACACCACCGTTGAAAAGTCCAACGTTGGAATCGTCCGTGAAACGGGTGACGGCGTCGCAAAAGTCGAAGGTCTTAGTGACGTTCAGCTGAACGAAATGGTCGAGTTCCCCGGAGGCCTTACAGGTCTCGCCCTCAACCTTGAGGAAGGTGAAGTCGGTGTCGTGTTTCTCGGAAACGGTCAGCACATCACCGAAGGGATGGAGTGCAAGACTACCGGTAAGCTTCTTTCGGTTCCTGTCGGCGAGGCTCTCCTCGGTCGTGTCGTGAACACCCTCGGTGAGCCTATCGATGGCAAAGGCGAGATCGCAGCATCCGCTCAATATCCTGTTGAGAAGATCGCTCCTGGTATTATTAAGCGTAAGTCAGTTTCCGTTCCACTTCAGACCGGTATCTCCTCAATCGACGCCATGATCCCCATCGGTCGTGGTCAGCGTGAGCTCATCATTGGTGACCGCTCCACTGGTAAGACGACCATCGCGATCGACACCATCATTTCTCAGTCCAATCAGAATAAAGCAGCTGCTGAAGGCCGCCTGAAGGGACACTCTCCAGTTTACTGCGTCTACGTCGGCATCGGCCAGAAGCAGTCCAACATCGCCCGCACCATCCAGACTCTGGAAAATGCCGGCGCTCTTGAGAACACGATCATCGTTTCAGCGTCCGCTTCGGACTCTGCTACCAACCAGTTCCTTGCTCCTTATGCAGGTTGCGCCATGGCGGAATACCTCATGGACCAAGGTAAGGATGTCCTCATCGTTTATGATGACCTTTCCAAGCAGGCTGTTGCCTACCGTCAGGTTTCCCTGATTCTTCGTCGCCCATCTGGTCGTGAAGCTTATCCTGGTGATGTTTTCTACCTTCACTCCCGTCTCCTTGAGCGCTCCGCGCGTCTCTCCGAGAAAGAGGGTGGTGGATCAATCACTGCGCTTCCAATCATTGAGACCCAAGCTGGTGACGTTTCGGCATACATTCCGACCAACGTGATTTCCATCACCGACGGTCAGATTTTCCTCGAAACAGATCTCTTCTACCAGGGTATCCGCCCCGCGATTTCTGTTGGTCTTTCTGTTTCCCGTGTGGGTTCTGCTGCGCAGACCAAGGCGATCAAGAAAGTCTCAGGAACGACCAAGCTCGACCTCGCTCAGTTCCGCGAACTTCAGGCCTTCGCCCAGTTCGGATCGGATCTCGACGACGCCACCAAAGGCAAGATCAACCGTGGTCAACGCATTGTGGAACTCTTCAAGCAAAACCAGTATTCGCCAATCTCCATGGAAATGCAGGTTGCTGTCCTCTGGGCCATGCAGAACGGCCACTTCGACGATGTCGATGTCGACCGCGTCAAGGAGTGCCAGGGTCAGCTCGAGGAATTCCTTTCCACTCGTAAGGCCGACCTTATCCAGAAGATTGCTGACGAAAAGGCTCTCTCTCCTGATATCGTGGATGGTCTCACCACCGCCCTCACCGACTTCAAGGGAACTTGGAAATAGGACCGAAGCCTTATCCGCTTCAAACTGAATACTTCAAACTTCAAACTTCCAAATGGCTAACCTCCGTGACATTCGCCGACGCATTAAGTCGGTCAAAAGCACCGCGCAGATCACGAAAGCGATGGAGCTGGTTTCGGCTGCCAAGATGAAGAAGGCGCAGAACCAAGCCCTTGCTGGCCGGGACTACGCCGATAAGCTCAATAAGGTTCTCGTGAACCTGAAGGAGAACACTGATGAGGATAGCCACCCGCTTCTCGAAAAGCGCGAGGGCACGAAGGAGCTGATGCTCGTCATTTCCACCAACCGTGGACTTTGCGGCGGCCTCAACACCAACCTCAGCAAAGCAGTTCGCGCTGCTGAAACAGAAGACACGGACTATGTCACCGCTGGTAAAAAGCTGCGTGTGCAGATTGCTAAACGTGGTGGAAAGATCGTCACCGATTGGGAAACAGGAGATCCTGTGCCATTCGGAGATGCCAAGCCCATTGCCAAGTTCCTTACTGAGAAGTTCCTCAGTGGTGAATACGACAAGATTTCGGTTGCCTTCAACAACTTCGTCTCGACTCTGACTCAGACTCCGCACGTCGCTCAGCTTCTCCCGATCGAAGCTTCAAGCCTCGCTGAAAAGCAGGACTACGAGGGTGTTGGGAAAGACGAGGTCGGTGAGACCGATACCGCTTCCGCCCTCGGGATGGACTATGAATTTGAGCCCAGCGCTGAAGGCGTGCTCGATAAGCTTCTCCCGCTTTACATCAACTTCCAGATCTACCAGATGCTTGTCGAAGCGCGCGCATCCGAGCACTCTGCTCGTATGGTAGCAATGAAAGCTGCTACCGATAATGCGAAGAGCATGATTAAGGATCTCACTCTCGAGTATAACAAAG
>JALZWA010000091.1 GCA_023299815.1 Akkermansiaceae bacterium
CCTTGGCAAGTTCGGTCTCTTCAGCCTAAGATCTGACATGTCAGTGATTCACGATGAACTCCTCCGCTCCTTCGGCCATAAGGAATTCCGAGGCGGTCAGGAAGGCGTCATCAACTCACTGATCGAGGGCCGCTCCGCTCTCGCCATCTTCCCCACCGGCGGAGGAAAGTCGCTCTGCTACCAGCTCCCCGCACTTCTCTTAGACGGCCTCACCCTCGTCATCTCCCCCCTCATCGCGCTGATGAAGGATCAGGTCGACACCCTCCAAGCACGTGGAATCGCAGCCGCTCGTCTCGACTCCACCCTCACTGCCGATGAAGCGATGAACGTCTACCGCGATCTCGAAAACGGCCGTTTAAAAATGCTCTACGTCGCCCCCGAGCGCCTCGCCAATGAGAAGTTCCGCGCTCGTCTTGAAAAGATCACCATTTCCCTCCTCGCCATCGATGAAGCCCACTGCATCTCGGAGTGGGGTCACAACTTCCGCCCTGATTACCTCAAGCTCACGCAGTTTGCCAAAGAGCTTCACATCGAGCGCGTCCTCGGACTCACTGCGACCGCAACCCCGGCCGTCGCCGCCGATATCTGCCGCCACTTTCAGATCGCCGAGAAGGACCACCACCAGCTCACCTTCTACCGGCCGAACCTGAACCTCGCCGTCGCCCCCCTCGCCGGTCGGGACCGACAGGACTACCTCCTAAAAAAGCTCCAGAGCGGACCTATCGAGCCCACCATCATCTACACTACCCTGCAGCACACTGCTGAATCACTCGCCTCATTTTTAAAGCGTAACGACTTCCCCGCCCGTCCCTACCACGCCGGACTCCGGCCCGAAGCACGCGCCGAAATCCAAGACGAATTCATGGCCGGTGACACCCCCATCATCTGCGCCACCATCGCCTTCGGCATGGGCATCGATAAGTCAAATATCCGCTCGATCTACCACTACAACCTCCCCAAATCACTCGAGAACTACACCCAAGAAATTGGCCGCGCCGGCCGCGATGGCGAACCCGCGCACTGCGAACTTCTCGCCTGCCACGATGACACCCGCACCCTCGCCAACTTCACCTACGGCGACACCCCACAAGCCGATAGCCTCCGCGCCATCCTCCGCATCCTGCTCGGCCAGCCCGGCGAGTTTGACATCTCCACCTACGACCTCTCCCGCTCCCACGACATCCGCCCCCTCGTCATCAACACCCTCCTCACCTACCTAGAGCTGGAGGGCTTTCTCAAAGCGACCTCGCCATTCTACTCCACCTACAAGGTCAAGTTCGTCCGTGGATTAAAGCACACCCTGAATGGCTTCGATTCCGAGCAGCAGGCCTTTCTAAAACAGCTCTTCTGCAGAGCCACTGAGGACTGGAAATGGCACGAAATCAACCCCGTAGAATCAGCCGCAGAGATCGGGATAGATAAGAAAAAAATCACCGAAGCGATCAACGAAATGGAAGACCTCGGCGACCTCATCGTAAAACCCTCGAAGGTCCGCCAAGGCTATCGCCCGCTCAAGCAACCCGATGACATCACCGCGCTCACCGAGCGCCTCATCGAGCTCTTCCGGAAGCGCGAGCAATCCGATCTCGACCGCCTTCAGCAAGTCGTCGATCACGCCCTCTCCCCCACCTGCCTCTACCAATCCCTCCTCAGCCACTTTGGCGAAAAAATGGAACCCTGTGGCCACTGCGTCCGCTGCCTTGGTGACACACCCCCTGCAGAACTCCCAAGCAATCCAGCGCCTGAAATCGGACAGAGCGAACTGACAATCCTCCGCCAACTCATCGATGAAAAGCACTCCGGCCTCCGGACCCCGCGCCAACTCGCGCGTTTTCTCTGCGGCATGACTTCTCCCGCCACGACCTACTGCTGGTATCTCCCAGAAGGAGCTCGGCGCAAATCACGCCTCACCAGCCACGATGCCTATTCCATGCTCGAGCAGCACGCCTTCCAAGACGTCCTCAACCTCTGCGAGCAACAGCTCATCCACTAGCGCTTTCTGCGAAGCAGCCCAAGAAGAGCGACGCTCGCAAGAAGCCCCGTCGAGGGCTCAGGAACAACAGTGACACTGTTGATCACAATCAAATCCTCACGGACCACTGCAACATTGGGATCAAACTCAAGAAGCGGAAGGTCAGTAAAAGCGCCTCCAAAATTACCAACTGGGCGGTTCGTAATCTCATCCACCACTGTAAAATCGGTCACTTCGCCAAAAACCGTAAAGCCCCCATTTTGAGCATCCAAATTCGCCGAGTTATCTCCCAGATTCACAAACCACTGACTCGTCGCCGAATCAGGATCTCCGCCGAGCTTCGCCGTCGCGATCGTGCCTCGAAGATTAGAAATACCGGGCTCATTCACCACCGGAGGAGCCGTTTGAATTGCCTCCACTAGGAGCGCCTCAGAAGGATCAGTCACCTCAAACCCTCCCGTCTGGAGGACAAAACCGCTCACAAGGCGATGGAAAATCACGTTATCATAATCCCCACGCTCTACGTAGCCTAAGAAGTTCGCCACCGTCGCAGGAGCCGCTGAATCAAAGAGCGTGATCGGAATATCACCCAGCGAGGTATCAATAATGATCTGCGTCTGCGCAAAGGAGACAGCCGGAAAAGAGAGACCTACAAGAGCCAAGTTCAACACCTTCATTAAGAAAAAATTAAGTAAAATTAAACAATATGTCCAGCTCTGAGTCCGCCCCTTTTTCTCCATCCCACCCAAAAAAGACTCACTTTCGGAATTCACAAGTTATTCACAAAGCAGTAAAGTCATCCTAAGCAACTGAGACTCATTCTCGCCTTCTTCCTCATTTTAAGATAAATGTCTAAGTTGGCATCGCCTTTACTCCCCCAGACAATGACCCCCGACCTCTTCCCAGAACTGCCTCCCCAGCACAAGCCAGAGCCAGAAGTCATCGTGCCTCCCGCTCTCCCTACAAAATCATTTCCTCGTCGTAAATTCATCACGGGAGCATCACTTCTCACCCTCGGCCTAGGGGCCGCTTGGCTCTCTCTTCCCAAAAGGCGCCCCAGCCTAAAGGAAGTCGAACAGGTCATCCTTCCTCCCCGTCAAGACAATCCCACCCGACAGCCCCAGCGCTCACAAGTCAGAGTCGAGCGCAGCCCACTTCCCGGCGAGAGCGACTACCGCAGCTTCCTCGCCACCTTGGACCTCCGCTACATTTCGCCAAACGAGATCATCTCTCCTCACATCCGTGAGCGCCGTGGCGTTTCTAATGAACTTCCTCCACGCGAACTCTGGACCCGCATGTCCGCGACTCTCAAAGTGGCTGATGAACTCCGCCACCGCCTCGGGGTGAAGATGCGCTACATCACCTCCGCCTACCGCTGTCCCGCCTATAATGCGATCCTCGCAGGCGCAGCAAGCCGCTCTCAGCACATGGAGAATCGCGCGCTCGACATCGTCTACGATTGCTCCCCCCGCACCGCCATGATCGAAGCACGCAAGATGCGAGACGAAGGCCTCTTCCAAGGCGGACTCGGACTCTACTCCAGCTTCATCCACATCGACACCCGCGGACGGAATGCGACTTGGTAAACCCAGAGGCACAGGAAAATCTGTGTCATCTGGTAAAATCAAAACGAGCCTGCTCGCTCGGAACAATCTGTGTGAAAAATTCTTCTATGAAATGAAGATCAACACCCAAAGCACTACCATTCAGAACAGCCTACCACTGGGCTCTTAAGTTGTTATTTGCTCTCAGCCTGTCAGGCTCCCCACATGAAAATTTTTCGGAAGCTTCACTGCCTTCTCCTCTCCATCACCCCGCTTCACGCCGTCGACTTCAGCAACTCGACCGGAGACCTCCTCTACGATGACGGAGCCGGTAGCACCCTTCCCTACCGCCTTTTCCTCCCCCAAGGATACGATCCTGCTGTCACATATCCCATCGTTCTCTTCTACCACGGCGCCGGAGAACGAGGCACGGATAACATTTCATCCACTGCCAGATGGGTCGAGAACCTCTACAAAGCGACCCAGGGTGATTTTGGCGATCAATTCAAAGCCCTCTTCCTCGTTCCGCATTGTCCGCCCACCCAGCGCTGGGTCGAATTAGCCTGGGCCGCAGTCGCCTACACGGACGCGATAGAACCTCCCTCCGGCCAAGCCATGACCGCCTCCCTCGCCATCCTCGATCAGGTCATCGCCACCTACCCCGTGGACCCGAATCGCATCTACGTCTCCGGCCTCTCCATGGGCGGGATCGGCACTTGGGATGCCATCCGCCATCGCCCCAAGCGCTTTGCCGCCGGCATGCCTCTCTCTGGCGGTGGGAATAAAGACCAAGGAACCGCCCTCTCTACCATCCCCATCTGGGCCTACCATGGTGCAGATGACCTCGTCGTCCCCACCCGAGGCACAGACGAGATGCAAGATGCCATCGTCGCCGCCGGTGGCAGTATCGAATACTCCCGCCCTGCCGGAATCGCACACTCTGGATGGCCCACCTTTTATAACAACACCACCTACCTGACTTCTACCGGACAAAGCACCTACACTTGGCTCTTCGCCCAGCAGAATAACGATCCTTCTACTCTCGTCACCTCCTCATCAACCACAGCATCAGACGGCACCGCCACCGCCACCCTCTGCGTCTCCTTACGTGATTCGTTCAATGCCCCTCTCGTTGGAAAAAATGTCACCCTCACCTCCAGTCGGGCCGATCAAATATCCGCTCCCAGCAGCCCTTCAAATTCCGAGGGACTCGTAACCTTCACCGTCACCTCCACCACCCCTGGACTCTCCGTCTTCACCGCGTCCAACACCACCGATAGCCTGACGCTCGCTCAGACCGCTGCTGTCACTTTTGTTGAGCCCGTCGATATGACCAATGATTTCGACACCTGGGCCACCGCCTTCCCCGGCTTTACCGACACCCTCCCCGCCTCAGATCCTGATGGTGATGGCTTCAATAACTTCTACGAATATGCCTTCGGTCTCGACCCCACCTCTCCCAGCTCAACCCGCGCCATCACAACGCAACTCGATGCCTCCGGTAGCCTTACCTACCAGCGCAGAGACCCAGCTCTCACCAGCCTCACCTTCACCATCTGGGTCTCCAGTGACCTAGAGAACTGGCACCCCTCCCTCGATTCCACCAGCACCACGGGAGCAACCGGCCCAGATCAGAGCCAGAGCGTCACGGTTACCCTAAGCAACCTTCCTGACGATAATTTCTTCTACCGCATCAGCGCTCAGTAGCCGCATCCCCACACCTTATTTACTCTTAGCGGTGTGCTTTATGAAATCCACCTCCTGGCCTTCAAAAATCAGCCCGTCAGGAAATAGCGTAGCGAAAGAAAAATGTGTTTCTAGATAACCGGTATCAAACACCTTGCCCTCGCGATGTCGGCTGATCGGAAACCGCACCCTCACTTCTTCGAGAGTGAATTCCTGGTAATCCTCCGCTTCCGCAGTATTGGCTGCAGATCCCGTCCTAAGAACCTTTGGATCGAGCTCGCCCTTGATTAAGATCGCCTGTTCAAAAGGAACACCTCTCCACAGAACTCCATCCTTTGTTCCGCTAATGCCCCCAAGCCTCAGAATCTTGGACAAAATGAAGAGCGCTTTCGCATTCGATTTCTTAGAGAAGGAAACCATCGTTGCCTTTCCCTCTTCATCAAAAACTCGCTCCTGCAGCCCGGTCGTCACCATGAGATCATAGCGATATTCATCGGCGGACACGAACGTGCACAGGAGGTAGGATAAGATGATGATGCGTAGTTTCATTTTTTTTAACGATCAGCCGAGCTGAGCTAAATCTGTAGCAGATCCCGAAGCTCACAGAGAGAGCAAACTACTAGATCCCCCATTGCGCTGAAGAAAATCTCCTTCACTTTCCAGCATGATTCTCACCAATGCTGACTGCAGGGTCATGGCCAAATGCTAGCCCACCTCCTCCTAGCCATCTCCCCCCATAAAATATTACATTTCCCCCGAACGAAAGTTGACACCTTAAACCGCAGATTCGCCGTCCTCACTTTATGAAACTCACGAAATCAAAAGAACGAATCGCTGACCATGGGGAGGTGTTTACTCCTGCCTGGATGGTTGAAGCGATGCTTGATCTCGTGAATGGTGAATCAGAACGGATTGACTCACGCTTTCTGGAACCGGCGTGCGGCAGCGGAAATTTTCTCATTCAGGTTCTACAGCGAAAGCTGGCGACGGTTGAATTAAAATACGGAAAATCGGACTTCGAGCGCCGACACCAAGCCTTGCTCGGGGTGATGTGTATTTACGGAATCGAGCTACTACCGGACAATATCGCCGAGTGCCGAGCGCACATCATGGATATCTTTGCCGAATACTTAAAACTCGCTCCAAGCGATGACCTTTATCGTGCGGCATTCTACGTCCTCTCGAAAAACATCGTTCACGGTGATGCGCTCTCGATGACCGAATCCACGGGGAGCGCGATCACCTTCGCTGAGTGGGGTTATCTCGGTAAGGGCAAATTCAAACGCCGGAATTTCTCCCTAAAATCGCTGACTCAGATGTCGAGCTTAAGTAAAGTAGACTCCATGGAGGATAGCGACGGCAGGCGGCAATCCGAGCTGTTTGCAGAAGTAGCTAGCAATGAGATCTTCTCCCCGACGATGGACTTTCCCCCTATGAATGTCAGGGAACTCGCAGAGAGCCATCTCACGGAAACGACGAAAGGAGATGCCCATGAGTAAGAGCAACCGAAAGATCGATGTGCTGGATACCCAAATTTCGATTTCTCGTATCGCTGAAGAAGACTTTATCTCCCTGACCGATATCGCCCGCCACCGCGACACAGATCGCTCCGACGATCTCATCAGGAATTGGGTGCGGAACCGCAACACACTCGAATTCCTTGGAATTTAGGAAAAAATCCACAACCCCGATTTTAATTCCGTCGAATTCGACGGGTTTAGAATGCAGGCAGGCTTAAACAGCTTCACTCTGACTCCTAAACAATGGATCACCAAGACCAACGCCAAGGGTATCACCTCAAAAGCCGGCCGCTACGGAGGCACCTTCGCGCACCGAGATATCGCCTTCGAGTTCGCCTCCTGGATTTCGGTTGAGTTCAAACTCTACCTCATCAAGGAGTTCCAGCGCCTTCAGGAAAATGAGCAAAAACAACTCGGGTGGGACGTCAGGCGGAACCTGACTAAGATTAACTACCGCATCCATACCGATGCCATTAAGTCCAATCTCATCCCGCCAGCGCTTTCCGGAAAACAAGTGAGCCTCGTCTACGCAAGCGAAGCCGATGCCCTCAACATGGCCCTCTTCGGCATGACTGCGAAGCAGTGGCGTGATGCCAATCCTGAGGAGAAGGGCAACATCCGCGATCAAGCGAATGCCTCGCAACTCGTCTGCTTGGCCAATCTTGAAAACCTCAATGCTCTTTTTATTAACGAAGGCATGGAACAACCGACTCGCCTCAAAAAACTGAACAGCATCGCCATTCAGCAAATGAAGATCCTGACGAACGAACAGAATCTGAAGCGACTGGGAGGTGAAAAGTCATGATGGACTTACTCACTACGGACTCTACGACACCGTAATAGGTCGAGAGTGACAGCCTAATAGTTTGCATCCAGAATAATCACCATCACCCTCCAGCATGATTCTTACCACCGCTGACTACGAGGCCATGGAAAAACTCGCCCGCGTGCAGCTCGCGACCAGCCTCCCCGGCCCGAAGCCGATCTGCCTCGTGGGCACCCGTGGGCTCGATGGCCGCTCAAATCTCGCGCCCTTTTCCAGCGTCACCCATCTCGGTTCCTCTCCGCTCCTCATCGGCATGGTCACACGCCCAGCGACGGTCGATCGGCACACCTTGCAAAACATCCTCGATACCAAATCGTGGACGCTCAATCAGGTCACCGAATCAATCTACGAGCAAGCCCATCAATGCGCAGCACGCTACCCCGGCGATATCTCGGAATTCGATGCCACCGGCCTCACCGAGCTGAACCACGCCGGCGTCACCGCCCCCTTCGTCAAAGAATGCCCTATTCGCTACGCGCTGGAGCTGGAAGACGTGATCGATATCCCAGTGAATGCTACGAGACTCATCGTCGGTCGCGTCGTTCTCATCGACCTCCCAGATGGTGCACTTTCCTCAGATGGCACGCTCGATCTTCCCGCGCAGGGATCGATCGCCTCCACCGCGCTCGATACCTACTACTCCATCTCTCCCCTCGCTCGACTCCCCTACGCGAAGCCCTGACTTGGCATCTCGCCCTCAGGCGATAGCCTAAAAAAATGACGAACTACTTGGCCCTCGCTGTCGCCCTCTGCACTCCCCTTTTTGCTCAAGAAAAGGAGTGGGTGAGTCTCTTCAATGGCAAGAACCTCGACGGCTGGACTCCAAAGATCACCGAGCATCCCCTCGGAGAGAACACCTTTGACACTTTCCGAGTCGAGGACGGCATCCTCAAATGCGAGTACGATAAATATCCGAGTTTTGGTCGCCAATTCGGGCACCTTTACACCAACCTCGCCTACTCGCACTACATCCTGCGGATGGAGTATAAATTCGTAGGCAAGAAGATGCCTGACGCGCCTCACTACGTGAATCTCAATAGCGGCGTCATGTTTCACTCTCAGCCACCTCAGAGCATGACGCTCGATCAGGGGTTCCCCGTCAGCATCGAGTTCCAGTTCTTAGCGGATCAGGGAAAGGGCCCCCGTCCTACCGGAAATGTCTGCACTCCGGGCACGAATATCGAGATCGATGAGAAGCTCATCACCAAGCACATTGTGAAGTCGAGCGCTGAGAATCTCCCGGCTGATCAATGGGTCAGCATCGAGCTGGAAGTCCATGGGAACGAACTGATCATCCACCGGGTGAATGGAAAAGAAGTTCTCCGCTACCAGAAACCCCAGCTCGATCCCAAGGGCCACGTCGTAGAAACAAAATCCCTCTTCGAGGCAGGTGCTCCCACTCAGCTCAGCTTTGGCCACCTCGCCCTACAAGCCGAGGGGCAGCCGGTGTGGTTTCGGAAGATCGAACTAAAGCAGCTACAGCCCACCGCTCCCCCTACCGAAAAGAAGGACTAGCGGATCAGCTCGTCCATGAACTTAAGATACTGCTCCCAATCGTAAACCTTCACATCGTGCTTCCCGCTGCGCAGGTGGTAGCGGACCGTTCCGCCGATCGCTTCATCCACCGCTGGCATTTCATCCTGCCCCAGCCCCTTCTTTCCCAGAAGTTGATAGATCGGGCCCGCATGCTTCGCTGCTAGAAATTCTCCTTTTGGATCTGCCCACTGATCTCCCTGTGCACTCGCCACATAAACTGGGCGAGGAGCGATCAAGGCCACCAGCTGATGCTGATCAAAGGGCAGCTCATCTTCCTTCAACCCATAGGCATGGAAGTTCTTACAGAACCAATGTGGGAAGGACGTGTTGATTCGAGCGACGGTCTCGCCATAAGCCCTCCGGCTCAGTGCCGCTCCGCCACAACCCGAGTTATTAGAAATCACACCCGCAAATCGCTCATCAGTCGCACCGGCCCAAAGCGACGTCTTGCCTAACCGCGAGTGTCCAAAGACCACCACCTTTGAGCCATCCACTGGCTCGTAGGTTTCCAAAAAATCAAGCCCTCTACTCAGCCCCCAGGTCCAGCCAGCGATCGATCCCCATGAAGAATCATCACGCTTTTCAGGCGACTCCGCCGCGCCGTGAATTCCGTCCTTAAAACCATCATTCTCATCCAGATCAATGTCGCCATAAAAAGCGGTCACCAGCCCGTAGCCACGATCGATGACCCCCTCAAGATGCCAGCGCGCCGCCCGCTCTCCACGCCCCGCTTTTTGATCTTCCCCCATCGTAATTAATTCACTCGAATGCACCGTGTGATTCCCTTTAAAATTGAGTCCCAGAAAAACCGGCACCGGCCCCTTCGCCGCCGCGGGAGTCACGATTAGCAAATTCAGTTTCGGCCCTTTTTCATCACCCAAGAGAGAAATCGAGACCTCCTGAAGCAGAGCCTTGCCCCCAAGAAAATCGCTCACCTTCCTGCCAAGCTCGACCGTTCCCTTCCGCTCAATCGCCGGCACCACGCCAAACATCTCTTTTTCAAAAAGCGCCAGCGTCTCAGCGCGCAAATTCTTCTGCCAATCTTCCGCACTGGTCCCCTCCGGAAAAAGCGCCGGCAGCACAAAGTCGGGAACCTTTGATTCCTCCGTGTGCAAACCGGGAGGCAGAGCCTGAAGAGCGGAACAACAGACGACCGTGCAAAACAAAAACGAGCGCATCGGACAGAAGATGCCCAAGCGCCCGTCCTCTCACAAGGGGGAATTTCTTTTCAAAAATGACCTACTTCCCTCCTTCACGCAGACTGCTGAGGTAGTCGATCATATCGATAAACTGCTCCACCGTCAGCCCCGCCGCAAGCCCAGCAGGCATCATCGAGGTCGCCTGATGATCGCGCTTCTTGATGTCGCTCCCCTTGATCTGCTTCACCCCACCGGCGATGTCACGAAGGTCCACTGCGCCGTCTTCTTCCCGGGTCACAAATCCCATGTGCATGGTGCCATCATTAAGCGTCACGAGTTCGGTCTGAAAGCCTTGGGCCACGACAGCATTCGGATCGAGAATCGATTCGATGAGATAATCACGACTAAACTTACTGCCCGCCGAACCGAGATAAGGTCCCTTTTGCACCGCAGCTTGATCCACCGCGTGGCAAGCGATGCAGCCCTGACGGGTGTAGAGCTCCTTCCCGCGCTTGGCATCACCTTTTCCAGCCATCACCATTTTCGTGACGTCTTCAGCCTTCAGCAGCGCGATCATTTTCCCGCCACTCGCCTTCGCTTCGGCGATGACTTTCTTGGCGTGCTCGGCCGCTTCGATGAGCGTGTCATTATCGCTATTGATCGCGTTCTTAATCTGCTTATCGAAGCCCTGAAGTTTAAAATCGGCCAGCGCCAGAAAGAAGCCGACCTCACGTGGATTCGCCCTCGCAGCCTTCATTGCTTGATTAGCCACCCCTTTCTTTACAAGCGGACTCTGGGTGAGGGTAAGAAGCGCCTTCCAAGCAACTCGGGAAGTTTGCGCGTCTTCCTTTTTCACGATCTTTTTCAGATCCTTCACTCTGAGCTGATGGGAACTCAGGTTCACAAAATCAGAAACCTCACGATTCACCTCATCAGTGTCCCCTTTCTCAGTGAGCCAAGCTCCTAAAATAAGAGCCTGCTCGCGAAGCGCCCCCGGCAGACTCGAGCGCATGCACGCCCGATGCGCCTCCAGCCGCATCTCCCACTCACGCTTAGGATCGCGTGCCGCTGCGGAAAGCACCGCGAGCTGATCCTTGGAGGGATCGGGTGACATCAGAGCGAAGGTAAAGGGATCCTGTTCTCCCAGATCGAGATCCGAAAGCGGGATGCGATTCTTCGAGAAGAACTCAAGTGCCATCTTTTGCTCCTTCGGTTCAAGCTTTGCGTAAGCCACTTCCAGTGCCTTCTTGATTGATGCGGTCTCGGACCACTTGGTAGGCGAGAAATAAGGTCCGCGATCATCCGGACGCGTCCCCCACCACTCTTTGAGATCCCACTCACCTTCCTTGTGATAAAGCCGAGCAAGCACACCGATCAGAGGCAGGACATTTTCACCACCTCCCAACTGCACAACGAGAGACGACGCCACCGCTGGATCATGCAGACGCTGAAGCGCCAGAAGAGCCGCTGGTTGATCAGTCGCAGCGAGGAGAACATCGACCTCTGCAATCGCGACGAGCGCTTGAATCGCGGTATGGTGCAGACGCTCGTCTTTTGTCGTGGAAGCAAGCTTGAGAATCGCGGCAGAACTTCCCTTCGCTTTCTCACCCATGCGCATGAGCGCTACGAGGGACTGAAGCTTCACGCGGCTATTACCAGACTGAAGCATCGCCTGAACCCGGGGCAACGTTTTATTAATCTGAGAAGGATCACGATCGATCACTGAGCGAACCAGCATCTCCACTTCAGCGGTCTTTTCTTTGCCACCGCCGATCGAGACGATCAAATTTTCATCCCATTCTCGAGTCAGTTGACGGAGAGTAAAAATAACCGCCGTAGTAGATTCGACAGACAAATCAGACCCGACCATCGACCACAACCTTCTCCCAAGCTCCTTGTCGCCCCGCGCGAGGATCTCCTGCTGAGCTTCTAAGCGACGAACCGCTGAGGCATGTGCCAATTGCTTGACCAAATCTTCACCCGACAGCTTCGTCAGATCAGGAAATTTTTCCACCGTCAGCCCCTTCTTCGTCAGCTTCTGAACAAGCCCCACCTTCACACCTTTACCGGCGTAGCGGAATTTCCCCCCACGCCAGTCGCAGACGTAGAGATTCGATTCGCCATCGACATCGATATCCACCGCCCGCTCAAGATCGAGAAAGACGGACTCTTCCAGCGTGAAGCTTGCTCCATTTGGCGTCAGCTTATCGTGGTAAATTTTCCCCGTGGTCCAGTCGCAAGTGAGGAGCATTTCCTCATGACCTGGCTCTGCAAGATAAAGCGCCCCCGTGCCACTTCCGCCACCGCCATCGAAGAGTGGAGTGACCGCTTCTTCCGTGAAGTTTTGATAAAGGCGAGGATACCCGTGATCGACTCCACTCGTGTGATGATGGATGCGGATATCCCACCCCTTGCCATCGTTCGTATTATCGCGGCTGAAGAGATCGAGCCGGGGAGAAATGGCGACATCGCAGATATTCCGCGTGTGATAGGAGAAGACTTCCAGCTCTGTGCCATCCGGCCGCACACGAGCGACCGCGCCGCCATGAAGTTTTACGACACGACCATCAGTCCCTTTTGTGCCCTCCATGCCAAAATCACCCACCGCGATGTAGAGCCACCCATCGATTCCCATGCGGCAGCCATTCGTCGTGTGATCAGATCCCCGTGGATGTCTCAGACCAGCGCCTAGGTTTTCAAGCAGCACCTTGTGCTCGTCCGCGACACCGTCACCCGTCGTATCTTTAAAAGAACTCAGGTAGGGAGGGTGAATCAAATAAAGAGTATCGCGCACGAAGTGTCCTCCACGCGGGCTATCGATATTGCTGACAAAATCCGTGAATGAGTCCGCTTTTCCATCCCCATCGGTATCTCGACAAGCGATCACTTTTCCCACGCCCTTGTCTTTCCCCAGCGAGCCATTCGGATCACAAGAAACGTAAACCGTGCCATCTGCCGCAGCCGTGATCGCGGTAGGATACTCGATATTAAAAGGTTCCGCCCAAGTGGACATTTCGTATCCGTCAGGGACAGCAAATGCAGGCGAGGCTAAAAAAAGAGAGTAAATTGCGAACTTCACAGTCATAGTAATGTTCCAGAGAGGTAATTCTTGCAAAACTTACCTCACAGTTTTCAAAATCTCCCAGTCCATGCTACCTCTTGGCCATGCGGAAAGCATTTCTTCTCGGAGCCGGCCTCGGCACGCGCCTAAAACCCCTCACCGACACCCTCCCTAAGCCTCTCATCCCCCTTGAGAATCGCCCTCTCATCACACATGCGATGGATCACCTCATCGATGCCGGAATCACCGACATCGCGATCAACACCCACCACCTTCCCGAAACCTGGGAGGTCGCCTTCCCCGATGGCACCTATCGCGGGGCAAAACTCGCCTTTTTCTACGAGCCCATCCTCCTCGAAACAGGCGGCGGCATTAAAAACATCGCCGAGTGGATCGGAAGCGACCCCTTCCTCATCTATAATGGCGACATTCTCACCGACCTCCCCATCGAGCGCCTCATGACAGGCCATATGGGCAGTAATAACGTCGCCACCCTCGCCGTCACCGCTGATGGACCTTCGAAAAAAGTCACCGTCGATGGCTACCGCGTCCTCGATGTCCGCAGCGAGGTCGCCGGACTCGCCGGCACCCACCAATTCACCGGAATCTACTGCGCTGATGCTGAAATCCTCGATCTCATCCCGCCCAACGAGAAGATCGCCGTCATCCCCGCCTTCCAAGAACTCGTCCGCCGTGGCCAGCTCGGCGCCTACCACGTCAAGGAATGTGCATGGCTTGATCTCGGCGAGCGCGACTCCTACATGGAAGCGGGCTTTCAGAAAGCGGGTGAAATTTCCCCCACCGCACAAGTCGACCCCTCGGCAAAAGTGACAAACTCATGGGTCGGCGATGGCTGCCAGATCGGCGCGAATGCCATCGTCACCGACTCCATCCTCTGGCCCGGAACGAGTGTTTCCGCAGATGCGGAATTGACAAAGTGCGTCGTTCACAGCAATTCCTCCATCACTGGCGTCCACCAAGACGCTGATATCTAGCTCACCCTTCCCCATGCCTGCTGATACCCTCCTCACCGCCGTCCGCGCCCACCTCAATCTTGCGCCCACGCACAAGGTCCTCATGGAGCCCATCCAGAAGGGCGCCTCCGGCCGCACCATTATCCGCATCAAGCCCGAGGACCACGGCTCGTTCATCGGCGTCCACTACACTCTAGAGCGCTCGGATAATGCCAACTTTCTCCCCGTCGGCCAGTTTCTTGACAGCGCCGGACTCAATGTCCCACAGGTGCTTTACGACAACATCGGCCGCCACGTCGCGATCGTGGAAGACCTTGGCGATACCGACCTGACCTCCCTCAAAGACGAGCCCTATGAAGTCCGCGAGCCCTACTACCGCTCCGCCTTTGAGCAACTCGACAAACTCCTCTACGTCCGCCCACCAAAGGACTTCGATCTCCAGCCCAAGTTTGATGCTGAAATGTATCAGTGGGAGCAGGACTACTTCATCGAGCACTTCGTTGAAACCCATCTCGGAAAAGACGGCGCAGCCCTCCGTGAAGATCCCATCTTAGCAAGCTTACGCACCCGCTTAGGAGCGACTTCCCCCCACATGGTCCACCGCGACTACCAATCGCAGAACCTCCTTTTAAAAGACGGCGAGTGCTACGTCATCGACTTCCAAGGCATGCGCATGGGCCGCCAGGAATACGATCTCGCCTCCCTCCTCTACGACCCCTACATGAATCACACCGCTGAAGAGCGCGTGAAAATGCTCAAGCTCTGGGAAGAAGTCACCGAAGAAATGCCCATCGAGCCCATCCTCAAGGACTGCGCTGCCCAGCGCCTCATGCAAGCCCTCGGAGCCTTCGCAAACCTAGGCCATAACCAGGATAACGAGTGGTATCTCGAGCAAATCCCCTCCGCCGTCACCGCGCTCAAAGAAGTCATCGCTGACACCCCTCTCGAAGACACCCTCGGCCAATATCTTTAGGCCCGTGGCATGATCCGTCCCGGTCATGATCATTTCAAAGCGAAGCCATTTCACCCTCATTCCCCAGCCAGCGGGAAACATGACCGAGACAGATCATGCCACTGTCTCTGAATTTTCGAGTTCCCCCATCCCGCTTCGCGGTTCATAAATCGCGGTCTTGAAAACAGCCCCGCAGCAGAAAGCCCTCGTCCTCCTTCCTCTCTTGGTCGGAGTTGCGCTCTCCTTTGCCCTGCCCCACCTCAAGCTACTCGCCCAGCTCGAGCACTTCCTCTTCTGGATTCCAAGCGAGAGTCAGAAAAGTGACCTCCTCATCGAGCGCGATCCGCTCACCGACTTCCGCATCTCAGTTTCCGAGGTCTCCCCATCGCCTGACATCGAAAAAGCGGCTGTCCGCGTCCTCCGCGCTAGTGGAGAAGAATCCGTCACCGACTGGCTCTTCGCCCTCAATGCCATCCGCACCAGCGGCGCTGAAAAAGTCACCCTCTCCCCCGTCCTCTCCTGGGACGATAGCGACGAGCTTGAGCTCCGCGCGCTCGATCACGAGATCGCCAGCTTCCCCACCGCCGTCCTCGGCATCTCCCTCCGCCTAGAATCCGTCGTAAAATCTCTCTCAAAACCCTTCCCAAGCTACCTTCAGGCTTCCGTCATTCCCCCCGCTCACCACCACGTTGACTTCACCTTCATTCCTCAGGTCAATGCCGCCAGCACCTCCCCCTCCACCTCTGCAGGACTCTACGGCTTCCGTCTCCTAGAAAATGCCCAACCCGAAATTCAGGGCCAGCAAATCTCCATCCCCTTCCTCGCCCGCTGGGGAGAGCACCTCCTCCCCTCACTCGAACTCATAAACCTCGTCACCGCAAGCGGTCACCACCTCAGCGATCTCACCATCTCCGCAGACCACCAAGTCAGGATTGGGAAAAATGGAGCCATCTTCTCCCTCGACCCCCGTGGCTACCTCACCACCTCGCTCCAAGCACTCCCCGAAGAAGAACCACTCAGCACCCTCCTCGATCCCGGCACACACGAATCTCCCGAAACCGTCATCTTCCTCGGGCCCAATCCCCCGCCTCACCTCGCGCAGCTCCCCCAACTCACCCAACAGCTCATCTCCAGAACCCCCCAGCAGCCCACCCTCTACCAGCGGCTCCCACTCTGGATCGAGATCCCCATCCTCATCTTCCTCGCCCTCCTCCTCCAAGCGCGCATCCCATTCGCCCTCCTCCTGCTCCCCCTTCCTCCCATCCTCGCCGTCACCGAACAGCAATGGCTCGTCCTCACCCCCGCCATCGCCCTCCTCCTCACCTTTCTCCTCTTAAAACTGGGATCAAAAAATCCCGCCATCGCGAAACCAGATCCCAAACCAGATCCCAAACCAGATCCCAAGCCAGATCCCAAGCCAGATCCCAAACCAGAGCCTACCCCAAAGAAAAAGACCTCTCAAAAAGCCGAAAAAAAGGCTCACGAAAAGAAAACCACTTCCCTCAGGAAAAAGAAAAGACGGCGCAAATAACCCGCGCCAACAACTCGCGAGCGATTCCCCTTTTCCCCTCCCATCCCAACCGCTATTTCTCAGCCATGCGCGAAGACGTCCAACAGCTCCTCAAGATCCAAGACTTCGACCAGCGGATCCAGGCCATCAACAAGGAACTTGAGCGCATCCCGAGAGAACAAGAAGCCGCCAAAGACCGCCTCGCCAACAACCAAGCCGCTCTCGCCACCGCCAAGACCGCCTATCAGGAAAACGAAATGGCCATCAAAACGGTCGAACTCGATATCGGCACGCGCAAAACCACCATCGAAAAGCTCAACAAACAGCAATTCGAAACCAAAAAAAACGAAGAGTTTGATAAGCTTGGCGCAGAAGTCATCCGCTATAAGGGCATGATCGACGACCTCGAAACCACCGAGCTCGAACTCATGGAAAAGGCCGACGAATGCCGCGCCACCATCACCGAAGCCGAAGCCTCACTCGCCAAGACCCAAGTCACCGTCGATGAAGAAATCGCCGAGCTCGATGCCCGCGCTGGAGTCCGCCGTGAAGAACTCGCAGATCTCAAAGAAACCCGTAAAGAAGAGTCCACCAAAGTCGAAGAAGACCTCCTTGCCGACTACGACCGCCTCTTCATCAAGCAAGAAGGAAAAGGCATCGCCGCCGTCAACTCCGAGCGCATCTGCAGCTCCTGCCACCTCCAAGTCGTCAACTCCACCTTCATCGCCGCCAAGTCCGGCGAAAGAATCGCCGAGTGCGACAACTGCAGCTCGATCCTCTACCTCGCCTAGGCACCGACGGCTGAAGGCCCTATTCATAGCAGCCCAGTCCGAATGCCTGGGTTATGTGATCTCATAGGATATGGGCAAGCCCAGCATTCCGCCTCGGATATCCACCTCCCCGCTCTGCCCGCTCCGATTGAAGGCTCGGAACGCAACACATCCCAAACGAAATCGCCCTATTCTCTCATCACAAAAACCCTTTTCGCTCCTTCAACTTCTCTCTCATCCTTTAGGAGCGCTTTCCCCGCCCGCGCATTCTTCCTTCGAAAAGTCTCCTGATAGCGCGCCGCGATCCCCTTCACAAAATTCTCACTCCCCACCGCAATTCCATTGCTAAAACTCCCCACCCGCTTCCGCAGCATGAGCACCGGAGTCACCTTCCCTTCCTGAGTTTTTCTCACCTTCAGCATTTGCTTCATCGTGAAACCCTTCTTCTTCCTCCCCTTACTCTTGGGAGCATGCTCCTCCGGCACCACCACCCCATCCGCATAAAGCCAGCAGCGATACCGCCGCTCGCCCAAACCCTCCCAAGCATCCTGCGGCACATCCACCACCTTACAAAGCCCCCGCCGAGCCCGGCGACTCCCACCCACCGCTTCTCCATAACCTGTCCACTCAGAA
>JALZWA010000092.1 GCA_023299815.1 Akkermansiaceae bacterium
TTCCGCAGTGCGCAGATCGGCGAGAAGGAGCTCAGCGGCGGCGCGCTCTTCCGCGAGATGGAGCAGCTCGTGCACCGCACTTATCGCGAGGGGGCTCACTCGGTCTCGGAGGATCTTGATTATTATTACTGGCTCTGGGCTCACGGGGACTCCCCTCTTTTTGGAAAGACGCAGATGACGACTTTCGAGCGCTATTACATCGAGGACACCGCAACCCATCTAGAGGAAAAGGACTCCTACTTCCATCTGATCCATGATGCCGAATTCTGCAAAAAGGTCGGCCGCGAATTCGGAGCAGATGACAATGTCCTCATCATCAATGGCCACGTGCCGGTGAAGGTGGAGAAGGGAGAAGATCCGGTCAAGAGAGGCGGGAATGCCGTCACCATCGATGGCGCCTTTTCGGAAGCCTACGGCGATCATGGCTACACGCTGGTGATGGGTCCATCGACGATCAAGCTCGCGCAGCATTCGCACTTCGAGTCGATCGATCACTTCCTAGATTGCAATGAGGAGCCGATTCCTGATCTGCGGGTCTTACGGAAATACGACCAGCCTCGCAGCGTGGGCGACACGCACGAGGCCGAGGATATCCACGCCCAGATTTGCTCACTCAATGAACTCCTGCATGCTTACCGCTCGGGCAAGGTGACTGAGGGTTAAGCGGAGGCGGAGGAGCGATTTAAACTCGACTCTTTCGGTGTCGTTCGAAAATCGCTATACCCGCACCGATGTCAGCTCCACTCATCGCCACCATCGAGGCGGGAGGCACCAAAATGGTCGCCGCTCTTACCTCTGGCCCTGCTGATATCCGTGTCCGTGAGCGAATCGCCACGACGACCCCGAGCGAGACAATCGAGGCTCTCATTTCCTTTTTTAAAGGTGCCGCCGCAGAACACGGCGCACCCGCAGCGCTGGCCATCGGCACCTTTGGGCCTGCCGATATTGACCCCGCCTCCGCGACTTACGGACACATCACTTCCACTCCCAAACCCGGCTGGGCTGACATTGATTTCCTGGGGCCGATCAAAGAAGCGCTCGGAGTCCCTGCGATCTTCGAGACCGATGTCAACGCCGCCCTTTTTGGCGAAGCCCGCTGGGGAGCTGCTGCCGGTCTCAAAAATGCCGCCTACTTCACCATCGGCACCGGGATTGGCGGTGCGGTCATGATCGGCGGCCAGCTCATCCACGGCATGGGCCACAGCGAGATGGGCCACATGCGCATCTCCCGGCATCCTGAGGACTCCTTTGCTGGCTCTTGTTCCTTTCACGGCGATTGCCTTGAGGGCCTCGCCTCCGGAAGTGCCATCGAGGCCCGCTGGGGAAAGCCCGCCGAAAAACTCCCCGCCGATCATCTCGCTTGGAAAATCGAAACCGACTACCTCGCCCAAGCCTGCCTCAACCTCCTCACCATCGCCCCGCCCGAGCGCATCATCCTAGGCGGCGGCGTCATGCATCAAGCTCACCTTTTTCCCATGATCCGCGCGCGCCTCAAGGAACATCTCAATGGCTACCTCAGCCACGCCCCCCTCAAAGGCAACCTTTCTGACTTTATCGTCCCCCCTTTTCTCGGTGACAATGCCGGACTCCTCGGCTGCGTCGCTCTCGCACACACACTCACACGATGAACAACAAACTCCTCTTCTGGGCCATCACCTGCTCACTCGCCGGCTTCATCTTCGGCTTCGACCTCATGGTCATCTCCGGCGTCGAACAACAGATCGAAAAACTCTGGGATCTCTCTCCCTCCCAACACGGCTGGGCTATCAGCGCCGCGATCTGGGGCACCGTCATCGGCTCCCTTCTCGGCGGGATCCCTGCCAATAAGTTCGGCCGCAAGAAAACCCTCATCGCCATCGGCCTCCTCTACTTCGTCTCCGCGATCGGCTCCGCGATGGCAGATGACGTCCTCACCTTCGCTCTCTTCCGGGTCATTGGTGGTATCGGAGTCGGTGTCTCGACCGTCGCCGCACCCATCTTCATTGCCGAAATCTCACCCGCTGATCGCCGGGGTCGCCTCACCGGGATGTTCCAGTTCATGATCGTCTTCGGTCTCTTGATCGCCACCATTTCTAACTTCATCATCCGTGGTGTGGTCGAGATCGATTCTTGGCGCTGGATGCTCGCAGTCGAAGCGATCCCCGCGATCATCTACAGCGTCATGTGCCTTGGCCTCCCCGAGAGCCCCCGCTGGCTCATTGGAAAAGGGCGCCGCGAAGAAGGAAAGAAGATCATCAGCGCGATCAACCCTGAGTTTGATTCCGCCACTCTCGAAGCCACCGTCACCGAGATCGAGCAAGGAGACCAACAACCCACCTCCAAGGGCGGCTTCGACTGGGGCAAGCTCAAGCTCCCCCTCACCCTCGCCTTCCTCATCGCCTTCTTCAACCAGCTCTCCGGGATCAATGCCATCCTAGGCTTCTCCCCCCGCATCTTCGGCATGACTGGAATCGACACCTCCGCCGGGCTCTTCAACTCCTCGCTCGTCACCTTGGTCAACCTCGTCTTCACCTTTGTGGGGCTCTACCTCATCGACCGCATCGGCCGCCGCACCCTCCTCTACATCGGTTCCTTCGGCTACATCGTCTCACTTGGAATCTGCGCTTGGGCCTTCTCCCACTACAAAGCACCCTTTGAGCAAGCTTCCATAGCCCTTGAGATGAAAGCTAAGAGCGCCGCGATCGAAGCAAACAACAAACTACCACCCGAGCAATTTGATGAAACACACTCCCTCTCGTCAGGAGACCTCGAGGAAATTTCCGGAGAATTACTCGCCGATGCGAAAGAAAAATCCGGCTCCGGAAGCACCGTCGTCCTCATCTGCATCCTCGGCTTCATCGCCGCCCATGCCGTCGGACAAGGTGCCGTCATCTGGGTCTTCATCTCCGAGATCTTCCCGAACCGCGCCCGCGCTATCGGCCAGTCCATCGGCTGCGGCACCCACTGGCTCTTTGCCGCTCTGCTGACTCTTCTTTTCCCCATGGCCGTGGCTGCATTTTCACCCTCTGCCCTCTTCGGATTCTTCTGCTTCATGATGATCCTGCAACTGGTCTGGGTGCGATTCATGGTCCCTGAGACCAAAGGCGTGAGCCTCGAAGACATGGAAGAGCAGCTAAGCTCAAAATAACCCCCCAACCAAGCCTCTGCGTCCCTCTGTGTTCTCCGCGCCTCTGCGGTAAAATTCACAGCCCAAGTCCTCAGCTAAGCCTCTCGCTAAATCTCCCATCTTTAGAGTTTCGCAAGGCTCCTTTAGAGGCTAAATCCCACTCATGTATCTCACCGGATTTGCCGACGAAGCGGCCAAGGACCTCGCTACCCAGATCAAGGCCACCAAAGAAATCGGCTGGAGCCAGATCTCCGCCCGCGGTGTCAATGGAGCGAACATTCACGAACTCCCGCAGGAAGAGTTTGAAAAAGTCGCCGACCAGCTCGACCAAGCAGCCATCACCATTCCCGAGTTCGGATCCCTCATCGGGAACTGGGGCAAGAAGATCGATTCTGACTTCAACATCACCCTCGCCGAGATCGACCGCGCCATCCCTCGAATGCTTCGCCTCGAAACCCGCCTCATTCGCGTCATGTCCTACGCACAAGAATCTTGGGGAAATGATCAAAACGAAGCCGAGCGCTTCCGCCGCCTCCGCGAGATCTACTCCCGCTTCGCAGATGCTGGTATCCAAGCGATCCACGAGAACTGCATGAACTGGGGTGGCTTCTCCGCCGACCACACCCTGCGCCTCGTCGAGGAAATCCCCGGCCTCAAGCTCGTCTTTGACACCGCCAACCCCGTCTTCCAGCTCGACCGCTCAAAGGAGGAACCCTTCCCATGGCAAGATCCACTTGAGTTCTACGAAAAGGTGAAAGAGCACGTCGTCCACGTCCACATCAAGGACTGCACCAACCCACCTGCTGGCGAGACTGAGCCCGCGAAATACACTCTCCCCGGTGACGGCCAAGCCAAGGTCCGCGAAATTCTCACTGCTCTGAAAAACGATGGCTACAATGGTGGTCTCGCCATCGAGCCCCACGTCGCCACCGTCTTCCACGCCGTCGATGGCGCCGAGCCAGACTGGCAGCAGTGCTACGATTCCTACGTGGAATATGGCCACGCCACCAATGCCCTGCTCAAAGAGCTGGACTGGGCAGCAGAGTAAAACACCCCTCAGTTTCCCACGGGCCAACGGGCCAACGGGCCAAACCAACTTAGCCCAGGGCAGCGCCCTGGGTTTTTTTTCGGGTGGAATCATGAACAAGCCCAGCATTCCGAGGTCCCATCTGAGATTCCCGCAACCCGTGATGCGAGTCCGGTGCTAATGGGGCTCGGCCTGAGGGCGCCCGATAGAACTGCGAGCTATTAAACTTGGCCCAGATTCTTTGATGTCACGAATACCTAGGGCGTTTCCCTAGGCTTCGTTAGATTGACCCTCTCGGCCGTAAGACTACGCGCGCAGGAGATTCCAAGCACTCACGAGCGCCTTGAGCCCTGCCATTTCGATACTCGGATCGACGCCAACACCCCAGAGGATACGGCCGTCGTCATGACGGAGCTGCACGTAGGCCGCCGCGTCTGAACTCGAGCCACCACGAACTGCATGCGAACGGTAGTCCGTCAGGACGAAGTCTTTCAGGCCGGCCTTTTCAAGCGCTGAGACGAATCCGTTGATGGGGCCATTTCCGGTTCCCTCGACGCTTTTCTTTTCACCGCTGATCTGGATCTCGGCTTTGCAGAGAACCTCGCCACGCCCTGCTGCATGATGATCGAGTTCGTAATCGCTCAGGATCATCTCGGTGGAGACATTGGCAAATTCTTCAAGGAAGACGTTTCCGACTTCCTCAGCGGAGAGTTCTTTCCCACGCTGATCGGCAAGATCGTAGACCCGTTTTCCGACCTGCGGATGCATCGTCTTAGGGAGATCAAATCCATGCTCTTGATCAAGAATGTAAGCGACGCCGCCTTTTCCACTCTGGGAATTGATGCGCACGATGGCCTCGTAGCTGCGCCCGATATCATGAGGATCGATGGTGAGATAAGGCACGCCCCAATTCTCCGCCTCTTCCTTCTTCCGGCGATCCAGCCCTTTCTTAATGGCATCCTGATGGGAGCCGGAGAAAGCAGTGAAGACCAACTCACCCGCGTAGGGCTGGCGGTCTGGAACGGTCATGCGCGTGGTGCGCTCGTAGACTTCCCGCAAGCGCGAGAGGTCTGAAAAATCGAGCCCGGTTTCGATCCCGTGGCTGTTCATGTTCAGCGCCACGATCACGATATCGAGATTTCCGGTGCGCTCGCCATTTCCGAAAAGAGTTCCCTCAACCCGGTCCGCGCCAGCCATCAAACCCAGCTCGGTCGCGGCTACTCCGGTTCCTCGGTCGTTATGCGTGTGGAGAGAAATCGTCACCGAATCCCGCTTCGAGATCTGGCGGCACATCCACTCGATTTGATCCGCGTGGACGTTCGGCGTAGCCCACTCAACCGTGGCGGGGAGATTTAAAATGAGCTTTTTCTCAGGAGTCGGCTCCCAAATCTCGATCACGGCCTCACAGCATTCGAGTGCGAAATCCAACTCGGTGTCCGAGAAGGACTCAGGCGAATATTGCAGGACGATCTCGGTCTCAGGAAGGGTCGGGACCAGTTCCTTCACCACCTCCGCACCGGTGACAGCGATCGCTTTGATATCCTCTCGCGAGGCATCGCCAAAGGTAACGCGGCGCTGCAGCGTCGAGGTAGAATTATAGATATGCACGATCACGCGCTTCGCTCCTTTGATCGCCTCGAAGGTGCGCTCGATCAGATGCCT
>JALZWA010000093.1 GCA_023299815.1 Akkermansiaceae bacterium
GCGCGAGTTTCCTCATGGCCGCGCTTTCCGTGAATGAGAGAGGTGACACCACTCTTGGCATAGGTGCGGACGCGTCGCCAAACTTTCATGACGTCGCCGCAGGTGGTATCGATGATGTGGCAGCCTTGTTGCTCGATCTTGTCGGTGAAGTCCGTGGGCGCGCCGAAAGCGGGGACGATGACGACATCCTCTGGCTCGAGCTTGTCGTATTCCTCGGTGATTTCCTTCCAAGGGAGCGAGACGATATTCATCTCGGTGAGTTTGTGATTCACCTCCTGATTATGAATGATTTCTCCGATAAGGAAAATGCGCTGGTCTGGAAAGACGCGGCGAGCGGCATAGGCGAGATCGATCGCGCGCTCCACTCCGTAGCAAAATCCGAACTGCTCGGCGAGACGGATGGTGGTCTTTCCAATAGTCAACGAGCCTCCGCGATCACGGAGTTTTTCTACGATGGGCGAGTAGTAGTGCTTCTCAACTTCAGCTTGAACGAGCGTCATGACATCCGGGCGGCGGACGTTGACACGTTTGCGTTTGGTCGGGGCTGGTGAGTCGCTCATGCAAGAGCCATACTTTGCTTCAGCGAAAGCGCCAAATATTAATTTTCTTTGAAAACGGAAGAAGAAAGAGGGCGATCATGGCTGCTGCGATCAGCTGGACCCAGATGAGGTAAAAAGGCCACGGCCCGAGCTTGTCAAAAAGTGTCGCGCCATAGGGCTTCTCTATCAAAAATCCAAAATTCGTCCCCGCTATCCAGTTGAATCCTAGAATAGTGAAGAAGTAGACCTGATTCCAGAGGAGAACACGTGGGAAGGTGCCCCGTCGCGGTCTCCAGCCCTCAGCAAGGGGGAGAAAGAGAGCTGTGATCACAATAATGCCGTGGTGCAGGAAGAAGCTAAAAAAGATGGGGTGAGGAAAAGGATGGGGCAGATTGGGCGTGATCAGCGCTTGCAGAGTCCCTGCGAGACCCCAGCAGTAGCAAAGCTCTCGGATCAAAGGGCGTTGTGTCAGCAGAGCGAAGCCCGCGAGGAAAGCTGCGACATCGCAGAGGTGAAAGGGCAGAATGTTATCGAGAGGAATGGCATGCCCTAGGTTTCCATAAACCCATTGGTTGTAGCCGTAGGCCGTGAGATTAAGAAAGGCGAGGAGGGCGACGGGCCAAAAGTTTCCTCGGCGGCGTGCCGCGATGCAGGTCACACCAAGAAGAACACCTAGTAGTAAGGTGAGGAGGTGAGGCGTCCCAAAGATTTCCAAGAGGTTATTGTCCCGAGATCAGAAACCAATGCAACATCACAAACTCGGTGAGGAGAAATCGGGAGCGGGGGCCAAACGACTGAAATTTTGAAGAAGGAGTCGCTGAGATAGAGACCTTGAGTCCAATGTCTTGAGCCATCATCTTAGCGCGCTTGAGGTGCCACGGGTCACTGACGAGCAGGGCGTTCGCCCACTTTTCACGCTCCAATATTTTCTTGGCTTCCACCAAGTTTTCTTGAGTTGTTCCCGAGTCGGTTTCGATCTGGATCGAGGTCTTTGGGATGCCTTGCTTGATGCAGTAATCGAGCGCGACCTCAGATTCGGAGAAAGGCGCGCCTTCCCCGTAGCCGCCGGTGAGAACGAGTGCTTTCACTCGCTTTGTTTTGAAAAGGTGAATCGCGTGATTCAGTCGCTCTTTGAGAACGGGCGAGGGCTTGTTGTGCCAAGCCGCGGCTCCCAAGACGATGGCGCAATCTGCGCTCTTGTTCTTATCCAGATGACCGAGGCGTCCGATGTCCCATAGCTGCCATACTGAATAAATCAGAAGGAGGATGAATGCAGGAAGAATATATCGGCGGAAGCGACGCATGATAAAACAGGGGCAGCGGAGACTGAGTCTTTCTGACGAAAAAAACAAGCTTAGCGATCCCACTGAATGAGCTGTGCGGGGAAGGGGCAGTCAGCGCAATCGGAGAGATCTTCGAGGCAGAAATCGAGATAAATTTGCATCAAAGCCTGATGCTTCCAAGAGCGATCAAGATGCGGCTTAGCCTTTGTTTGTGAGCCGAAGAGCCGCTCACAGCAGCGCTTTACTTTTTGATTCGGAGGGCCTGCCCGAAGCTTGGCGTAGCAGTCCCAGTGATCTGTGAGGTCGAGAGGATAGAGTGTGTTGATGAGAAACTCATTAATGCGAGAGATGCCAAAAATTCTCAGCGGCTTCTCAGTCCGCTCGGAGCGCAGAGTGTGGTGGCGATCCCAGAAGGGATGGCTGAGTTTGGAGAGGGTTTCACTGAGTTGAGAAAATGGCGCCGTTGTTTGCGCGTCGCGCTCGATGCGGGACCAGTCAGAGGCCACGGCTGCGAGCGCCGCTAATCGGCGCTGCGGGTGGTTTCCGGGGCGGCTGGGGCCTGACGACCACGTGAGTTGACGCTCGGGAGCAAACTCGAAGTCGGGGCGATGTTTCCACCAGTGCTTCCAGAGTGATTCCAGATAGTCGCGAGAGTCTTCCGGGGCATCCTCGTGCAGCGAGGGAGCAAGAAATCCGGCGGAGCCGAAAAGGAGAGCTTCGATTTCGGATCGCGGTAGTTTTTTGAGCGTCGCGATGGAGAGCCTCTGAGCAAGCAGGCGCATCGGCAGTCGATTCGCGGAGAAACCCAAGCTGTCTGCGATGGCTTCCCAGAGCGCTTGTGCAGGGCTGTGCCACTCGCTTTGCTGCTGAAAGCGAGTCGCCTTTTGCGCAGCTCGATGAAGCGCTGCCTCTTTTAAAAGAGAGTGCACGGAATCCTCCGACATCTTCGCGAGGGGCGTGAGGCAGATTCCGGGGCGGGCGAGCGCTTGGGCCAAGCGGGGACGGCCCAGTGCGTGATTCACCGATTCCTCGCTCAGGCAGATGCGGGGGACTTCACGATGAGACGAGGTCTTGGTGAAATAGGTCGGCCCACGATCATGCAGGACGATGTGTAAAATGACGTCATCGAAAGCCGGGTTCTCCCCGTGCCGATGCAGGTCCCAGTTTCCGGTATGCACATCGAGCTCGATCGGGCCATGGAGCGTCTCGCCATCGATCTCCACCGTGGCTCTGATAAAATCAGGGCCGGCACCTCGGTTCCATTCGCCTGGCGAAATAATGCGGACCTCTTGGCCGTGATCGGCTCGGTGGGTCTTTGGGAAATACCCTGCGAACCAGCGCGATTGCACCTCGATCTCATCCGGCACTTCCGGCAGGGAAGCTTCACAAAGCTGGCCCGTGGAAAGGCTGATGCGGAGAAGATCGTCGTAGGTCATGAGAGCTACTTCTTTGGCTTGGTCGCGGGGGGAGCAGGGGGATTTAGAATGGTGATGAGAGCATCGATGGCTTTGCTTCCTGGAATGCCGCGATACTCCTTCTTTGCTGCTTTGAGAAGGGCGGTAGCCTTGCTGGTGTTGTTTCGCCGCCGCTCGGTTTCTACGATGTTAAGCACCTGCCGAAGTTTATCCTGAGGGGCTTTGTAGCTACTCTGAGCCTTAGTGAATTGCGCGATTGCTTTGTCGAATTCTTTGCCCTCTTGGAGGGCCGTGCCTAGATTTTCGAAGATGATGCCGCTCTTCATGCGCTCAGCAGCACCTCCGAGCTTTGTGGTGCGTTCAGTGACGTCTGGCCAGTTATCATGAGCCATACGTGTGATTTTAAAATCGCGATCTGTGGTCAGCTCGGGAGGTTTTTGACCGCGATTTTTAAAGGGCCGATAGAGAGGGTCTCCCAGCACGAGATTTTGCCAAGAAAGGACATGGATCGCCATGGCTGCCGACTCTGCCAAGGAGTAACCCTTTAAAAGACGATCATGGAAGATCTCGAAGTTGTGGGAAAGCTGGAGATAGGGCTCCCAAGTGTTGCCGAGCGTGGCCGCCGCGCCGCGATCAAGAAGAGCCGAGGACCAGTTGTGCTTAGGGTCGCCCAGTTGTCCTGCGCTGAGTGAGTGAAGGTGCACTGCCACTGCGCCGGGTTGAAATTTCATCGCCGGATTGAGGAAAGGCCCGTTCCGGTGAAAGGTATACCAGCCAAAGTAAATGGCGGCCTCCTGCATCGGGTAGTTGGTCACGAAGGTATCTTTGTTTCGATCCGTGATCGTGGGGAAACCTGCCGCGATCGAGCGCTTCGTAATGAGCTCGAGCCACTGATCTCCCATCGCAAAGGCGCCGCCTTTTTTTGAGAAATCGATGTAAGCGTGGCCCCACAGTCCTTTCTCCTCCGCATCCAGAGCATCGAGAAGCATGCGCTGGCAAGTTTCGTAATCCTTCGCGTCGATTCTGCCGACAAGGAGCTGAAAGGGGAGGTTGCCTTCGATAAAGGAAAAATCCTTATTGAAATATTGATTGGGCACCGCTCCGCCGATGGGAATTCCCCGCACGCCCAGAAGTGCCAGTTCTGAATCGACGGCGGCTTCGTTGTTCTCTTTGAACTGCCCCTTGCTCTCGGCTTCCTCAGCAGGAATGGGAACCCGGCTGATGCGGAGAGGCACACCCTTCATAATTGCGAGGCAGCGGATTCTGCTGCTCGTCGGAAGGATGGTGTTGTTCGCATTGCGAGCGAGGGTCCACCACTTCCGCTTATCGAATTCTGCACGGAGCGGGTCGCGCACTCTTTTTTCAAAAGCGCTCCTCGTGATCGTCTCTTCCTTCGGGAAAATGAGCCCCACGAGATTGCCTGGCGGAATGCTCCGGTTGATCGCGTAGAATTCGGCGAGCTCGCGGGACTGGGGAATGCCGGCGTTGTAGATGACTGCCACGTGCCCCGGCTGCAGAGGCGCTTCATTAGCAAGAGCAGTGGCCGAGAGACAGAGGAAGAGAAAGGCGCGGAGGATCATGATGAGGAAGGAAGTTGAAGATCGAGAGCGAGGCCATCGTAGGCGATCGAGATAGACTTGGGAAGCTTGGCGCAGAGTGCGGCGCAGTCGAGTTCGTGAGAAATATGAGTGAGGTAGGCGCGAGACACTTCAAGAGACTCGATCATTTCCAGCGACTCTGCAACCGAGAGATGCGTGGGGTGGTTCTCCTCGCGCAGGGCATCGATGACAAGAATATCGACCCCGCGGAGAAGTTTTCGGGACTGCCCTGGAATCTCCTTAACGTCTGAAATATAGGCAAAGGAGCGCGCTCCGGGATGATCGAAGCGAAACCCGTGGGTGCGGACCCTCCCGTGATCCACCTCAATCGGAGTCACCTTTAAATTCCCGATCATGAATGGACCCTCGAAGGGAATGGGAGCAGGGTAGACGTAGCCTGAATTCACTTTTTCCTTCGTGAACGCCCAGGGGAACATCGAAGAAAGAGAGTCCAGCGTCTCAGGCGATCCGTAAAGCGGAAGAGGGTCATCTTTCCGCCAGCAGAAGGCTCTCAGCTCGTCAAATCCCACCACGTGATCCAAGTGCGCATGAGTGTAGAGGACCGCATCGACCTCTTTAAGCTCTTCCCGGAGCGCTTGCTGGCGCAGATCGGGACCAGAATCGATCAAGATTTTCCCAAAAGGTCCCTCCAGATATCCCGAGCTCCGCGAGCGCTCGTCTTTGGGGTTCTCTGACTGGCAGACCTTACACTCACAGCCAATCACCGGGACACCCACAGACGTCGATGTCCCCAAAAAACGAAAGCGCAGATCGGTGAGCGGGGGATGGAAAAGTTCGCTCATGGTTGCAAGCTCGCCCGACCTTGCCATAATCGCCCCGCTATCGCAAAAAAGAATGCTCACTCTGCTTAAGATTCGTAACCTCGCCCTCGTTGATCATTTAGAATGGGATCTCGGTGGAGGACTCGTCGGCGTCACCGGTGAGACCGGAGCTGGAAAATCCGTCATCGTCGGCGCCCTCAAGCTCGTCCTCGGCGAGCGCGCCGATAAGGGAATCATCCGCACCGGAGAAGACCAATGCACCGTCGAAGCAATCTTCGACCTCCCTGATGTCTCACTCATTAATGAAATTCTCGATGACGCAGGCCTCGACCTCTGCGAAGGCAATGAACTCATCATCCGCCGCGTCGTCGGCGCAAAGAGCAACAAACAATTCGTCAATAATGGCGTCGCAACCCTCGGCGTCCTCAAGCGGCTTGGCCAGCACCTCGTCGACCTCCACGGTCCGCACGATCACCAATCCCTCCTCTCCCCGGAGCGGCAAATGGCGATGCTCGATGCCTACGCCGGAGCCACTCCCGAGATGCTCGCCTACCGCGACCTCTGGTCAAAATGGCGCGAAGCTCAAGACGAATACGAGACCGCCCGCGCCCAGCGCGAGGTCAGCGATCAAGAAAAAGAACTCCTCCGCTTCCAAGTCGAAGAACTCGATGCCGCCGGTCTCAAACCCGGCGAAGAAACTGATCTCGAAGAGCGCTTCCGCCGCACCAGCAATGCCAGCCGCCTTGGCGAACTCGCCGGAAGAGCAGGGGAGTTGCTCGGCGAAACCATCTCACCCGGCCTCGAAGAACTCCAGCGCATCACCCACGAGCTGAGCAAGATCGACCCCGCCATCTCAGATCTCAGCGAAGAAGTAGAAGGCTCCGCAACCCAGATGCAGGAACTCGAGCGCAGCATCTCTGACTACCTCG
>JALZWA010000094.1 GCA_023299815.1 Akkermansiaceae bacterium
GTCCACCGCATGGCGGCGAACCTTGATGGAAAGATCGAACTCGTGGCGGGAGCATTTTCCTCGACCCCTGAAAAGTCCAAGCTCTCGGGGCAGGACTTTTTCATCGATCCAGACCGTGCTTACGGAACTTATGAGGAAATGGCGAAGGCCGAAGCAGCCCGCGAGGATGGCGTCGATTTCGTCTCTATCGTGGTTCAGAACCACCTTCACTTCGCGGTCGCTAAGACCTTCCTCGAAGCAGGGATTAATGTCATTTGTGACAAGCCTCTCGCGCTCAATATCGAGCAGGGAAAAGAGCTGCAGGAGTTGGTGAAAAAGGGCGACCTCGTCTTTGCTCTCACGCATAACTACACGGGCTACCCGATGGTGAAGGAAGCGAAGCGCATGGTCGCCGATGGCGAGCTGGGCCGTATTCTGAAGGTCGTCGCTGAATATCCTCAGGGCTACGCCGTGGGTGATGTCGAGGGCGAAGGCTCGGGAGCGATTTCGAACTGGCGTGCTGATCCTAAGATCGCGGGCTCATCGAACTGCATCGGAGACATCGGAACCCACGCTCATAACCTCGTGAAATACATCACGGATCTTGAGATCGAGGAACTCGCAGCTGAGCTCACCGCCTTCATCCCAGGCCGCGAGCTTGATGATGATGGGAACTGCCTCGTCCGCTTCGAAGGCGGAGCAAAGGGCATCATTTATGCCTCTCAGATCTCAAATGGTGATGAGAACGATCTCAACATCCGCGTCTACGGCACTAAGGCCTCTCTCGAGTGGCATCAGGAAGAGCCGAATGATCTCATCGTGAAATATGCCAACGCACCGCGCAAAACCTACCGTCGTGGAAATGACTACCTTGGTGCCGCGGCGCAGGCCAACTCACGCACGCCATTTGCCCACCCTGAGGGGTTCATCGAAGCCTTCGCCAACGTCTACCTCGCCGCTGCAGCGGCCATTATCGATAAGATTGATGGCAATGAGCAGCCAGAAGCAGGCTACGATTACCCGACTGTCGATGACGGAGTCGCGGGAATGGCCTTCATCAAGGCCTGCGTCGAGTCCTCACAGAACAACGCCGCGTGGACTAAGCTGGATCTCTAGACCGACATAGATTTGTCAAAAGCCGCCACGCTTCAGAGTGTGGTGGTTTTTTTTGAGCGAAGAAATTGTCGAGTTTCGCTTTTTTGGTGAATAAAAGGGTCGTGAGACTCGTATTAACAGCTGGAAAAACAGCACTATGAAATCCTTACTCATCTCATTTCTCGCGCTCGGTGTTGTTACGGCATCTCCGGTCATTCACATTGATACCTTTGGGGAATCACTCGGTGGCTGGGAGAAAAAGAACCCAAAATATGCCGAGTTCGAACGTTCTGGGAGCACTTATCGGACTTGGAGACCTGAGATCACGCCGATGGTGAATGGGGGAGTGTTTGTCTCTCTCCGCATTGATCATATGCGTGGGGTCTTTGCGACTGATGATCACGCGAGTCTGGAAGTGACTTTTGCTCCTGATGGCACGGTGGAATCTGCAAGGAGTTCGCTAGCACTTCAAGGAAAGCGGGTTACGAGTGACTTGATTGCAGGCACCGGAAAGCTCGGAGCAAATATCGTGGGCCTCGATCGCGCGGCGAAGGTGGGGGCTGAAATGGTCGCAAATCTCACCGCGAAAGTTCTGCGCGAGAATATCCGCGAGCCGGGGAGGGTGACATTTCCCGCGGTGTTGAATCACAATTACAATCTTCTCTGTCTTGCTGTGACCGTGCCTCCAAAGGCGACGCCAGTCGTGGAGGACGGCGAGCCAGCTTCTAGCGAAGCCGAAGCGATCAAAGCTCCAGAGCTTCCTGAAGCAGTGCCGCTCATTATCGAGCGCCCTCCAGTGAAAAAGAAGTAGAGACCTCTAAGTTTATAAAAAAGCCCCCGCGGTCTGAGTGACCGACGGAGGCCGAGTGCGAGAAGTCCTGTCATGCTGAGGAGAGCTGAAGATGGCTCAGGAACAGTATTGGTGATCGTGAGAGTCAGCAGCAGGGCTGTTTGTAATCGGCACCACCAACGGCTCCGATGTCGATGAGCGTGTCAGCTGAAACATCAATACCGAATGCTGCAGCTCCAAGAGACGGAGACGATGTCGGCAAGATCTCCGTCATATTGGTTGAGCTGAAGAATGTCAGCGAACGACAGAACATTAGCTGCGAAGTTCTGAGTTTGGGAGATCGTTGTCTGTCCGTAAACGGAAGGCAATGAAGCGATGAGTCCTGCAACGAGGTTAGGGTTAAGATCTGTAATTCCTCAGTGGTTTTTGTTACGGATTTTCAAATCCTTAGGCGTTTTTTAACAACCAGATAAGCGAGGATTCTAGGCATCCAGAATAGCTTTCACAAAAAAGCGGCCCCATTTCTGGAGCCGCTTTAAGAGGGGTGTAAAGCTTGTTTCTTAGTTCGCCATGACGCCATCGGCGTCCTCGTGCTGCTGTTCGGCGAGCTCGAGGTCGTATTTCTGCTTTGCGATGACTCGGATGAGCTTGGGGAGGTTTGCTTCCCAGTTTTCGAGGATTTCCTTAGCACGTGGCGAGTCGGTCTTTTCGAGGTGAAGCTCGATGAGGTTCTTCAGCTCGGCCATGTCTTGCTCGCGTTTGACGGGGAGGGCGACGACCATCTCGGGGTTGAGGCGGGACTGGAACTTGCCATCGATATCGTAGATGTAAGCGGTGCCGCCTGACATGCCGGCGCCGAAGTTCTTTCCGGTGAGGCCTAGGATGGCGACGAGGCCATTGGTCATGTATTCGCAACCGTGATCGCCCACGCCTTCACAGACGGAGGTGGAACCAGAGTTCCGCACGCAGTAGCGCTCACCGGCGCGGCCATTGAGGAAGAGACGTCCTCCGGTCGCTCCGTAGAGGCAGGTGTTTCCGGCGATGGAGTTCTTCGCTGCGACGAAGTCCGCTGAGATGTTTCTCGGTGGGTGGACGATGATCTCGCCACCGGCCATTCCTTTTCCGACGTAGTCGTTTCCTTCACCGATGAGGGTGAGGTGGAGGCCGCTGGTGAGGAAGGTGCCGAAGGATTGACCAGCAGAACCTCGGAAGGTGAGCTTGATTGACTTGGCAGGGAGATCTTTGTTTCCGTAGATCTCGGCGACGCGTCCAGCGGTGCGGGTGCCGATGTTTCGGTCGGTGTTGACGACTGAGTATTCCTTTTCAAAGGGACCTCGGTCGAGAAGCGGTCCGGTGGGGTTCTCGCCCTCGGCGGTGCCGGTGTGGGCAGCAAGGTCCTTGAGGATCTCGAGATCGAGTGCGGGCTTGTGGATGCCATCATTCCGAAGCTCGGTGCAGGTGCGCACGGCATCGGGATCTGACTTGTCAGCGAGGATCGCGGAGAGATCGAGGGTGTTCGCCTTGGGGTGATCTGGGACGACGCGTTGCTCGAGGAACTGGGTCGGGCGACCGACGAGTTCATTAAGGCTACGGACTCCGAGAGTGGCCATGATTTCACGCGCTTCATTGGCGACGCCCATCATGTAGTTCACGACATGTTCAGGAGTTCCTTTGAATTTCGCACGCCACTTCGGATCGGTGGTGGCGACTCCTACGGGGCAGTTGTTGAGGTGACACTTGCGGACGTAAACACAGCCCATGGCGATCATGGCGATGGTGCCGAAGTTCATTTGCTCCGCTCCGAGAAGCGCGGCAATGATGACGTCGCGTCCGGTGCGGAGGCCGCCATCGGTGCGCAGGGTGACGTTATTCCGAAGCTTGTTCATCATGAGGACCTGATGGGCTTCGGAGATGCCGAGTTCCCAGGGGAGTCCGGCGTGCTTGGTGGAGGAGAGCGGGGAGGCTGCGGTTCCACCATCGTGACCAGAGATGAGGATGTTATCGGCTGAAGCTTTCGCTACTCCGGCGGCGACGGTTCCGACGCCCGACTCGGCGACGAGTTTGACGGTGACTTTTGCCCTTGGGTTGACCTCTTTGAGGTCGTGAATGAGCTGGGCGAGATCCTCGATGGAGTAGATGTCGTGGTGCGGAGGAGGGGAGATGAGCTGAACGCCGGGCTGCGTGTTGCGCAGGCGGGCGATGAGGCCATTCACCTTATGACCGGGGAGCTGGCCACCTTCACCGGGCTTCGCGCCTTGGGCCATCTTGATCTCGATCTCATCACAGTTCACGAGGTAGTTCGCTGAGACACCGAAGCGGCCGGAGGCGACTTGCTTGATGTAGGAGCGAGCAAGGTCACCATTTGGGTAAGGCTGGAAGCGGCGTGGGTCCTCGCCACCTTCTCCAGAGTCGGACTTTCCGCCGAGGCGGTTCATCGCGATGGCGAGAGTCTCGTGAGCTTCAGGGGAGAGAGCGCCCATGGACATGGCGGCGGTGGTGAAGCGCTTGACGATTTCTTCCGCAGGTTCTACTTCTTCAAGCGGCACGCCAGTGGCAGGCACCTTGAATTCGAGGAGGTCCTTGATGGTGATGGGATTGTTATCGAGAGACGCTTTCACGTATTCGTCGTAGTCCTCCTTCTTATTATCACGGACAAAGGTGTGGAGGTTCTTGATGACGGGAGTGGTGAGGGCGTGGCGCTCACCGGACTTACGGTAGCGGTTGTAGCCGGGGTCGCCGAGGTCGAGCGTCTTGCCTTTCTCTGGCTCAACTTCCCAGCCAGCCTTGTGGCGGACGACTGATTCTTCCGCGATCTCAGCGAAGCCGACTCCGCCGATGCGGGAGTGGGCTCCGGTGAAGGCGTAATCGACGACTTCTTTTCCGATGCCGAGGGCTTCGAAAATCTGCGCGCCTTGATAAGAGTTGAGGACGGAGATTCCCATCTTCGACATGATCTTGAGGAGACCTTTTTCAAGAGCCTTGCGGTAGTTCGCCATCGCTTTCTCAGGGGTGACGCCTTCAAGTTTTCCTTTGGCGTCATTTGCGACGACGTTTCGGACGGTGGCGTAACCGAGGTAAGGGCAGACGGCAGTGGCACCGAAGCCGAAGAGGCAGGCGATCTGGTGCGTGTCGCGCGCTTCACCGGTATCGACTACGATGGAGCAGCGGAGACGCTTGCGGCAGCGGTTCAAGTGGTGATGCACTGAGCCGATGGCGAGGACCGAGGGAATCGGGATTTGGTCGGCAGAAGTGGCGCGGTCTGAGAGGATGAGGATCTCGTATTTCTTATCGACTGCGGCTTCCGCTTGGGCGCAGATGGAATCGAGCGCTTTTTTGAGGCCATCTTTTCCTTCTGAGGCGGACCAGGTGGTGTCGATGACGAGCGACTTGAAGCCGTGCTCATCGCGATTCGTGATCGCTTCGAGTTCCTGTTCGAAGAGAATGGCGGATTGAAGCTGGAGAATGCGGGCGTGCTCAGGGGTCTCGGTGAGGAGGTTTTGCTCAGGTCCGAGCCCGGCGGCGAGAGTCATGACGGCCCACTCGCGGATCGGGTCGATCGGTGGGTTCGTGACCTGTGCGAAGAGCTGCTTGAAGTAGGTGTAAAGGAGACGCGGGTAGCGCGAGAGGGGGGCGAGTGGGATGTCATCGCCCATGGAGAAGACCGCTTCCTGAGCGCCCTTGATCATGGGAGGGAAGACCATGTCGAGATCCTCAGCAGTGACGCCTTGGGTGACTTGGTGGCGGGAGAGAGTGAGCGCATCGTAATCGACAGCGGGGACGTGAGACTCATTTGAGACGAAGTCCTTCAGCTCGACGCGGTTCTCATCGACCCACTTTGCGTAGGGTTTCTGCGCGGCGAGGGTTTCTTTGATTTCCTTATCGGTGAAAAACTCACCGGTCTCGGTGTTTCCGGACATCATCTGACCGGGGCCGAGTCGACCACGGCGGATGATCTTTTCATCCGGGAGGACGATCGCTCCGGACTCGGAACCGATGTAGAGGAGTCCGTCTTCGGTGAGGGTGTAGCGGGAAGGGCGGAGGCCGTTCCGGTCGAGGCCGGCGCAGATCTTGATGCCGTCAGTGAAGACGAGACCAGCGGGTCCATCCCAAGGCTCGGAGAAGGAGCGGATGTAGTTATAAAAGCCGCGCACAGATTCTGAGATCTCGTGATCGTGGCGGAAAGCAGGTGGCACGAGCATGCACATCGCTTGCTCGATGGGGCGACCGGAGAGAATGAGGAGCTCGAGGGCGTGGTCGAGCGAGGACGAGTCGGACTCGCCATCGCGCATGAGATTTTTAAGAAGCTCTACGTCATCTCCCCAGATCTCGGACTCGAAGAATTCCTCGCGAGAAGTCATCCAGTTCCGGTTGCCGCGCACCGTGTTGATCTCGCCATTATGGCACATCATGCGGAAGGGCTGGCCGAGTGGCCAAGCGGGGAAGGTGTTGGTGGAGAAGCGCTGGTGGTAGAGCGAGATGCCGGTCTGGAAATCTGAGTCCTGTAAGTCGCTGTAGAAAGCGCGAAGAGTGGCTGGCATCGCGAGGCCCTTGTAGCTGATCAGGCGGCCAGAAAGGGTGGGGATGTAAAAGTCTGCGACATCATTAAACTCCTTCTCGATCTCACGGCGGACGAGGTAGAGTTGGCGCTCGAATTGATCGCCATCCCAGTCGGTAGGCTTGGCAGCGAGCAGGTGGGCAATCTCTGGCTGGGTGTCTTGGCCGAGCTTGCCGAGTTCGTCATGATTCACGGGAGCTGCGCGCCAGCCGATGAAGGGGATATTGCGCTTAGCGAGGGTCGCCTCGACGAATGATTTAATCTGAGCCGAACCGGCGGTGTCATTTGCGGGAAGGAAGAAGACGCCGACAGCGATGTCGTCAGCCGAGCCAGAGTAGCCGAACTGAGCGGCTGCTTTCGCGAAAAGAGGGCGTGGAATTTGGCAGAGGACACCAGATCCGTCACCCGTCTTCATGTCCGCATCGACCGCGCCACGGTGGGTCATATTGCAGACGGAAGTGATCGCGTAATCGATGATGTCGTAAGACTTCTCACCCTTGAGGTTCGCGATTGCGCCCATGCCGCAGTTGGCGGTCTCATTATCCCATTGGTGGAGAGTTCCGGAGGAGTCGGGAGTGTGCTTGGAATGGTATGGGCTCATAAGAAAAAGTGGTCATTCGGGAGGGTTCGAATGCCTGAGAGCATTTTCCCCGCCGAGGGGGCTGGAAAATAAGCCCAGAGTGGGGGAATTGCCAAGTGCAACTTGCTTTGGAAAATTGCAGGGGCGCTTTTAAATGGAGAGACATGGCGCCTGCCTTGTTTTTCTCTGGGAGGAGCGCGGTGAGAGCGTCGTTGAGATTGGAAGTCTTCGGTGCACCTCTCTCAGTTACTGGTAAAACAGGCGGGAGCCATGTCTCTCCTCTTAAAAATCTGGTCTCGCCGTGCCCCTAAATCTCAATGACCTTGAGGGGGTGTTATTTCATGGTGTGTCTGAGATTCACCATGTCATTAAATTCTTTAATTTTTAATGATGTTTTTTGATCTTATCGTGTGCTGGAAGCGCTAGTGAAAATACTGGCAGTTTCAGCGATGAGATTTTAGACTCTGCTCACTCAAAATCTAAAATTTTACTTAGGTTTTCAGTGAGCAGATTTTGGGATTTATTTAATCCCTTTTTGAATAAAATTTAGTTGCGGCGACGAATGAGAAGGGTGAACCCCATCATGCAGGCAAGAAGGCTGGTGCTAGGCTCTGGAACCGGTGCGGCAATGCCGAAGCGAAAAGAGCCATCATTCCTTAATGCGCTAGTTGTAATGTCGATTGAGGTAATGTCTTTTGTTGTTACCCATGCGACTCTTTCGTTTGTGCCTGCTCCGCCGAGGTTCTCAGCATAGAGGGAGTTACCAGAAATGTTCCAACTGGTATTTCCTGTTGCTAAGGCTGATCCGTCATAGAGAAGAGCGAAGGCATCTCCGGTTGCACTTGATGTTGCTGTGAGGTCAAAAATTTCAGTTCCCGGCGTAGCTCCGCCATCAATGTCTTGGACAAAAAAGACCGTGCCTGATGGGAGGTAACCGTTGGTGAGGTTTGCGAATGAAAGTGAGAAATCGTAAACACTCGTTAAACCTGCTGTGGTAAATTCCTCAGTGTGAGGAATGTTGAAAGTGGATATTCCTGAAATGGACTCAGTGCCCAATAAAATCTGACTACTTTCATTGAAGGATGCTCCAACAGGGTCGACACCAGTTCCTGATTGTATGGCGGTGACGGTAAGTCCCACGGTGCCAGCCCAATCCGGTCCAACTGTGCCGTCTAGTAGGGGGGTGTCAGCAAAGAAGGCGCTGTAATTTGCGGATTGACCTGCGAGAGGGAATGTAATTGCTCCTGTCTCTGTGCCAGAGATGACTAATGGCTCGTATTTACGAACATTAACTGGTGCGGGTCGCTGGGCGTAGGATGTCGCTGTCAGCGCGATGGTTGTAATTGCTATTTTTGTGAGTGGGGTATTCATCAAGATTGATTTTGGTTGATATTAAAGCTTTGTCAACTATTTAAATGATTTCGCTGAATGGCTTCCTCGATAGCCTTCTCACTGATTGGAATTCCCTGATGAATCAAGGGGGCTGAAATATGGGCATGAGAAAATATCGGAACCTCGACGGGAGCGGGAATCTTTTCTCTGTATTAAATCTGTCATCGCTAAAGTAAGTCGTGAGCCATGTCTCTCCTTTTAATGGCCCCGAGGAATTTGGGTTTAAGCTGTGTCACCGTGACTTCCATCAAATGACCATGGCTGACTAGAGGGGATGAGGTTTTAGATCTCCTACTCGAGTTACGATTCTGCTTAAATCGGCAAGAGTTACGAAAGATCATTCTAAATGATGAATTCCTCGTGATAATCGATTTAGAGAAATGAGCGAAGTAGATCAGTCTGAGCCTGTGAATGAGACGGACGTGAATCCTGGGCCCCGCGAGTGGCGGTCCTTTTGGGGGCTGGTGGGCATGCAGACGATGAATGCTTTCAATGACAACTTTGCGAAGTTTCTCTTAATCCCGCTGGGGGTGGCGCTTTATCAGATGGGGCTGGCCTTCGATGGGATTCAGCACGCGCTTGGGGCGCTGCTGGTGCTGCCCTTTATTTTCTTCGCGCCGACGGCGGGTTGGCTGGGCGATCGTTTTGCGAAGCATCGCGTCATTCGCTGGGCCTCGTGGGTGCAGCTGGCGGTCCTGCTCACGATGGCGGGCTCGCTGTGGTTCGGGATGAATTACGGGGCAGAACAGGTGAAGCCGGCTCTGTATTTGGTGATGTTTTCGATGTTTCTTCTCGGCTCGCAGTCGGCACTTCTGAGTCCGGCGAAGATGGGGGTGGTGAAGGAGCTGGTGGGCTCAAAGAAGCTCGGCTTTGCGAATGGGGTGGTGGAGGGGACCGTCATTCTGGCGATCTTGCTCGGTCAGATTATCGGGAGCGTGTGGTTCGATTCTTGGGGGGTGGCTCAGGGAAAAGGAGTCTGGGAATCTGCGCTGGTGCCGATTCTCTGGGTGTTGATCGGAGCGGGAGCGTCGTTGGTTTTTGCCCACATGATTCAGCCGACGAAGCCGCAGGGGGTGGAGAAGTTTTCGGCATCGGTGGCGTTCCGACATTTTTCTGACTTGGCGAAGCTGAAGGCGCAGACGGGTCTCTGGCGGGCGTCTCTGGGGATTGCCTTTTTCTGGAGTTTC
>JALZWA010000095.1 GCA_023299815.1 Akkermansiaceae bacterium
TAAGCGTCCCGCTTGTCCTCCCCGCCCTCAACCCAGCCGCATTAAGTCATTTCACCGCTCAAAGAGAGACTCGAGAATCCTAGCCTTTGTCGCCCTCTCCTTCAAATTTTCGGAACAGACTTTCAAGCCTCGCGTGAACTGTATCACGCGCTCCGTAGAATCCGCGACCGAATGGCAGGGTCATTTGGTCTCCACGAACTACCTGGATTCGAAGAATGCACTCATCCAAAAATCTACTTCGAGATAGCAGAGACCAGTCTTGGAGTTCAACGATCCTCAAACGGCAATGAATTCACGTGCCAGCTTTCTTATGACGGTCTGACCCAGATCGGAGATCTCTTGGCCCCCTTTTGCCAACGGGATTCATCAAGAGCTGGATTCCAATGGCTTGATGAATCGAGCGACATCTCACTACTCTACTCCCCAAGCGCTGGTTGGTAAAAAAAGCTAGCCGAACGCTAGCCTTAAGGAACCCGCGTCAGCCACTCGACATTTTAGTAGCGCTCACACAGCCCCTTAAGCTCCGGTGGCTCCCAAGAGGTCACTTTTTCCGAAAGGAATCCCGCCAGCTGATCAACCGATCCGGTGACGCTTCCTTGATGCGCCCCCCACTTACCCCGCCGCTGGCCTGCGCCGGCGAGCTTCTTGCCATCCGCGACGATATCCCAGCACACCGGTTTTTGGAAACACGCTGCTGATTTGTTCTCCGAATCCTGCGCTGCGAGTTCGCAACTTGTCCCGCCCGCCTTCAGCGCGGCCACGACGGCTTGATGAATCGCGCAGTAAATCTCATCTCCTCGCAGCAAAGTCGCCTCTTCCGCCTTCGACCTGACAAGGGTGTAAGTGGAGTCGATCCGATGATCGACAATTCCCCCACCCGTCTAGCGTCGCACGTAAGAGACATCATTTCCAAACAGCCGCTGTGCCTCAGCAAGACTCTGGAAATACCCCAGACTCACCCAGTCGCCCGACCAATCATAGAATCTCAAAATCGGACCATCCTCAGCCTGTGTCGTAAGCCACTCATCCACCGCCATATTCTCAGGACCAGATCGGGCGACCGGATCCCGCCAGACGCGGAGGTTTTCAAAAAGCATTTCTAATCCTTTGGAATGGACTTCCCTTTCTCAGTCAAGCGAGGCGAGGAATTGACTCGGGTGATAAATGACGAGGCCAGATTTGCGAAAGTCCGCTTCGTTTCGAGTGACGATACAATCGATTCCTGAGGCACATGCTGAAGCATCAAGAACCGCATCCTCGAAATCGGCGATGTCACTGTGAAGCGCAGCCTCAATCACGGATTGATTCACAGCCGCGATAGGACAGATCGCGGTGAGATCAGCAATACGTGCGCGTGTCTCTGCTGCTCCGAGTTGACGTCGCACGAGATAAAAAATAGTCGTCACGGTGGTGGCGCAAACTAAGGCGGTAAAATCACCCCGCTCCGCCCGAGCAAGGACGCGTGATGAGTGAGCAAAAAAGGGCTCCCTTTTCGCCAACACATCTACGATGACGTTCGTATCAATCAGGACATTCATGAGTGCTTCTCTTCCAGATAATCGACATAATCCTCGATATCAGGATCAGAGATGCACCCCACGAGACTACTTGTCCGCGGTGCCAGATTCTGATCGAGTGACTTTGAATCCTGGCCTCCCTTAGCCGCGAGATTCCGGAAGTAATCGCTCACGAGCTTCGAGACCGAGACCTTCCGCGCCGCGGCTTCGCTCTTCGCAGCCACGACAAGATCCTCAGGGACATGAAGGGTTAATTTCGACATGACGTGACATTATCATAAAAAACACGTCACGCAAACCTCTTTGTCTGATACCCACTCATTAAGTGGCCTGTTTGACTTTCTATTAAATCGCTATTTTTGCGCGATACTCTCACTTGCGCCATCTGGAACTCAAAGTATCCTGCGCCCATGAATTTCTCGCCCAAGCCGAACGCTGCCCTTCTCATCGTGGGGCACGGCTCAACCGAAAACCCGGATTCCTCGACGCCTTACTTTGATCACGCAAAGGAAATCCGCGCCCGCGGAGTCTTCGCCGAGGTGCATTGCTGCTTTTGGAAGGAGGAGCCATCGATGCGGGAGGCGCTTTACATGATCGACGCCGATGAAGTCTACATCGTGCCCGACTTCATCAGTGAGGGCTATTTCACCCAAGAAGTGATCCCCCGCGAGCTCGAGCTCGATGGTCCCACCACGAAAATCCACGGCAAGACGCTTCACTACTGCGATCCCGTAGGCATCCATCCTTCGATGACTTCGCTCATTCTCCAGCGCACCGCCGAGGTCGCCCCCGGAGTGGCACAGGAAGAATCGACTCTTTTCATCGTAGGTCACGGCACGGGGCTGAATAAGAACTCTACCAAAGCGATCCGCGATCAGGTCGAGCTCATCAAGACCCTCCCCGAGTGCCGCTTCGCAGAGGTGCACGACACTTACATGGAGGAGCCGCCTTTTATCGCAGATTGGGCTAAAATGACCGACACAGAGAATGCCGTCGTGGTCCCCTTCTTCATCGCCGATGGCCTCCACAGCTACCAAGACATCCCCATGATGCTCGGCTTTGAAAAAGAAGAAGGCCTCGCAGCGAGCCAGAAGGAAATCTTCCGCCAAAACCCCTACCGCATCCGCGAGAAGACCCTCTACTACTCCTCCGCGATCGGCACCGAACCCATGATGGCCGATGTCATCCTCGACCTCGTCACCACCTTCGACAGCACTCACCTTTCCTAAACCATGTCACTCAACACCGCTCTCCAAGAAGCGCTCGACCAAGGAACCGATCAAATCGGCCAGCTCCGCATCTTAAAAGATCACCCAGCCTCCGCGATCGTGCTCTGCCACATTGATGACGCTGAAAAGGTGGCCGCAAATGATCTCGCCCACCTCACCACTCACCTAGAACCAGACTCCGCCCGCGAGCTCGGCCTCTACACTCCTGAGGGCGAATACCGTTTTACCAAAGGAGAGATTTCCCTCCCCGGCGGCTGGGTCTTTCTCTTCAAAAACGTGAGCGAACTCCGCCGCGCGCTCGACCTCTTCTACCCCGCCTCGCTCGGCCTCTGGAACGCTTGGAAAAAAGGCGAGATCCGCACCCAAAACCTCCGCGATAAGCTCGGCCGCCAAAGCGGGATGTATCGCCACAGCCGGAATGTCTCAGACGCAGGCGCGCAGCATCTCGTGAAGACCCTTTGTGGACCAGCGAACAAGTGCGTGAAGAAAATCCTCTGGCAGCTCGACCCCGAGAACCCGCTCGATGACAGCGAAGCCTCACAATTCGACGGAACCCTCCCCGGCGGAAAAGCGATCCCCCTCGTCTGCCAAGAAGCCTGCAACTTCTTCGTCGCCGAATGCCGCAAGCAGTCCAAAAAAGAGTTCGAAGAATCTCAATCCTAAAAACTCCACCTCCAAAGCTCTGCTTCCTCTGTGGTAAAAAAATCCCATTCATCCCATTTATCTGCGGTTAATCTACTCCCCCAAAGCGAAACCCACTGCAAAAAACCATTGCCTTTCCCCCCATCTCCAGTCGGAATCTCTTCCGCATGGAAAACTCCCCCGCACTCGTCGTTCTCGCAGCAGGAATGGGCTCCCGATATGGTGGCCTAAAGCAAATGGACCCCATGGGCCCCAATGGTGAAACCGTTCTCGACTACTCAGTCTTCGATGCCATCCGCGCCGGCTTTTCAAAGGTCATCTTCGTCATCCGCGAGGACTTCGCCGAAGCCTTCCGCAAGGACGTCGGCGATAAGTTCACCGCACAGATCGAAGTCGCCTACTCATTCCAAAAGCTCACCGACCTCCCCGATGGCTTCTCCGTCCCCGATGGCCGCGAAAAGCCATGGGGCACCTCGCACGCCATCCTCGCCGCACGCGAAGAAATCGACCGTCCCTTTGCCGTCATCAATGCCGATGATTTCTACGGAAAAGACGCCTACGCTCAGGCCGCGTCCTTCCTCACCAGCAATCCCATCGAAGACAGCAAAACGCACTACGCCCTCGTAGGCTACAAGCTCTCGAACACCCTCTCCGATCACGGTTCTGTCAATCGCGGCATTTGCCAAACCTCAGACGGCCTGCTCAAAAGGGTCGAGGAAGTCGTCGAAATCGCCCGCAAGGAAGCCAATGAAATCTCCGGCCGCTCGCTCGATGGATCCGCTTGTCTTGTCGCAGAAGACGCCATCGTCTCCATGAACCTCTGGGGCTTCCCCGTCAGCTTCCTCACTGAGCTAGAGAATCACTTCATTAGCTTTCTCAAGGAAAGCGGCAACGAAATGAAGAGCGAATGCTATATCCCCACTGTCGTCGATGACCTCATCAATGAAGGCACCGCCGACTGCCATGTCTTGGAGACTTCCTCCTCATGGTTCGGCGTCACCTACCCTGAGGACAAGCCACACGTCGTCGTGAGCATCCAGCAACTCGTCGACTCAGGTGATTATCCCAGCCCACTGGTCTAAGAGACGCTTAAAAAAGCATTCCCTGAGGAGCGGGCTCGCTCTCGGGCACCGGTAAGATCGGAGGCCGCGCCTTTGCGACCTCCTCACGGACTCCGAGCGTCGCGATCTCGTAGACCACGCGCTTCCGCCCCTTCCCAGTCGGTGCCTCGGTGCGCACGATACGAGTGCCCAGCACCTTCTCCATCATCTGAATCTCCATGCGCACTGCGCTCGGGTAGATTTCGTAAATAGCGGTAAGCGGGCTATGAAATTCCTCAATCCGAAAACCTGTCCCAGGATCATAGTGACAACGGCTAAACCAGCCGTCTTTGTCACGTAAATCAGCAAGGCGCGTCGCCTTCTCCACCATCGACTTCCCCGCCCGAACCTTCGGCTGCCAGCGTTCTAACAACTGCTGAAAGTGATGAAAAAGGAGCTTCTCGGGAGCAGATTCTCCATAAACCGTGCGAACTCCCTCTAACACCGAAATGCTCAAATCAGATCCCGCCTGCGGAAAAAGAGGGTCACATTTTTTCGTCAGCCGATACATCTTCTCGGGCCGACCCACTTCCTTCTTCGCCCGAGGAATGCGCCATTCCTCAAGGTAGCCCATCTCGGTGAGCTTCAGGCAGTGCTGCTTAATTCCCATGTAACTCTTCCCCAATTCGCGGGAGAGTTCAGAGATCGGCATTCCATCGGAGCGCTTCAGCGATGCCAAAATATCGGCATAGGAAGCCCTCATCGTCTCTTGATGAGCTTGGTGAAACATAAAGGGTGGCCAGCAGGATACTCTTTTCAGTTAGTTAAGACGACCAAAATATCGGCTAAGCGCCTTTTGACAACTCGAGAAAGAGGTTTAGACTCGGGACATCTTGAACGACTTGACCTTCAAATCAGCTGCACCCGGATACTGGGAAGGCGAAAACATCTCCCCGGAAGACTGGAACTCGCACACTTGGCAGCTCAAAAACAGCGTCAAATCACTAGAGCAGATTGAGAAACATCTCACCCTTACCGAGAATGAGCGCGCAGGGATTCTCCTCACCGGAACCAAGCTCGCCACCGCAGTCACGCCGCACTTTTTTAACCTCATCCACCCCACAGACCCGAACTGCCCGATGCGGCGTCAGGTCATCCCCAGCATCGAGGAAACCTACACCGACCCCGCAGACATGAAGGATCCCTGCGGAGAGGACTCGCACATGCCCGTGCCTGGGCTCGTGCACCGCTACCCGGACCGCGTCCTCTTTCTCGTCACTGATCGCTGCGCTTCCTACTGCCGCTACTGCACCCGCTCACGAGTCGTCTCCGGTGTTTCCGACCAGAAACTGGAAACTCAGTGGGACGCAGCAATCGAATATCTCAAAAAAACTCCACAAGTTCGTGACGTCCTCCTCTCCGGTGGCGACCCCCTCCTCTTCTCTGACAATAAGTTAGAAAAACTCCTGAAGCGGCTCCGCGAGATCCCACACATCCAGTTTCTCCGCATCGGCTCCCGCATCCCCATCTTCCTTCCTCAGCGCATCACCCCTGCGCTCTGCGACATGCTGAAGCAGTTCCACCCACTCTTCATCTCGATCCACACCAACCATCCAGACGAGCTCACGAGTGAAGTCCGCGATGGCCTCGGCCGCCTCGCCGACGCCGGAATCCAGATGGGAAATCAATCCGTTCTTCTAAAAGGCATCAACGACTCTGTAGAGATCCAGCGCGACCTCGTCCACAAGCTCCTCATGTGCCGCGTCCGCCCCTACTACCTCTACCAGGCTGATCTCATCGAGGGCACCAAGCACCTCCGCACCGGAATTAACAAGGGACTCGAAATCATCGAAGGCCTCCGCGGCCACACCACCGGCTATGGCATCCCGCAATACGTCGTCGATGGACCCGGAGGCGGCGGAAAAATCCCGCTTAATCCCGAATATGTCCTCGAGAAAAACGAAAAGCGCGTGATCCTGCGGAATTACGAAGGCAAGAAGTTCATCTACCCCGAGCCAGTCGAGAGCGGGAGCCCCGTAGGATAATCCGTCTCCGTTGTCCTCCCTGCCCCCAACCAAGCAAAGGAACCCTAGCGCCCTCGCCGCTTATCAACCGAGCTCAAATCCTATAGGGCTGACGGGACCCATAAAACCGATCCCCACAACCCCAGCCCCACCTCTTAACTCCAGAGCAGCGGACACAAACCAACTAGCGGGCAGAGAGGACAACCGAGACGATCATCCTACCGCTCGGGAGCCAGCCAGTGAAATACCTCTGTATTTCGCAGAACCCCAAAAAGGATCAGCGACACGAGGCAGAGCCAAAGCCAACCCACATGAAAGCGCGGGCCAAAGATGCCGGGATACTTTTCCTTAGCCGCCATCCAAAAGAGCACCGGTAGACCGATCAACACCACAAGGGTAAACCACGCATGGTATCCCAGCGCCTTGGTAAACTCAAAATGCACCAGCGCATCCGCGGCACGCGTCCCCCCACAACCGGGGCAATGCCGCTTTGTGAGCAGTAAAATAGGACAATCGGGCAACATATTACCCGAAATAGGGTCGATTAGCCGAAATATGAGGAAAACAACGAGCAGAACTGGAATCACCAGCACGTAGCGCGGCCATCTCGCAACGGCCTTACTCGGCATTTTCTTCGATGATTTTCTCCCCAGCCTTCTCCATCTCTTCGATCTGCTCCTGCTGTTGGCGCTGGGCCTCCTCTATCGCGTCCTCAATCATCCCCTTGTTGTTCTTGTAAAAGAGGAACCCAAAGAGAATGACACCCAAGGTAATCAAACTCCCCAAATACCCACAGACGAGACCGGCAATCGCCATCCCTTTTCCATTCCGTGGCTCCTGAGGATTCTTGAAGGACTTCATCGCCATGTGCCCAGTGATGACCGCAGGAATCCCGAAGAGAATTCCCACGTAAACGCAAGAAGACAGAATCGCAAGAATACCACAAACCAAACTCGCAATCGCCAAGCCACTCGTAGGAGGAATGGGAGCATAGGCTGCAGCTTGAGGGGCGCTCGCAGGATTCGTCTCCGGAGTCACGTAAGGAGAAGTTGAGTCACTGGACGCGGAAGCTGAAGAAAATTCAGAGACCTGGGCAAGTGGGAGCCATTCAGCCATTCCCTCACGCCACAGAAGATCACTCACACCCACTTGCCCAGACGTGATACGAGTGCGCATCTCAGCTTCCTCAAAAGGCCCCTCTTGAGCACCACCCTTACTATAGAACCATTCATTCATCTCGAAGAGATTCCCATGATTTTCCGACGATCGTCGATACAAATCACGTCTTTAAAAGAGATTGAAAATCCGATCAAAAATTTGATCCTTCGGACACGACCGCCACGGCGATAACTCCAATCGTCAACAACTGAAAAGCGAGCCCGATATAGCCGCAGATCAGACCAGCAAGAGCCATCCCATGTCCGGCAATCTGACCCCTTGATTCCTTAATCCGCTTCATTGCCATGTGCCCACAGATGATCGCAGGAATGGCAACCACTGCATTCACGTAACACATGATGAGGCTTAGGATCCCGCACACGAGAGAGGCGATGGCGAGTCCACTTGTCGGTGGAACTTGCGCATAGACCACCTCCTGCGGAGCTGCCACAGGATTGGTGCTGGGAGTGGCATAAGGTGATACCGGAGCAGCAGAGACAAGCTCGGCAACTTGAGCGAGCGGAAGCCACTCGCCCATTCCCTCACGCCAGACGAGATCCGTCGGTCCAACTTGGCCAGCAGCGATGCGCGATCGCATAGTCGCCTCATCAATCGGACCCTCTTGTTGGCCTGCTCGCCCGTAATACCATTCGCTCATCGTGAGGACACTCCCATGACTCGATAGCCTTCGTCGACATAAATTAACTCACGAGAAAAGAACTCAAAAAGAGAGGTCTCAACCCATCAAGAGACGGCCTGCTTGGTTTCGTCTATGGTGAAAACTGCCAGCTCTCCAACCCGCCTGACTCATCGTCCGATGAAGAACTACTGGCAGCGGCTGTCATAAAAAGGACGACAAAAAAGCCGATAATCACTAAGGAAATTAAGCTACCAATGTAGCCGCAGATCAATCCGGCTATCGCCATCCCTTTTCCTCCCATTGCCAGCTGGGGATTCTTGAAAGACTTCATCGCCAGGTGCCCGCAAATGACGGCAGGAATCCCGAAAATAATTCCTATATGAAAGCAGATCGAAAGGATCGCGAGAATTCCGCAGACCAAGCTAGCTATCGCTAATCCACTCGTGGGCGGAGCAGCCACATAGGCGACCGCAGGTTGTGCCGGATAAGGATTTGTCGAAGGAGTCGCGTAAGGAGAAGCTTGTGGGGCAGAGACAGCCGAAAGCTCACTCACCTGCCCCAGCAGAAGCCACTCAGGCATTCCCTCGCGCCAGACGAGATCACCTGAACCAACAAGGCCCTCAGCGATGCGCGACCGCATAGTCGCGTCATCGATCGGGCCTTCTTGTTGGCCTCCTTGGCCGTAATACCACTCCGTCATGGGAATTTACATGCCCATGATCTCGTAACCACCATCGACATAAAGAACCTGCCCGGTGATCGAAGCGGAACCTTCACTCGCAAGGAAGACTCCGGTAGCACCCAGCTCTTCTGGAGTGCAGGAGCGCTGGAGAGGAGCGTGCTCTTCGTAGTGCTTAATCATGGATCCAAAACCGGAGATACCACGAGCGGCAAGAGTCTGAACGGGGCCAGCGCTGATGCAATTTACCCGAATCTTTCTCGATCCAAGATCAGCCGCAAGGTAGCGAGTCGAAGCTTCGAGACTCGCCTTAGCAACTCCCATGACATTGTAGTGAGGAACAACCTTCGCCGCGCCATAGTAGGTCATCGCTACGATGCTTCCACCATCTGTCATCATCGGTGCGGCCCGCTGAGCAAGTGCCACGAGCGAGTAAGCGCTGATGTCGTGAGAAATGGCGTAAGCATCACGTGTCGTGCTCAAGAAATCACCTTCTAGCGCTTCTTTAGGAGCAAAGGCCACGGAGTGGAGCACGAGGTCGATCTTATCGGTATGCTTTTTGACGTTCTCGAAGAAGCTGTCGATCTCAGCATCGCTCGTGACATCACAGGGATACATCGCGATATCATCCCCGAAGGTTCCGGCGAGTTGCTCGACGTTGTCCTTCAGGCGATCGCCTTGGTAATTAAAAATCAATTTAGCTCCGGCATCTGCCCAAGCTTTGGCAATCGCCCAGGCAATGCTGCGCTTGTTCGCTACTCCAAAAATCACTGCGGTCTTTCCGCTCAATGGCTGGTTACTCATCCCCGCAAGCATCCCTCAGCACGAGTGTTTTGACAATGCGAAAGACCTGATAAGCAAGAACAGCGATACTCGATCAGGAACAAGCGATTACCAGTGCCTGTAGAAATTCAGGCTTAATGATCTCTGGAATAATCTCAGTCGAAAAAAATCGAGAACATCCTGCCTAAGCTCCTCGTGCCGACATAGGCACCACAGCATCGGGATATCCGAGCTGTTGATGCCTCCATCGATAATTGTAAAACACTATTCAGTCGTAGATATTGAACCTAGGAGTTGTGTGTCTTGCGCATTTACTCCTCCTCTCCACTTCCTTCGGAAGCTTCATCGGATTCTTCTTCACCTGATTCATCATCCGGCATGACTCGAGCGATTGCCTGAAGCTTCTCCCCCTTTGTAAGAGTCACCAGCTTCACTCCTTGAGTGTTACGGCCGCATTCGCGGACGTCTGCCACTCGGATCCGGATACTCTGACCACCATCGGTCATCAGCATCAGCTCGTCATCCTCTTCGACTGAAGTCGCTCCGATGACTTGGCCTGTCTTCTCAGTGCACTTCATCGTGATCATTCCGACTCCACCACGATTCTTCGCCATGTAGTCGCCAAATGGAGTGCGCTTACCGATACCATTTTCAGAGGCGACCAGAAGTCGAGCGTCATCGTTCACGACCGCGAGGCCGACAACGAAGTCCCCTTCTCTTGGCTTAATGCCTCGGACACCAGCAGAATTACGACCCATGACACGAGCTTGCTCTTCTTTAAAGCGGGTGCTCATGCCCTTGTGAGTGACGAGCATGACATCGTCCTTACCTGAAGTGAGGCGGACTCCGATCAGCTCATTACCCTCATCGAGCTTAATCGCAATCGTTCCCGCCTTCCGGTAGTTACGGAAGTCATTGAGGGTTGTCTTTTTGACCTTACCAGCGCGGGTTGCGAAGAAGACGTTGCCAGCATCCTCGGAAAAGGTAATATCGTTTCCTTCCTCATCCTTACGGTATTCGAGACGAAGCACGGCCGCGATCGACTCCTCAGGAAGGAGACTGAGAACATTCTTAAGACTGCGCCCTTTCGAGGCACGAGATCCTTCTGGAAGTCCATAGACCCTCTCGACGTAGACTCGACCGGTGTTCGTGAAGAACATGAGGTAGTCATGCGCTTGCGCGGTGAAGAGGTGCTCGACGAAATCGCTCTCGTCGTCATCTGAAGCATTGCCATTTCGAGTCTCCATACCACGAACTCCTTTTCCCCCACGAGCCTGCACCCGATATTCGCTCGCTGCAGTGCGCTTGACGTAGCCTCGATGACTGAGAGTCACGATCATACCGTCATTCGAAATGAGATCCTCAATTGCAATCTCTCCTTCATCAGGAAGAATCGGGCAGCGACGCGGGGTAGCGTGCTTTTCCTTAATCTCCATGAGTTCTTCTTTGATAATCGCGAGAACGCGCTCTTCACGAGCAAGGATATCAAGGAGATCTTTGATCTCTTCGATGATGGCATCGTATTCTGCCTTAATCTTGTCCTGCTCCATCGCAGTGAGCTGATAGAGACGCAGCTCAAGAATAGCGTTCACCTGACGATCAGTGAACACGTATTTGTCACCTTCGATACTAGGTTGATTACGAATCAACACACCAAGCTCCTTGGCTGTCTTCAAAGAAAAATGATACCCTTTGATCTTCTTGCGTGCTTCATCGCGATTCTTCGAGTCGCGGATCATCTTGATAAAGTCATCAAGGTGGCCCAACGCGAGAAGGTAAGCCTCTAAGTTCTCAGCGCGCTCCTCTGCCTTCCTAAGAAGATAGCGAGTGCGGCGGATGATGACCTCACGGCGGTGCTCAATAAAGGCATCCAACGCATCAAGTAGACCAAGCTGTTTGGGTCGACGCTCATGAATCGCGAGCATATTGACCCCGAAAGATGTCTCCATTGCAGTGAGCTTGAAAAGCTGATTCACCACGACCTGAGGACGAGCGTCACGCTTCAAGGTAATCTCAATACAGGTATCGTCTGCGGAAAGGTCACGCATTCCCGAGATATCGAGGAGGACCTTTTCCCGAACGAGTTCCGCGATTCTGATCTGAAGAGTTGCTCGGTTCACTCCATGAGGAACCTGGCGAATCATGATTTGTGAAGCACCAGTCTTGCTCTCAGTGACTTCCATGACACCGCGCATTTTAATGCTGCCGCGTCCGGTTCGGAAGTAGCTATCGATCCCCTTATAACCGCGAATCTCACATGCCGAGGCAAAGTCAGGCCCCTTGATGTGCTCCTTCATCTCCTCAATCGTGATGTAGGGATTCTCGATCCGAGCGCAGACACCATCGATCACCTCGCCCATGTTATGGGCTGGGATATTGGTGGCCATACCGACTGCAATTCCGGTTCCCCCGTTGACGAGGAGGTTTGGAATGGCCGCGGGCATGACGACTGGTTCGGTGGAATTTTCGTCGTAAGTAGTCTGATGATCGACGGTATCTTTCTCAAGATCTGTCATCATCGCAGACCCCATATGCGTGAGGCGAGCCTCAGTATAACGCATTGCAGCCGGAGCATCCCCTTCTACGGAACCGAAGTTACCCTGACCATTGACAAGCGTCTCACGCATTGTCCAAGGCTGGGCCATATTTACGAGGGTCGGATAAATCGCTCCATCACCGTGTGGGTGATACTTACCCATCGTCTCGCCCACAATACGGGCACACTTAAGGTGAGCCTTCGATGCTGACAACGAAAGGTCATGGTGCATCGCGTAGAGCAGGCGTCGCTGTGATGGCTTGAGGCCATCTCGGGCATCGGGAAGCGCACGAGAGATAATAACGGACATCGAGTAGTCCAAAAAGGACTTCGACATTTCGTCGGCTACGTTGATCGACTCAACATAATCGCGTGGTGCGTCTGGTTCAGGAGTAATTTCTTCTGACATCAAAAATTAGGCTTAAAATTTAAAAGTAGGGAGGCTCTGGTTTAGACGTCCAAGTTTTGCACGTTGAGCGCGTTGTCTTCAATGAAGCGCTTACGGGGTTCGACAACGTCTCCCATGAGAACGTCGAACATCGTTTCGGCCTCGATTCTGTTTTCATCATCGAACTGAACACGAAGAAGCTGGCGCGTCTCCTTATCCATCGTGGTCTGGTAGAGTTCCTTGGCATTCATCTCACCAAGTCCCTTGAATCGCTGGATGCGCATTCCTTTTTTTCCGATCTCAAGGACTCGTCCGAGAATCTCAAAGAGACCAAAGACCGGAGTAATGACTTCATTCTCCCCCGCCCCTTCGACAAGTTCGTAGATAGGCTCATCATCCGAGAAGAAGGGCTCACTTTTCACGCCGAACTCAGCAAGTCGCTCGAGCAGCTTGGAAATACCGATCGCCTCGCCCAGCTCTCGTCGAACTGCACGGCGCATCTTGCCCTCATATTTTTCTTTAAAGACGACATCTTCTTCCTCGCTAATCTCTTCACCAAAGAGTCGGAGATCACGATTCTCAGCAGCAAAGGCACGGACTTCATCCTCACTCTTGAAATACATCACATCCTCCTCGTTACCGGTGCGGACACGGATCATGTAAGTGGCCAAAATATTCCCCTCACGAGCAGCGAGGAGATCTTTAAATTTACCGCCATGGCCTTCCAAGGTGCGAACAAAAGTCTGAAGCTTGGCGAGCGTGGCAAGGACACTTTGTAAAAGGTCGGAATCGACACCGTCCTTCGAACCCGGCTGGCGAAGAATCACGTCATCAGAACCAAGTTCGATGAGAATCCTGTTCATCGCAGGATCATCCGCAATGTATTCCTCACGCTTCTTCCGCGTGATCTTATAAAGCGGAGGTTGCGCAATGTAGAGATAACCGGCCTTCACCATCTCTGCCATGTGGCGGCAGAAGAACGTCAGGAGGAGCGTCCGAATGTGCGCCCCGTCCACGTCCGCATCCGTCATGATGATGATCTTGTGGTAACGAACCTTCTCAATATCAAAGGCGCCTTCTTGGTCACCATCGCCAATCCCAGCTCCGATGGCGGTAATCATCGCTTGGATTTCCTTATTCTGAAGAGCTCGATGAAGACGTGCTTTTTCCACGTTGATCACTTTTCCGCGAAGCGGGAGAATCGCTTGAGTCGTCCGATCCCGGCCCGATTTCGCGGAACCACCAGCGGAGTCTCCCTCTACAATAAAGATTTCGGACTTCTTAGGATCGCGCTCAGAGCAATCAGCAAGCTTTCCGGGAAGCCCGCCACCAGAGAGAACTGACTTACGAACAGTCTCACGAGCCTTACGTGCTGCTTCACGAGCGCGAGCCGCATTGACAGCCTTATCGATGACAATCTTAGCAAGGTTGGGATTTTCCTCAAAGTAAGCCTGAAGTCCTTCGTAGACGATGGAGCTAACGACTCCTTCGATCTCAGAGTTGACCAGCTTATCCTTCGTTTGAGAACTAAAGCGCGGGTTGGGCATCTTCACACTGATGATGCAAACGATTCCCTCTCGGACATCGTCACCACTCAGAGCAGGATCTTTGTCTTTGAGAATCTTATTCGCTTTGGCGTATTGATTAATGGAACGCGTAAGAGCGCCACGAAATCCCGTAAGGTGCGTTCCTCCATCGGCATTGGGAATGGAGTTAGCGAAGCAGAGGATCTGATCGTTGTAAGAGTCGTTGTATTGGAAGACGCAATCGACGAAGACGTCGTCCTCCATGACTTTCCCATCGTAATCGATCTCAATCTTCCGCTTACCTCTCAGGATAACGGGGTCTGGGTGAACTAGATTTTTATTCTTACCAAGCTCCGAGACAAACTCCTCGATACCCTTTGCGTAGAAAAATGTATCTTTTTCAGCTGACTCAGCATGGACGTCCTCAAGGTTAATTGTGAGACCTGGGTTCAAGAATGCCAATTCGCGAAGACGCTTTGCGAGACGATCGAACTTAAACTCAATCGTATCGTTAAAGATCGTAGCATCGGGAAAGAAAGTAATCTTGGTCCCTGTCTTGTCTGAAGAAGCATCACCAATAACAGCTAGCTCCTGGGTCGTCTTACCACGCTCAAACTTGATCTGGTGAACCTTTGAATCACGAGTCACCTCAGCGACGAACCAATCGGAAAGTGCATTGACACACTTCGCCCCCACTCCATGGAGACCACCTGAGTATTTGTAAGCGCCTTGACCAAATTTTCCACCAGCGTGAAGACTAGTTAAAACCAACTCAATCGCAGGGATCCCAAACTTGGGGTGCATCTCGACCGGAATACCACGACCATCATCAGTCACACTACAAGAGCCATCATCGTTAATCGAAATATCGATCGTCGTGCAGTATCCGGCCAGGTGTTCATCGATAGAGTTATCGAGAACCTCAAAAACACAGTGATGAAGACCACGTTCATCGGGGTCTCCAATATACATACCGGGACGTTTCCGGACCGCCTCAAGGCCCTCTAATTTGTCGATTTGACCGGCACCATATTCTTGGTCACCGGACACACTCATTTCATCGACTTCAGGCTCCTTAGAATCTTCTGACATAGACTCAGGAAGAGTCTGAAATTAGAGGACCTGAGACAAGGTTGTTTCCTGAAATAAGTCTCTTTTTTTTTCTGGAAAATCACCCTTGAAAATAGGGCTGTTTTTTTAAAATAAGACTCTCGAAAGTCTAAAATTGTGAATTGAGGAGATAAGCCACAACGAGCACAACTCCTAACACTAAAAGCCCCGCGATGAGCATCTTTATGACCGTTGCAACTTCCACTTTTTCTTTATGAGCCTCTGACAATCCGGTGTTCGGACTTACCGCCCTTCTTCCTTTTGATCTAGTCGAAGGGGAAGAAGAAACTGGCTTTCCTGAAGGCTTAGCATTCGACGCTTCTTTTCCTAGATTTTCACGGCGAGAGAACGACCGAGGCTTTATCTCGATATTCTGAGGCAAGGACGGCACTGGAGCCGTAATTGCCTCGCCACATGAAGGACAAGGCCCAGTCACGCCAGCAAGTGAATCATCTACAGTTAAAGATATCCGACAGTGACCACAGTCGAAATGAATCACCGCCTCACTTAGCTGCTCTTGACCTTCCATAACTGACCTTAATCTTTCTTGCTCAAATCTCCAACAACAGATTATTCAAAATCTAAAAGAGAGCACTGCCATTTTAAAAGGAGATTTTTGGCTTTTGCTCTCTCTCCCACAATTTGCTCAAGAATCGGACGAGACGCAATCACTGAAGGATCAATCCCTAAATCATGAGCAATGCTGTTTCGCCGATCCATCAACTCTTTTAAAGATTTTTCAAATAGAGGATTCCTCTTTCTTCTCTCGCGCGCCGGTCGTTTAGGCCATTCTGATTCAGGAATACCTTGTGCCACTTCGATCGCTTTTTCCAGTCTCTCCTGTCGATCCGAACGAAGTTTTGGAGGAATTCTTATTTCGAGATTCTGGGAAAGTCTCTCAGCCCATTCGATGAGCTGCTTATTACCAGTGATCATAAAGCTAGGACGATTCCATGCCGCAGCCTCCTGATCGCGCCAGTTCCACAACTCGCGGAGAAAGACCAGCCCCTCAGGTCTTAGCTTACCACTTCCCCCAATTCTCCACGACTCTTTCACTTCAGACTCGCGAGCCAGAACCCGTCGCTGAGCTCCTTCACAAGACTCAACGAACCAATCATATCGACCCAACTCCCTGAGCCGAGCTTCTACTTGCGCAGCCAAAGGAAGAAGATATCGAACATCATTGATTGCATACTCCAACATCTTTTCACTCAGAGGTCGCTTTCCCCAATCAGCTTTTTGTGAACTTTTCGATAATTCCACCTCGAAATACGCCTCAACCAAACTCGCATATCCAAAGCGCTGGTGACCTAGTAACTGCGCGGCAATCTGGGTATCGAAGAGCATAGGAGGCACAAACCCCCACTCACGAATCATCAATGACATGTCATAGTCTGCCCCGTGCATCCAGATGCTAGCAGATTTCAGCCAACCCGAGAGAGGTGCCACCGAATTATCCGCAAGCGGATCAACCAAAGCTACCTCATCACCGTAACAGACTTGTATCAGGCAAATACGTTCTGAGTGCCGGTAAAGGCTATCTGCCTCAAGGTCGAGACCGACCAATCCTGGCCCATTTGGCAATCGATCCACCAACTGAGCTGGGTCTGAATAATGATTTTGCGTCATCTAAAAAAAAAGCGGGGAAGCATTACTTCCCCGCTTTGTAGATATTTTTTCGAACGACTACAACCTTCGGACTGAAGTAATTGTAGAAAAAAGAACCTTATTCAGCCTCCGCTGCATGCAAGCGGTAGAATTTGGCAGCCGAACCTGCAAATACTGGGAGCCTGAAATAATCAACGGTCCCTTCTGTCCGGTCGCCGAGGAAGGAATCCGAATCCGACCAGATCTCAAGATCTGAAGACTCTTGCAAGGTATAGGAAATATCAGTAATACTTTGGTCAATTCCGAATTCAAACCAGCGATTGATGCCGTCCGTGGTGAATCTTGGCACATTCGCTGGGACATCTGCTACAAGTGGGTTTCCTCCGAATGCATACTCCTCAGCATTCGAATAGCCATCATTGTCGGGATCTTCGTTCAAAGCTCCTGTTCCGAGACCGTTCTCCGCGGCCCATGTGGCCATCGTGCTTGCTGGGATAATTGAGATATTATCAAGCCAAACAGCATCGACAACATTTTCACTACTGAAGTCTTTACGGTAACGAATCTCTACAAAGTTCATTCCGACTGGAATATCACCGGAAGTATTTGAGTAAGCGGGCGAAGTCCCCGATCCGATCAGGGCAGGCGTCAAGATATCGTTGTAGACGATTCCATTCACCAAGATCTCAAGGACATCTCCGGCATTTGTTGAAGTGCGATAGTCGAGTGAGATCGTAGCGGGTCCCTCAACCCAAGTCCCCATTGAGACGGTCTGTCCATTTCCTACTCCCGAAGAACGAATCGCCTCACCATCAGGAGCCAACACATCAGCGACAGGAATCCACAAGGTTTTGCTCTCCATCTCAAAATCGAAGTTGATATTCGCGGCATCCTCAATCTCTTTGAGATAGGTATCGTAGTCCACTAATTCAACATCGTCGACGAATCCGCGATCATCTCCAACAGAGTCCGTAGTGTTTTCAGGGTCAACAGGGTTAGGCTCAGCTACGTTCTTTTGATAGATCCATCGAATATCAGATCGCCCAGGGAGTCTCACCGCAACCTCAGCCCAATCTTTTTCACCGTCGATGAAAGCGCTCCATCTCGAAGGAAGATCACCACCTCCTACTTGGAACCAAAGACGATCATAGCTAGAGGTCTCGGGATTCGACTCAGAAGACACTCTCCAACTAAAGCGAGCGACACTCTCAGGAACACTGCTAAATCCAAAAACTGATTCTTGGTTGTCCTCAAGTTCCTCCGGGCTAGCTGCTGAGTTACCTTCAGACAGGAAAGTATCAAAGTTGAAATCCCAAGGGAGATCCCCTCCTGAAATGCTTGTCCGCGCGGGCACACCCACAGCCGATCCAAGTGATTCCTGCGTCGGCTCAATAATGAAAGCCAAAGTAACTATTATTGTTCCAGAAGGTCCAGTAATCGTTACCGAAGCATCAAAGAAGTCAGCGCTGGCGGGAACACCTGAAACGATACCTGTCGCAGCATTGTAAACCAACCCGTCCGGTAGATTCACGACACTAACATCCGTTCCGCCCAAGGTTTCTAGGTTATAGATCAGAGGAACACCCTGCACACCGGAGACGACACGATTACTCACCAAGAGAGGTGATTGAAGGATTGGGGCATCGGCATCTTCCGGCCCATGAATAATGATCTGTGCGTTGTTTAAGCGCGAAGGAAGATCTCCAGCATTTCGATCAGTCACACGAAGAACCCATGTCCCAGCAGATCCCTCTCCCCAGTTGCGGACTGTCATGAAGGTCCAGTCAGAAATACTCTGCTCATCGCTATTTGAATGAGCCTCGGCGAGAATACTCTGGGTCCCATTTGGAGAGATCAAGACAATATCAAGGTCCGCACGTCTGTCGGAAACAATTGTTGTCCGCAACTGAACGTGCTCAACACGACGATTGGGCTCTTCAGAGAGATCAAAAGTCAATACGTAAGAGTCCCCATTGCCATCAGGAATATCCGCCACCGGAAACTCCAGAAGTGTCAGTGCCTCACCCTTATCGGGCAGAGCAGACCACGTTGATGCAGCCTGCACCGCAGCTTCAGCATTTACCATTCCCGCACCATACTCGTGGTTAAAAGTAAAACCTGCGCCATTTTCAATCCACTCACCGCTATTAGAATCCACTTGAACTGCAGTTTGCATCAGAATTTCCTGAACATCACGCCACCCGAGATCCGGCCTAATGCTTTTCATAAGCGCTGCAACTCCAGACACGAGAGGTGCTGCTGCCGATGTGCCACCAAATTCGGATGTGTAGGATTCAAAGATGGGCCCAGCGGGAAGTCCAAATACTGGATCAACCTCTTGATCGATAGTAGCCGCGACAACACCCTGCCCCCCACCATCTGAGGGAGCGCTGATTACTAGATTCGCACCCATTTCAGAATAAGGGGCTCGAACACCCTGGTCAGTAATTGCTCCCACCGCAATGGTTTCAGGCAAGTTTGCATAACCATCATAATTAGAATTGTCGTTATTTTCAGCTCCATTGCCTCCGGCCCAAACAAAAATTGTTCCAGTAGCACTATTTCCACCCGTTACAGCCTCAGTTTCAATTGCGGCTTGAGCCAATGGTCCAATAGGCTCAAGAGTTGTCTCGAAATCAGAAGGTCCCCAACTATTGTTGGAAACATCTGGATTTGCACTTAAACTTGGATCCGCATTAGGATTGGAGAAGCTCAAGGCCAGAGCCTCCTGCTGATCAGTGGAGGGCTCAGCAATGAGCCTAACCCCAGCAAGGATCGCCTCAGGCGCAACACCTGACATCCCCTCATCATCGAAAGTAGCACCTAACAACGAAGCCACTGAAGTTCCATGGCTTTCAAGGACACTTTGTGGTTCTGCGTCATCAGGATCACCACCATTCAAGTTGAAGGAAAAATCGGGCAAGAAATTTGTGAGATCAGAATGACTTGAGAAAAAACCATCGTCAATGATGGCGACCCCTACATTAGCACCTGTCGAGAGATCCAAAGCACCCTCGAGATTGATGTCAATATCCGCCACACCGTTATTTGACCCATCATTATTGAGATACCACTGATAGTTATCATCAACACCTGGGAACGCATAATATGGATCCGTGGGGATTCTTCTGACAAACTTCTGACGCGCAAAAAGAGGTTCAGTGATCCTTACCTGCGGATCTTCAGCAACATTGGATAACTGAGTTAAAACCTTTGCTGTGCTGGCCTCGGTGCATACTGCCAGTCCTTTTTCTGGATAAAGCATCTCGACCTTCAGAATGCCGTGGCGTTTTTGAAATGCCTTCACATCAGCTCCGACTGTGAGCTGCACAAGATAAGTATGGCGTAGGATCCGGCGGGATCTCTCATTACCCTCTTCTCCTTCGGGATAAAAAACCAAGTAAGCGTCAGAGTTTGCACGCTTCATGACAGCAGAGGATCCACCCGAAATATCCTGAATTTTAAGAGCACCAGTAGCATCTGCGGTGCAGATTTCGGTGGCGCAGAGTTCAAGTTGGTATGGAATTCCAGAGCGCTTGAAGGTGAAAACCTCAGCGTTCGCATCTCCCTGTGGAAATAGCTGAGGGTTAGTTGACTGCCCGGAAGCAGCGCATGAAAGCGCTAAAAGCGACAAGAGGGCGAGGTGTCTAGATTTCATAATCTTATAAAAGGGTAGTTTATTAATGGAGGGGGGCCTAGTTTTGGGTCAGCTTCACGCGAAGAAGACAGGTAGCGTCTGGAACCGCGGCGCGACTCCGGACGCGATAAAATTCCTCATCATCGAGTTCAATGAGCCAGTCAGGACTTGTGGGGGTGATCGTCGTGTAGTTCACACGGTCTGTGGTAAACTGGACTTGGTATTGAAGCCTGCTTCCGACATCGGGCCTTTTAGGAATCGTGAACACACACTGATTAGTCAGCGGGTCAAGAGTCGGAGCTAGGTTAGGAACTGAGGCCGGGTCTATCGGATCTGTCTGAAGACCAAACTCTTCGATATTTGTGGCTCCGTCACCGTCATAGTCGGCATTGGCCAGAGTGAGGTCCTCATCTAGGAACTGCGAAAAGTTGGCATTCACATTCGCAAAGCCTTCATACGTTTCAACGAAGCGAACATTAAATAAGAAGGTGCGGGATGACGCGTCGCGAGAATTAGTAGTTGAGAAAAGATTTCGGGTGAAGGTAATATTCCCTGTCCATCGATCTCCCACTACAGCAAATCCAGGTCCCAATTCATAGGATGAAGAGGGAGTCGAAATGAGTTCTGGCAATCTCTGAGCAGGAGGAACTATGGGATTGTATGGAGGAAACACAACAAATCCAGCTGGGAAAAGACCATCATCGCTGTCGAAAGTCCGCTGCATGGAGAAAAAAGTAGAATCGGAAGCAATAGTCGACTCACCGTTAAAGCCTCGCCAATTGAATCTAAAAAAGACCGTGGGGTCGACTTCAATATTCCCATCAACCCAATCTCCATCATGAAGCATGGTGAATTCATTAGGGCCTGGAACCCTCCCCCGTCCCGGCCAAGCCTCGATCATCTGGAGATGGGAAATCCTGATTGGAAATGCGTTAATGGTATCGTTGATACGAGGAAACTCGAAAATGTATGTTCCTGGGACAATTTCATCTAATTGATCCTCAAGTTGGTTCACTCCATAGCCTCTCGTTGAGGTATACTGAGTGAGCTCAAAGGCCTGAATAGGAAAAGTGATTTGATTAAACCAAATCACAATACTCGAATCAACCCAACTCGCACCTCCAAGGGGACGTGAAAGCGATGATGGGGGTGCTGCAGACAAGCGAATACGGCTGGTCTGAAAAGGGTCGACCTGTATGGCCCGCTGAATACTAGCAATTGAAAAATAGAGATTTGTATCACGAATCCCGTCTCCATCTAGGTCACCTGAGGTCACAAAACCAGTTGTCCCTAAAGGACAGGTGAGATTGGGCGGAATCAGCAAGAGACTTGGCGCAAATAAACACCCCGCAACTTGGGCATTACCGTCAGTCAACGCCAAATTGAGCGCTCCCCCTTCGAAAGTTAAGTCTCGGTCATTGAACTGTCGATAAGTCTTCTGATCCGAGAAATTGAGTATGGCTTGCCCCGAAGACAATAGAGGCGTTAGCGCTAAGGCCCCAAGAAAACTGGTTTTAAAATTCATGAAGTATGTGGTCGAAGGTGTTTCAAATGTATTTACATGTGCCATCTGAACGTGGCAAGGAGAAATTACAGTCTCCCGAATTTCAAAGGCAGCAAATTACCACTGAAAAAAACGGGATTATGCAGACTCCTTGAAAGCTAGCGATCCTGCTGGAGCAAGGGCAAGCGCAAAATCAGCGCAAGCCCTTCAGAAGAAGTTCTGCGTTGGTTTTTGTTTTCGCGAGGCCCCCAAGAAGAACTTCAATCGCCTCCCCAATCGGTAAAGCTGCGAGGTGACGCCTGATATCCAAGACTCTCGGCAATTCGTCCGGATGGTAGAGGCGATCATCATTTCTGGTGCCACTTTGAGGGATATGAATGGCCGGATAAATGCGCTGTTCAGCCAAGAGTTGATCCAAGCGGACCTCCATATTGCCAGTTCCCTTCAATTCTTCAAAAATAACATCATCCATCCGATTTTCGGTCTCGATAAGACAAGTCGCGAGAATCGTCAAACTCCCCCCCTCTTCCAAATTTCGAGCTGCGCCGAAGAACTTCCGGGTCTCCGTGATTGCCTTAGGACTCACTCCTCCAGAGCCAATGGGCCCTCCACGCATCGCATTATTATAACCCCGAGCCAGACGAGTGAGAGAATCGAGTAAAATAACGACATCTTTGCCCTGTTCGACCAAGCGCCGGGCTCTCTCTAGCACGAGAGCAGCGACTTGAGCGTGTCGCTTAGAAGATTCATCAAAGGTCGAGGCAAACACATTCCCCCCCACCATGTCCTCAAAGTCAGTGACCTCCTCTGGACGCTCATCAAGCAAGAGCACCATCAACTCGGCTTCGGGGTGATTTTTTTGCAATGATTTCGCAATTTGCTTCAGAAGGATGGTTTTTCCACCGCGCGGAGGAGCAACGATCAATCCTCTCTGACCCTTTCCAAGGGGAGCGACAAGATCGACCACGCGCACGGCAAGGCCTGCATCGTCATCTAACTCGAGCACAAAGCGCTCTTCAGGAAAAAGAGAAGTGAGATAGTCAAAAGGCGCCGGGGCCTTATAGTCCGCAAGCGAGCAACCCTCCACTTCCAGAACTTCGTCCACCGAGAGATATTTATCGCGTCCCTGAGGAGGTCTGACGGAGACCTTTAGCGATTGTCCCTCCCTGAGATTGTGATCTCGGATCATTGCCATCGGCAAATAGAGATCATCAGGGGAATTTCGAAAACTCCGCTTGGGATCTCTGAGCATTCCAAAGTTATCGTTTGCTAATTCCAAGACCCCCTGCCCTTCAATCTTGGTCCCGTGAGTCGCGTAGCAGGATAAAATGGTGTAGACCAGTTGCGCCTTGGAAGCCTGTGTTGGGATCCTCAACGGCAATCGCTCAATCTCCGCATACAGATCGACCAAAGACTGCTCTCGGAACTCCGAAAGAATCACCGCTTCTGGCACCTCAGGAGGTGGAGGCAGCTCTCTCTTAGGCTTAGGCTCACGCGCAGGCTTGGACCTCCTCTCGCCTTCTTCCGTCTCTTCCTGAGCGGGCTTTCTCTCGTCTTGCCGCTTCTTTTCATCAGTCGGCGCTTTCTCCGCGACGACTTCCACGAGCGGACTGACGATCTCGACGCCGGGCTGCAGGGCGAGCACCTCTTGCTCAGCAGGCTGATCTGGGATCTCCTCAAGCTGCTTCTCCTTCTTTGGAGCGGCTTTTTTAGCCGCTTTCTTTGCTGCCTTTTTGACAGTTTTTTTTGCTGCTTTCTTAGCCGCTTTTTTAGCAACTTTTTTGGCCGCTTTCTTCTTAGGCGAAGTTTTTTCTACTTCCGGACTCTCTTGAGCGGGAAGCTCGGGCTCTGGGGCGTCATTCATGAATCGTATTTTCTGCAATAAAGTGATCAATCTGGTTTTCGAGAACCTGCAGAGGCCCTTCGTTCCAGAAGACGAGATCTGCCCGTGCTACTTTTTCCATGATGGGAAGTTGAGCAGCTAGGATTGAGCTAATGAGCGCATCACCGAAATGATTGCGGTCCCTCAAGCGTGAACGTTGTGTCTCCATCGAGGTGGCAATCACAAGATTCAGATCCTGAAAGAAACTGAACCCCCCTTCAAAGAGAAGAGGAACGTCCGCGACAAACATCGCCGATGCACTATTTCTAAGCCATTCTTCCCGTTTCTCAAGACATTCCTCACGAACCTTTGGATGGAGAATCCCCTCCAAGGCTTTCCGCTTTCCAGAATGTGCGAAGACAGATTGGCGGAGAGCGACCCGATCCAATCCTCCCTCAGCCCCTCTCACCACCTCTCCTAGCTCACTGATAATAAGAGAAACGATATCCTCACGAGCCAAAAGCCCTTGCACTGATTCATCGGCATCGAAGACTGTAACCGCCGGCAGCTTACTTTGGATCAGTTTCAGCGCCGTGGATTTGCCAGTAGCAATCCCCCCGGTGAGCCCGAGGCACAGCTTCTTTTCCTCTGGAGATGAATTCACGTTCATAGGGAGAGACAAAAAAAACGGGGCCCTGTCGAGGACCCCGTTTTGAGAATGATGAGAAATAACCTTTAGTTACCCAAACCAGGGAGAAGGCCAGTGTTTGAAGGAGCACCAGCACCTTCACTCTCAGCTGCTGCTCTCACGCGGCGGCCTGTGGCATCGATGATCTCTGCAGTCACGAAGATGATCAGGTTACTCTTGATGTGGTTTTCAGCCTTGGTCTGGAAAAGACGCCCGATGAAGGGGAGATCTCCAAGAACAGGAACTTTATCCTCCACAGACTGAACATCCTCACGCATGAGACCACCCACTGCGACGGTGTAGCCGTCATAGATGGTGATTCCGGTGGTCACCTTACGAGTTGAGAAGATCGGCATCTCGATGCGGTTCTCAGTAATTACGATCTGAATCGCATTACCAAGAGCATCAGAAGCTGGTGAAGTAATCGGGCTACCGTAGTTTACGAAGCCTTCGAACTCGACAATCTCAGGAGCAAAGCGGAGGTCAATGACGCTGTCATTTGCTCCGACGTTCGGCTCAATCTCAAGGATCACACCTGTGTTCCGAGTATCGAAACTAGTAGGAGTCGCTGGTGTCACTGGGAAAATTCCAGCAGTTGTTCCAGTTCCACCAGTGGTTCCGCCAGTCGTTCCAACAGAGTTAGGAAGTTCGGGTGGTTCGTATTCGGTGGGGTAAATAAACTCACGAATGATCTCGATGGTCGCCTTATCTCCCGGACGAGCCATGACGCTTGGAGCGGTCATGACATCCGTCCCCTTTTTCTGGGAGAGACCACGCATGATCATCTGGACCTGTCCCTGACTGAAAAGGCCAGTGAGAGAGAGGATGCCAGGTGCCACACTCGTGTTCTGAGCGGTGCGAGATGGATTGTTAAGAATCGCATCAATGCTGTTTCGGTTGATGGCAAAATCACCACTGCGGTTTCCACCAGTGACGATATTAGAGACAGAGTCCCCTGTCGCCGCTGGAATACCAGGAATCGTTGTGAAATCCACTGGGCTGATGAAGTCACTTGCGAGACGATCTGATCCAGAACCCACCGTTCCACCACCTGCGAAGAGGCGATTGGTTCCGAATGGAGTAATGACCCAGTCAAAGCCGAGTTCTTCACCATTTTCCTGAGAAACCTCAACGAATTTGGTAAGAATCTTAATCTGACGTGGCGTGTCTGTGAAGGAAGCCTTCACGATCGCATCCACCAGCTCAAGTTGAGTTGGGGAGTTATTGACGATGAGCGTGCCATTGAGAAGGTTTGCAGATGATCCGTCAGCACTGAAACTGACGCCATTGTCTTCAAGGAGGACCTTGACTGCCTTACGCGCTTTGATCACTCCGCCACCGCCGTCACCAGCGTCAGCAAAAGGATCAACGTCTCCTCCGCCGCCGCCATCACCACTGCCACCTTCGATGAAGGTGATAAAGGTAGGAGGAACGGTCCAACGGCGATTGACGACATCTTCGCCTCCAATCGCACCGATGGGTAAGAGAGTCACGGCATATTCGTCGACCTTGTAGCGGAGACGAGCCTTCTCACAGATATACTGGAGAGCAACCCCGAGAGGGACATTCGTGATGTTAAGAGAATCGATGCGAGCTCCACCGGTGTCACCACCGCCTAGGTCGCCAGCTTCTGCGTCAATAGCAGCATCTCCAGCTCCGGAGACGGTGTTGCCCTTGACCACGAAGTTGATCCCCTTCTCAGAATCAATGAGGGTCGTGTCATCAAGCTCCTTGGAGCGGACACGAAGGAAATCAATTGCTTCCTGAACTGTGGTGTCCTGGAAGTCGATGACAGGGATGATGATCTGCTGCAGTTTAGCTGAGATCGAGGTTCTTCCTGCACCCTCGTCAAATGACAGGGAGAGATCTGGACCTTGAATACCGACAGGAGGAAGGGAACGCTCCCAAGCCTTGTCGACCTCCATGAGCATGCGCGAGCGTTGCTCGTCATAGGCGGCACGGTAGTAGTCAGCCTTGATCGACGCACAGCGCTCAAGCCAGCGACGTGCTGCCTTGTTGTATGGGTCAATGCGAAGGACATTGTGGAAGTGCTCCTCAGCTTTGTCATAAAGGCCGAGGTCGTAAGCGCCTTCTCCACGATAGAGTGAGTGCTTAACCTTCTCGATATTCTGAGTGTGGTCAAAGGTCAGTGCTTGGTTCGTTCTGATGGGATCATCAAGATACTCAAGCTGCTGCTTAGCTGCGGTATTGTCTGGATCAGATTCGACAACCTCATTGAGGAGATCGCGAGCTTCCTCATACTTACCCATGCGGCGCTGGTTTGTAGAGAGGGCTACACTACCGTCTTGCAAGTGCTGTTGTAAAACAGCGCGTCGCGCCGTGGTAGCGGTTCCATAAGGCAGGTCATTAAGTGCCTGACGGTATTTTTGAACCGCCGTATCGTAATCTCCCTCAGCGTAAGCCTTGCGGCCTTCGATAAGAAGCTCATCGGCATTCTGAACCGCCGCTTGGCGACGAATCAATTCCTGAGCTGGGAGACTACCTTGTCCATGCGCCAGAGGCGAAACAGAGAGGGCCGCGAGAGCCATCAATGTGCAATTGGTGAGGTGTGTGTGTCTTTTCTGCATGATCTTGTTGAACATTCGTTAAAATATGGGGGTGGTGGGAAGCTTTTTTTTACCTTCCTCCACTAAATTCGTTAGTTTTCTTTAAAGTCAGGGTGATTTTCTACTTTAATTCGATGCGGCGGGTCTTTTTCTCGCCCCCATCATCGTATTCTACGATTGCCGCGAGCGGTTTAATGAAGGGTCGTTCACCCATGTCGACTTCGAGAAGCTTATACTCGAGGGTCTTACCATCGGCAGTGACCTTGAAGGATGTGTTTTCCTCCACGACGATCTCTTTCCCCTCTTGGCCGGCGGCATTGAGGATGAAGGTGACGGTGTTATCAAAGCGATAGAAGTTCTTCTTAACCTCAGTCTTTGGTCTCAAAGGAGCGTGAAATTGGACATTTCCTTTGTTTGATTTGAGGTCTTCGACGACAGCGAAGGTTCTTTTGACCTTCTTACCGCGCTCTTCGACTTCCTTCTCGATCTTCTCGATGACCTTAAAGCGCTCCTTCTTAGGACCATCCTTGAAGAAGACGTCACCAATCTTGACATTACTGGTGGCGCTCATGCGCAGACTCACCTTCTTGCTGTCATTATAGCGAAACTGGAAATTATTATCTCCAAGACTAGAATTAAGCTCAAGGAGCCAATAGGTCGAATCGACATTCTTGACCACAAGTTTGTGGACGAGAAGCGGGTAATTCTTGGGATCTGCAGGATCGGTCTCAGCTTCGAATTCTTCAAGATTGGAGAAGCCATCGCCATCTTGATCTCGCTGCGGCGAGTCCGAAAAGCTTGGATCCACGTCATTCTTCACCCACCAAGAGTTGGGAATGGGAGAATGCACATCACCGAGATCGGCATCTAAGAGGTCGATCGGATTTTCAACGTCACCATTGGCAACGAAAAGATCGACACTTGTGAAGAGGTTTACGATGCGCCCGCTCTCAGGAATGGGTTTCGCGTTGAGCGGATTGAGATCACCAAGAGACTTTACGAGGATCTCAGCCCTCTCCCCCCCCGTGACGGCGGTGTTGTCACCCTTCCCTCCGGAAGAATTTGATTCGAACTCGGCTTGCATCGCGGCTCCCTTACTCCAAGAGAGGTAACCGACTGCGGCAAGAACAACGACTCCACCCCCGAGGGCGGCTTTATGATAATTTTGGGACATCCAGGACATGGTTCTTGTGGGTTACTTGATGGCTGGGAATTTAAGAGATTCGTCGAACAACAGGAGATCTAGACGAATGTAAGCGGAAACATCATTTCCACCGGCGACACGCTGGAGGATCTGAGTTGCAAAAGTAGAAGCAGCCTCCTCGGCTGGATCATCCCCTTCGACGACTCCGAAGTCGTCATCAGGTTCAACCTCCTCGATCTTGGCGCGCTTGATCCCTTGTGAGGAAGGCACAGGCGCGTAGTTCTTGATGCGTCCAATCCGAGTCTCGAAGAAGAATTTCTGAGAGTTGGCGATGGCCTCGATGGCTTTACGAACAGACTCCTCGGACCCCTGAATGGTGAGATCCATGGGGAGACGCTTGGCGATAGGAAGAGTGGGTGCTGCGGGAGCTGACCTCCTCTTGCTTTTGCCTTTTGTGGCTCTCCTTCTGGGAGGCTTTTCGTCCCACTTCTTCCCTTCCTCGGGAGGAAGGACGCTGCGATTGAAGTTTACCACCTTTGAGACCTCTGCATTGGCAAGCTCGGTGAAGAGCCACTCGATGGCAGAAAGCTCATAGGCAAGAATGCCGGTAGCACTGTCCTTAGGAAGAGAGCCTTTGTATTGCTCGAAGCCAAGGTAAGCATCATTGGGCATATCAGCATCCTTTTCGTCAAAAGCGGCGCGGACGGAAGTGTCGGCTTGCTTGAGACGGTCAGAAAAGGTGCTGACGGTGATATTTTCAAGGGACTCAGGGCGGAAGGCTAGGAATTTGGCCTGCATGGCTTCAGCCTTAGCGACGACCTCTTTGAGATTCGCCTTTTTCTCAGCGACGCTCTCGATGGTAGGATAGGGATCGAGAGCTTTCATCTCGGTCATATTGTCATTTTGCGCAGCGACATCATCAGCGACAAGATCGCGCGAGGCGGCAGTCTTGAAGCCAAGGAAGACGAGCAGCCCGGCGATGAGGGCAGTCACCGCTAGGAGACCGCCGAGGAATTTGTTTTCTTTAAACCAGTTCATGGTTGGAAATTGGGAAAGTTATTTGAGTGAAATAGGTGTTTTGAGAGGAACGATGATCTCGAAAGGTGCGGCATAATTACCTTCGGCAGGAGCCGCCTCGATCGTCTTCACGATCTGGCCTTCTGAGAGTTCTTTTTTATCCCAAGTGAAGTTGAGAAGATCGGACTTGCGAAGATTCGCGACGAGAGCGAGAACGCCATTCCGGTTACTGCGGCAGAAGCCTCGGATGACGATGCAGTCGGCCATGTTATTCTCCTTCGGGAGGAAGACTTGCTTTCCATAGGGCGCGATACCGAAGCCTTCATTGATCACGGCATCATTTCCCTCATCTAGGATAGGGGCATAATTCGCACGTGGCTCAAGATCAGTCACCCACACTTGGTCACTGACCATGTGATTCGAGAGGTCATCGATGAGAGTAAGAACTGACAAGCGCCCATTCTCAGCAGCCTCGTAAGAATTGATAAGGGTCTGTGACTCCTTCTCCTTTTTGAGGATTTTCCTCAACTGATTGGCTGGCCCGGTGAGAGCCTGCTCTTCAGTCTTGGAGTCTTTAATAACAGCCTTTCCGTCGTTAGCGGTGAGGATATTAAAGACAGGCCAGAGCGCGAGTCCCCCGAGGAAGATTGCCGCGGCAGCGATCAAGGTGGGCTTGCGTCGGGTAATATCCCGCTCGGCCTGAACCACGTCAGGCACGAGGTCGATATTAATGGTGGCCTTTTCCGCAGCGCGGAGTCCAAGGCCAACCATCTCACCCATCATGTGAGCTTCAGCACCGAGTGCTTCGACATCGACACCTTTTCCAACGGAGATCCGCTGGAGAGGATTGAAAATTTCAACAGGAATATTGAGCTTCTCCTCAAGAAATTCCTTCATGTAAGGAAGGTTCGCTCCCCCTCCAGCAAGAAGGACCTTCTTAGGCGCGGCACCTCCGTGCTGACTGCGGAAGAGCTGGGTGGTCCGAGCGACTTCTGCGGTGAGGCGAGTAAGACCGTTCCGAATCACGGTGCCCAAGTTTGCGGTGGCTTCATCAAGCTGAGAAGCGTGACCACCACCGAGAACGACGAGGCCGGCAGTGAGCTTGGTATTTTCAGCCTCTGCAAAGGAGACATTGTATTCCTTGGCGATGGCGCTGGTGAGAGACGCTCCCCCGACAGGCACGCTACGGGTGAAGAATTTATCACCCTCAGCATAGATGAGGTTGGAGGTCTTTGCTCCAACATCGAGAAGGAGTGTGCTTTCACTGAGATCTGGATAGTTATAGCGAAGCGCATTGTAGAGCGCTGTAGGAGCGGCATCTACGAGGCGAGTTCCAAGACCAGTCTCAGCGACGACCTCATTGAGATCGTTGAGAGAATCCGATTTGATGGCAACGAGAACAACCTCGGTCTCAATTCCTGGAGTCTTGAGGATCTCCCAGTCCCATACGACTTCATCGATGGGAAAAGGAACGTTCTGTTGTGCTTCGAAGCGGACGAGTTCCTCGACATTCTCTTCTTCAAGAGGTGGAAGCTTGACGAAGCGAACGAAGACAGACTGGCCCGAGAGCGAGTAGGCTGCCTTTTGCTTGCCAAGTTTCAGTCCTTTAGCCAATTCCTTAATAGCGAGTTGGACCTGCGGAATGCGGGCCGCCTCGGTAGCGGGATCGGCGAGAATGCTAGTTGCTCCCTGCGATTTCAGGACTAAGCCCTTTTTGGTCTGGGCGAAGACGCCCATAGAAATCCGCTGGGATCCAATATTGAGTGCGATGATCGACTGTGTATCAGCCATGGTTGTGTATGTTCTGCGAGCTTTATCAGATAAAACCTGAGTAATTTGAGGCTCAGGTGAAAAGAATAACGGCTCCTCTTAGCCGTGCTCCGGTTAAGAAGCCTATAAATTAGTTCTTCTTAGGCGCGATCTCTGCGTAGCGATCATACCAAAGAAACTTGAAAGGTGTTTCATTCTTATCGAGGAGCGGGAATTTACCGGTGCGCTCGACATTTTTACCAAGATCCTTTCGCCACCAACCATTTGGCTGTCCGTGACTGAAGAAACCTACCATTTCACTGTTGTAGTGAATCTCGCCACCGATCGCCTCTAAATCGCTTTTACTCGCGGAAGAGCTACCGGTAATGCGACGCAAGGCATTGGGTGAAATGTAAATGGCCGCTACTACCTCTTCATCGACAGGAATATTTACATGCGTGACCTCTTTCTCCACTAGGTATGTTTTGCGGTCTTGCCCTTTGACAACAACCCACCACTTCACCGTGACTGAGTCGAGATAATCATCCTTTGGGGGATTCTTCATCCTTTGAACCTTGAAGGGAACTTCGATCTCAAGCCAATCCTTGGGCTTGAATCTCTTATTCACACCGCCAGTGCTAATATCAGGAGATGGGATATCGGTAAACTCAAGGCTCCCAACATTGAATTTATTATCCTTACTGAGCGGCACTTCCTCCTGCCCAAAAGTAACTGAGGCCGAGGCCAGGGCGAGGCCTAAGATGGCCACGGTATTGCGTAATTTTTTCCCCTTCATCATGTAATCGATGCGATTTCAAGCAAGCTAGTGAATGAGAGGTCGGGTCGGCTAGCAAAAAACCCCAAAAATCATGATGTTTTTCACGATTGACAGCGTAGCACGTCTCTGAAGTAAGGCTCATTTGACATCAGCGTCATGACAAGACAGACTCGACTTATGAAGCAAGAAGAGCCCTTTCATCTGGAGCGCGTCCTCGTGGTCGGTGCGGTAGCGGATGCGGCGGCTTTTAAGATGCTCGCCGCCGACTGCGATATGATCGAGCTCCGGCTTGATTCACTCGGCGCAGGCGAGGAGGTGATCAACTATGCTAAACAATGCCCCTGTCCCCTTCTCTTAACAGCGAGAGGGCCAGAGGAAGGCGGGCAAAATAATTGCTCTGTGGAGGAGCGTCGAGCGGCCTATATGGCACTCCTCCCCTATGCCACGGCGATCGATATCGAGCTGCGCTCATTCTACCCACTCAGGGATGTCATCGACGCCGCAAAAAAGGCGGGCGTCACCATCGTGGGATCTTTTCACAACTTTGAAATGACACCTCCGCTGGATATTTTGACTGCCAAAATTGGAGACATCGCAGATATTCACAAGTTCGCGACAATGGTGAACTCTGAAAGTGATCTCGAAATCCACCGTGCCCTTCTCCAAGGCGGAAAGCCTCTCTCAGTGATGGGAATGGGATCGCTGGGGGCCGAGGCGAGACCCGAAATGATGAAAATGGGGTCCCTTTTAAACTACGGCTACCTCGGTGAAGTCGCGACGGCCCCAAACCAGTGGCCAGTAGCAAAGCTTAAGGCGCTCGCTGGTTAGGAAACGATCGTCACAGGGGCCTCTGGAAGAGCTGCGAGAAAGGTTTTTCCATAGCGCTTGGTGACAACGCGATTGTCGAGAATCACGACCATGCCCTTGTCCTTTTTCGAGCGAATAAGACGACCGACTCCCTGACGGAGCTTGATGACGGCTTCTGGAACCGAGTAGTCCATGAAGGAATTCCCTCCCTCGGCCTCGATCTCTTCGAGGCGGGCTGCGGTCAGTGGGTGATCGGGGACAGCGAAGGGAATGCGTGTGACGATGACATTGCTCAGCGCCTCGCCGGGGACATCGACACCTGCCCAGAAGCTATCGGTGCCGAAGAGCACGCTGTTGATATCCTCACGAAAGGTCTCCACCATTTTCTGACGCGGCATTCCTGATCCCTGCGCGAGGAGCGTCCAGCCATGGTCGTCGAAAAAGTCTTCCATGGTTTCAGCGACAGAGCGCAAAAGGCGGTGACTTGTGAAGAGCACGAAGGCCTTCCCCTCGGTCTTGATCAAGACGCGCTCAATCCAGTGGACGAGCATCTTCTCGTAGTCGTCATCGCGCGGATCCGGCATCGATTTAATGACATAGATCGCCATCTGCTTCTGATAATCAAAGGGACTGCCAATCTTCACTGCGGGGACGTGCTCGGCACCGACGCGCTCGCGGAAATAGCGGAGCTGATCGTCGCCCGTGCCCAGCGTGGCGCTGGTGGCGATGCATGATTTATCGGGACCAAAAAGAATCGGCCTCAAGAGCGAGGCCACATTCACGGGCGCGGCATTAAGACTCAGCGAAGTGCCTTCATTCCCCCCCTTCTCAACCCAGTAGACACTGTCATCATCATCTTGATCGAGGAAGAGCTTGATCCCGCCATGGAGCTCGCGGAGGCGGCGCGCGCCATCCATAAGTTCATTGCGCTTGGTCTCATCCTCGAGCCCATCTGCTGCTTGCTCGATGGCGCCCCAGCACTCACGCAGAGGTTCGGAAAGAGTGTTATCGACCAGCTCCGGTTCACGGACGCGGCACTCGCGGGACCAGTCCTTAAAGACAGCCTCTTCTCCGATGGCATCAAAGAACAAATCCGCCTGTTCTAAGACGTGCCGGGCGGCGTGCATCGCATCAGTTGCGCCGGCATACTTGAGGAGACCTTTTCCAGTCTTGGGATGATAAAGTCGCTGGAGATCGAAGCGCAAACTTGCCTGACTGACACGAAGGCCGAGCGACTTCGCGGCAACACTTTCCAAAGTGTGTGCTTCATCGAAAATGACGAAATCATTGGGCACCAAAAAACCGGTTTCCTTCTCGTGCCACTCATCCTCTGGATTCAGGAGCGAGAAAAAGAGGCTGTGATTCACCACTAAGACCGTGGCCGCCGCAGCCTTCTTTCGGGCTTCTTGAAAAAAGCAATTTCCGCGCGGCGCGCAGGTCTTCTGCGTGCAGACATGCGACTCACTGCAGACCTGAAGCCAGACCTTGAGCGCGGGCTCGAAGTCGAGATCACTGCGCGTCCCATCATGCGTCGTCTCCGACCATTTCCAGATCGCCATGAGCTCCTCGCGCTCTGAAGAAGTGAAAAGGTCCCCTCCATTATCCATCGCCCTGCGGAGACGCAGTGGGCAGAGATAATTCCCCCGCCCTTTCAACAGAGCGGCATCGAAATCATGAGAAAGTAACTTCCGCACAATGGGTAAATCTTTTCCCACCAACTGCTCTTGCAGATTAATCGTGTGCGTGGAGAGCACCGCCTTCTTATTCTCCCGAATGGCATACTGAATCGCAGGGATCAGATAGGCCAATGACTTCCCCACTCCGGTGCCGGCCTCGATCACGAGCGAGCGCTCACCATCAAGCGCTTCAGCGACCTCTCCGGCCATCTGCTGCTGCTCGGCGCGGTTCGGCGGACGCCGGCCCTG